>JBNKNM010000083.1:0-21485 GCA_050293845.1 Pseudobacteriovorax sp. | reverse complement strand
TAGCGCAACAACTCAATCTGCTTGAAAGCAATAATTTTTCTCGAACAGCAATGTTGGGAACTATTGCAGCAGTTCAAGCAATAAAAAATGCAAAAATTGAAGATATTTTGAAGGAAAAAAACTGGCTAGACAAAAATAACCTAACCCTAGCAAACCTGATCAGTAATCATATCGATGAACTTGAAATAATTGTTAGTCAATTTATTGATCTGCTTAAGGTCGCTCCCAACCCTGCACCATTGGGAAAAATTATGGCAACTAATTTTTTCATTTCCGGGCACCATAAGGAGGCGGAATGTATACTCAGAACGTTACTGACGGACGATCCCAGTAATGTCAGTGCTCTCAACACTTTGGCAAAGATCTACTGCAAAACTGGTCGTATACCGCAAGCATACCAACTTCTGAAAAAAGCGGACTTCATCTCTCCTTTTAACACCGAACGCATATGCTTACTTGGTAAAATTGAATTGAGTAATAAAGACTGCGCCATTGCCCAGCAGAGCTTCTTGCGGGCTTCGCAATTAGACCCGACTGAAAACCGCGTAAAACTAGGATTAGAAATGTCTAAAACCTTAGAATCACAAGCTGCAGAATTACCTGTAAGTTTTTCCGGCTCCTATGCCAGCCTTCTCAATACCTTAGCCATTGTTGAGGTTCATAAAGGCAAGCTTTCTGAGGCTTGTCTTTATTACAGTTTGGCTTTGGATCAGCTGGATTGCCCCATTATGAAATCCAAAGTAATGTTCAATGTTGGGTTAGGCTATTTAAGGCATAAAGATTTACAAAATGCTAAGCATTGGTTTCTTTCCTCGCAAAAAACGGGAGCCGACCAATTCACAAAAGCTGCAAAATATGCGTGTAAAATTGCAAACATGAAGTCACAGGAAGAAATTGTAGATATAAATGAACTAACGATGGAAAGTTTCTAGTTTTCAAAAATGCACCATAAGCTGAACTTTACTGTCCAGAATTAGCATTTCTCAATAGTTTACGCAGTTCAGCTACACAGACCCCGCAGGATGTACCTATTTTGCAGCTTTTTTGGATTTCGCAAACCCCAGCTCCTTGCTGGGCAAGTTCTTTAATTTTTTTATCCGAAATGCCTAAACACAAGCAAACATACATCACTAACGCCCTCCAATACCCTTTTATCGGAAAAAGTTATAATAATTATGAGAATTAATTTCAATATTAATTAATTTACTGTATTTATTTAAAAAAAAATTAAAATACTGCAAAATTTACGTCTGATCTGAATTTATACGGCAAAGATACCTACCCATTAAAATAGGAAGCCAAAAATGCATAAGGTCTGTGGTAAATAGAATACCATGTACCAAGGTGAGTTGCTCGCGGTTCACATAAAGTTTGATGGCTAGGCATAGAACAAAAAAAACACTCAGGCTGAGCCAAAGTCTAAAAGCTACTTTAGAGCCAAGATATGCTATAATTTGGGCTGCCATCAATGTCTCTCCTTGCATCTTTATGATCGGCAGAAACCATTGATTTCTTTATTTTTTTTAACATTTATTGCGTTAGTTTTTAGATGAGTAAGGTTACTCCCCAATAATGCTACTTTTTTTCTAATGAATACGAGCAGATTCAGCTTGGTCAAATTTTAAACAATAATTTGAAAAAATCATATCGCTGCTCATTCCTGGAGATGACAAACAAAACTCTTGGTAATTACCCATAGCCTGCAATAGCAATTCTCTCATCTGCTCATAGGATTTGATGGAAACCCCCGAAGTGAGGTTTTCTAAATGAGAAAGGAGTTGCGGCTCTTTCTCTTTCAGAAGCGAGCCTAGGTTTTCTTCAATCTTCTTTTGCATTTTTTTATTGTCTGACTGACAGATAGATTTCATTGAAATAAAAATCCCCATCGAGCCTATCAACAGTAATTTAGTTTTCATTTTATCCCCATTTTTTCCTAGTGTTTTAGCTATAATTATATATTCTCGGTAATGAGGGAAATTTAAGCAACACTCTGTCATGTGAATTTGAAATGTTCGTTCAGTATTCTGGTCAAAGAACAGATTTTCTTTCTGAAATTGAGAAATTCATGAATTCGCGCTAGAAGATCTATAAATCCCAATAAAAGGAGAACCCATCATGAGATTCGTTATACCACTTATGCTAGTAATTTCATCCACTCTATTGATGGGTGAAATTTTTGCAGGACCTTCTGAAAATCAACTCGTTAAACTGTCACCTCAGTTATTACCTGCTGACGCTACTGTACGGGAAGCTATAGATGAAGAAATCCCATTACAGTATGCCGTCTCAGACGTCACAACAGAACTTCTATGTAGGGGCATTTCTAACCCTAACCGCCGCATTGCACTATTTCAGGTGGATAATGAGCTGTGGGGAAGGGTGTATGAAGGAAGCGAACTTGTGGGTTCAGGAGTTGCGTCAAAAACAGTAGAGACCAGTGGCTCCGGAGCAACGCAACAAACACGTGCAAGCTATAGAGCTGGTAAAATTTTTGACGGGGGCTTCAATATCCGCATAGTCATTAAATACGAGACATTCCCAGAACGCGAAGGAACAGGTAATGCAACCGTACGAGTCGACGGCCGTATGACTAATGACACTATTAATTGCTTTCGTTACCCAACTAATTAAGCAAGCCCGGTGAAACACACTGCAAATGGCTACCATTTAGCGGTGCTCAGCATTAAACCACTGAAGTATAAGGGATTGTAACCTGTACTTCGTGGTAATTTTCTAATTATTCCTAACATCCTCCATCAGTGCACCGATTAATGCATGGCCGGTAGAAAACTAAAATGCGGTGGACATATTGGGATCTGTAAAAGACATTTCACAGGAAGATACCCTGGCGGAGTTAGCTAGGCTAAAGAAAGAAAATGATCTTCTCCGCGAGCAAGGCATTAAAGCAGAAAATGATCGTACGAATCTGCAGTATTTACTATATACGACCAGAGAGCTCACCGAAATTACTTCCCTCAATGAGATGATTCAGTTGGTACTCGAACGTCTTTACAATACTTACCGGCCCTGGAACTTTAGTTTGATCATAGAAAATGCGGGCCGCCCCACTGTCATTGAATACATGGGGTTTATTGGCTTTGATGAAAAAGATAAGCAAAAAATCTTAGAAACCCATGAAATTATTACTAACGTCATCGCTGAATCGGCAAGTGATGACGATATTACTTTTTTGTTTGATGAAGACGATGAAGACGATAGCTTCCTATTTGCTTCAGGTGGAGAGAAGAAGAAAAATAAAGTCGATGATGTTGATACTGAGGAAGCAGAAGAAACCAATCTTGTGTATGGTAGCGACATGGCTGCTGTAACCCAGCTACTAAGCAATGGTGATCAAAATGAAGAGTGGATGGTTTTACCCGGTGAAATTGGAAACGACAACGTACTGAAAGTCTTTGTCAAAGGTCACCCTATAGAATCAGAAAAACTTTCTACTATACGGCTATTTTTAAGCCTCGTATCAGCTTTAATACACAACCACCTTTTGAGATCACAACTCAAGCGTATGGCAAATACCGACGCTCTAACTGGTCTATTAAACAGAGGGGGGCTGGATACCTCACTAGAGCAATATAAACACATGGCCCGAGATACATCGCAGTTCGTCTTTAGCATCATCGCTATCGATGTTAACGGGCTAAAGTATGTGAATGATACCTATGGCCATGAGGCAGGTGACCAGCTCATCAAGCAAGTAGCGGATATTTTATTAACTTCAACACGCAAGACAGACATCATATCACGTTCTGGAGGAGACGAGTACATTGTGTTATGCCCTAATACGGACCACAAAAGAACCTTACCTATAGTTGATAGAATCAGAGAGCTAGAGCAAGAAACTAATATTTCTTGTACCTCTAAACAAACAGGCAAAACTGAAATCATTCCCGTAAGAATGAGTTTAGGCGTAGCTGACTCCAGAGAGTTTCCACCTGAGGAAGTCTTGAGTGAAGCTGACCATAGGGAATCTTTGAATAAAAAAGAGTACTATAAAATGAATAAAAAATACCGGTAATTTCAACCAGTCAACTTCTTGTCTGTAGTTTACTAAATCATTTAAAAAATTATTGTTATTATAGTGATTCCCAAATATCCATGCTAACATTCTTAATAACAATCCTGCTAATTTTTAGCCAAGTTTAATCACGACCAACTTAGGAGACATTTCATGAATCAAGCGGAGCTAATTGAAGCTATTTCTGCAGAGACTGAGCTGGCAAAAGCTGACATCAAGCGTGTATTCGATGCTTATAAAGAAATTGGGTACGCGCACTTGAAGAAAAATAAGTTATCAAGTGACTTTGTCCTTCCTGGCTTTGGTAAATTTAAAGTAGCCCAGCGTGCAGCACGTAAAGGTATTAACCCACAAACAGGAGCTTCCGTAAAAATACCTGCAAGAAAGGTCCCGGTGTTTCGGGTCGGACAGGAACTGAAGAACCATATCCACCCTAAGAAAAAATAAAAATTTGCTCAGGTCCGAAATTTTCACCTGACTCTTCGTTCCTTAGGAAAAAAAGTCCTTTTTAACGGTTTTAACTCCGGTACTTATTTTGCTCGTACCTCGATTCAGGTGAAAATAGCGAATCTTATTCGTACCACTAGTGACAAAGGTGTTTGTAGAAAAATACGAACTTAATTTTCAGATATCGGATATGTGACATATCTTGAGTACGTGTCAATTTATCAAGTTCACCAAGTTCTTAGTTTTTTTAAACTCTAAAAGTCTTTTTATACTTGACCTAAAGGGCGAATATAGTTATTTTGACGTGCTATATGACCAAGGTTTATTAACGGATGGTTCATGATTGTAAGTCAAAAAGAATTCAGACATATATATGATCAGCACATCGGATTATTGCAGTTTTATCTACGAAAATTAAACGTTTCGGATGACAAAACAGATGATATTATACAAGAAGCTTTTCTCCGTCTTTACAGGAACTTACCTAAGGTAGGTGCCACAAAAATCAAAAGTTATTTGCTTGTTACTGCAAGAAATCTCGTCATTGATAGTTATAGAAAGGAGAGCCGTCGAAAAACAGATTCTCACTGGCAGAGCGTCAATGAAGTCGCTGAAGGGATGTGGACATCCGATCCTCAACGAGAATTAGAGGTAGAGATGGTTGGTCATATTATTGATGAAATAGCAGAATCCAAAGGTGGAGAGTGCTTTCGACTATTTTATAGAGACGGCTATTCCCTGCAAGAGATTTCTCATAAGCTGGGTGAGCCCATTGGCACCCTTGCATCGCGCATCTCTAGACTACGCAATAAGTTCCGTGGCCACATTAAGGACAGATTATCCGAAGTTCGCGAGGAGATTCCATGAGTGATCCCAAAAACCCCTTAAACAGTTCCGACTACCTTTTGGATGACGAACAGTTCGTTGCATTAATCGAATCTGAATACCATAAACTGGGAAAACCTGTGGATGAGGTTTCTAAAGAACGAAACTGGCAGAAGATTACCCAAAACATACCCCCATTAGTAGCTAAAACCCGACAACATTCGCGATTCAAAATATACCCATGGCTCAGCCTAGCAGCATTGGCTGCTGTGATATTCATTGCACTTCCGTTTATCAGTACAGAGAACATCACCAACAAGGGGGGAACCCCTACTAGCGACTCAATCGCCATGTCCTTAAAGGATCATAGCCTAGTCATTACCGCAGTCCAAGTACAAGAAATAGCAGTCCTTGGCCAGATGCTAGATAAACCCAGAATATTGTGGAAGGGCACCATTTCCGAAGAAAAGCTGACAGTCCCTCTTCCTCAAGGGATTCAAAAGTCATGTCTCATTACGGCAAGCAGCCTAGAGATACTTGAGAGAAAAATCACTTTAGCAATTGAAAACTGGGAGCATTTAGAACTGCACCACTGCCTTGAATTCAATCCGTAATGGAGAAAATTTGAAATTCCTTCTATATTTATTGGTTTTTTGGTCGATCATCCCCCCTTGCTTTGCCGCGAGAAGGCAGGCAAAGAAATTCCTACTGAGTATCGGCATTGATGAATATACTGATAAATATTGGCGTAACTTGCAATTTGCAGCGAAGGATGCCACTGATATTTACAATTATTTTCAAAATCGTTTCGATGGTGGATGGCTACTAACGACCCACAACGACGTAGATAGAAAAGTTAGTAAAAGTGAAATACTCAATGCCATCAACAGATTGAGCGTAGAAAATACTTCAGAAGAAGATACAGTTATAGTCTATATTTCTTCCCACGGAACAGTAGGTAGGGTTTTTGATCAAAACCAGCAAACGAATCGTATTCGCAAGTTTCTGGTAACTGCCGATACGGATGCTAAAAACCTCGAACAAACAGCATTAGAACACGAGTATCTCTTCACATTATTCTCTCAGCTTAAATCCCGCCGCAAGGTGATCATCCTTGATGCATGCTATTCAGGCGCCGGGAAATCTCGCCTCACCCAAAGTATACTCGACCAGCTAGCTTCCCAAAAATCTGACTTTTTTAAGGAACCAGACGACCCCATTCAAGAGGGTACCATTTACCTATCAGCTTCGGCTTGGGGTGAAGAAGCTAGGGAAGATGGATCTTATGCCAATGGGATCTATACACATTTCCTACTAGAAGGATTTAACCACGACTTCAACAAAGATGGCGCAGTATCTATCACCGAGGCTCATCAATACGCCACGGATCGTGTGATTCATCACACAAGCGGTGCCCAACATCCTACAGCTAAAATTGAAGTCGTAGGCAAAGACCCGATTATCGTTAATGGCAAGGTTGAAAAAAAGGGCCCTCCCCTACTTTATGCCTACGAATGGTTTATGAGGAAGTTTTCCATTGAGCTTGATGGCGAGAAATTAGGTAATTTATCGAAGGGTGCCGTACTCTTAAAACCAGGTAGAAACCAATTAGTCGTTAAGGATGAGCAAAACAAGATCATCATTGAAAAGTATTTTGAATTTAAAAATGGCGAAGAGTATCCGCTTTCGGCATATTTATACTACCAACCCCGTATCTTCATTTCTGGAGGACCTACTTTCAGTCGGATTTTTGATAAGGAGCTAGCTAACAAGCTATTTGGGAATTCATTTCAGGGCTATCAGCTTTCATGGCAAAAGCACCAAGCTCTTTTTCACCTAGCATTAGCAGGCGATTTAATATTTTACCCGCAAAAAATATCGACAATTCAAAGTAAGGGACTTCAAATTGAGCAAAAGAGCTTTATACTGGGAGGGGAACTGCGCATTATGGACGAGCTACGATTACCCTCTATAAAAAAAGATAAAATAGATAGCTCCATCCTCTATGGTGTGGGTGCTCGCTTTTGGCATTTTGAAAGGGAGGTCTACGACCAATCTTTTTTGACCCCCAAACAACAAGTAAATCTTTTTGCCTTAAGTACAAAGCTTTCCCTGAAATTTTTGTTCAAGCCTATCCAATCAAATCTTAACCTCTCCCTTAGTCTATCCTTATTTAATAATCCCACAGCCATCGGTCAGCCTCAATTTTTGGAGAGCGACCTATCTCTTGGTTGGGGATGGCATTGGTAATACGACAACAGCAGCTATTTCTGAAAGTTTAAACGGTACCTCCCTAAAGGGAAGTACCGTCTCTTTGTTGTTCTAAATATATTGTCTAAAAAAACTGGCTACTACTTAACAGTTAAGACAAATGATCCGGAACCGGAGTAGGAATTCACAACCCAGCGGTAAGTTCCCGAAGAACCGCTGTAGGAAATACTTTCATTGGAAGAAGAAGAAGTTGACTGTGCTACTGTTATCCAACCAAAGAAGTAGTTTCTTTGCAGAGACAAGTCAAAGTCAGCAGACGTTGGTCCTACTAGCTCAGCTGCAAAAGTTCCTGCTGAATAGCTTCCTTCACCGAAAGCCACTGACTCACCGTCTGATAGGGTACCAGTGTAAACTTCACATCCGGGACATGGATCTGGATCTGGCTCGGGATCTGGATCTGGCTCGGGATCTGGAGGATTAGAACCATCTGGTGCCGTATAGAGGAACTTGTTGGGGGAGCCTCTGACACCAGATATAGCATCAGAAGTTGCATTAGCAATCAAGCGGTTAGTAATGGAGGTTGTTGATTCACCAGGAAACTGCTCCAGAAGTAAGGCAACAGCTCCAGCAACATGGGGAGATGCCATTGAAGTTCCACTAAGTGAGGCAGTGGAAGAATCAGAGTTTCCATATGTTGAAGTGATATTGGAGCCAGGAGCAAAAATATCCAGGCATGTACCAAAGTTAGAGAAGGAAGAGCGACTATCTGAAGATGTCGTCGCCCCTACTGTAATCGCACTAGGCTCCCTGGCCGGCGATACATTACACGCATTTTGGGTTTCGTTACCAGCAGCAACAACAAATACAACTCCTGCATCAACAGCCCTTGAAACAGCTAGATCAAGGGATGAGGAGGCAGAACCACCAAGACTCATGTTTGCCACTGCTGGAAATTGTGCATTTTGTGCGACCCAATCAACACCAGCAATAACACCTGAGTCCGTTCCACTACCTTGGCAATCAAGAACTCTTACAGGATGTATGGTCACATTTTTGGCCACACCGTATGTATCGCTACCAACTGTTCCCGCTACATGGGTTCCATGGCCATGGCAGTCGTTGGAGCCGTTGCCATCATTTATGGAAGAAAACCCTTGCCCAACTCTGCCGCTAAATTCGTTATGAGTCCTTCTCACACCAGTATCAACAATGTAGGCATGAACACCCTGCCCAGTATAAGAATAGTTATAATCGCCATCGCGGCCCGAGCGAGAGTCGATGCGATCAATACCCCAAGTAGCATTGGGTTGTGTTGTATTAATGGAAACATAATGATCGGCTTCAATAAATGCGACTTGATCATCGTTAGCAATCTCTTCTAGATCCTTCTCATTGGCACGGATCACAAGGCCAGAGAGGACTCCACCAAACTTATGCATAACCTTAGCATTAGATGTCACCTCAACATGCTGTGCATAATCTCGTGAAGCAAACAAACGTGTCCCCGCTGCTTCCATAGTAAACACGGCATCATCTTTTAAAACAACTATGTACTGATTGGGAACACGGTTTTCTTTATCTAGTCCTCGAATTTTCATATTGGCTAGAGCAAAATTCGATGTCCCCAGCAATCCAAAGGCTATGCAAGCACTCAAACCACACTTCCGTAGCGCACTGAAAAGCGAAACTGATGTTTTCTGCATAAAACATCTCCTCCTTAACTTATGTTTCTGAACTTTTAAGAAAGATATCAAAAAGTTTTCAAAACTGAAATATCACAAATATAAATCTGTTCGCTGAAAAACAAAAATATTCAAAAAAATCTTCTAAAAAGCTTCTACTAACAGTAATTTGGGTGTTCAGTCTTCTATTTCAAGTAGATTTTGCAGACTACATTATTTTAAGTAGTCATTAAACTATTGCGAAGAAATCTCCCCAAACAAGACAAAAGTACTAGCTATGACTGGTACAAATTGTTATAGAAATTTTCGCATGGGTGATTTTAGTCACAACCCATGAGGAAAAGATTTACTTTTTCACAGATCCATTAGAACTCCACACTGCAATAGCTCTAGTTGAAGTTTATAGGTCCCCACTGAAATACTCGTGTGAAATTAATCTTTTAGTAAGAACAATAGGCTACGAGGAGAGAATTTTTGCAGCAACGCGTACTATCGTTATTAACTAGTATTTTTTTATTGTCTTGTGGTGCCGATTATGGGGTAACAACACCTCACCAAGAAGATACCAACATAACTACCCAAGTCATTGATGAGAATAGCAGTAAACAAGTCATTGATGAGAATAGCAGTAAACAAGTCATTGATGAGAATAGCAGTAAAGCACCATCACCTGAAAACCCTCCTACAGGTCCCAGTAAACCTGGTGATGAAGATCTTCCTGAATTTATTTTTAAAGTTGATCTTGGCAAAAGTGGGAAAGGCGAACCATTTTGGTATGCATGGGAAGAAGATGGTAAGGCCATTAAAAGTTCACGCGAAGTATTTCCCGTATTCGATCAAAACCCTCTTAAAATGAAGATCGAAGGCTGCTTTGAATTCAATAGGGAAGATGACAGTTCACAGTCTGAGGTACACTGCGCACATCGTCACAAAATCCTGCATTTCTCGGATCGCGGTGATATTAGCAACACAGATTTGCCATCAGTCCTGAGCGATGGAGTACTTGCACATACCAACGTCGCTTTAACTCTTGACCCCCTCCCCATTGGCAAATATGAAATGAAATTATACTTCCACGATGCGCTAGCTAAGAAGCAGGGAAAATTTGAAATTTTTGTAGACGAACCCGCAGGGCGAAAATCACTAGGCACCTTTACTGTTTCCAAGGGAAAAGATGCTAGTAATCCTACTGTAGCATTGTTTCGTTTCAATGTTCTCAGCCCTAGACCTTTGAAATTGTATTTTCGCTGCATTCATGCGAGATATATCATAAACGGATTTGAATTAACTAAGTTTTTTGAAACGCCGTAGATCGTCCATTTCAGTTGAGAAGCATGGGATTAACTACGACAGTAAGAATTAATCCCATAGAACTTATTTTATAAGTACCTACAATTTTTGAGAATTAGCACCAAAGATTGCTTTTCTTAAGAGCTACCTGCAAAATATACTTAGTTAGTTATTTATAACATAGGTGAGTAGGTTTGACTAAAAAGATCATTTTGCTTCTAATAGCGTTGGGACTAACTTTATTTCTAGCTTACTATTTTAAATCCGTGGCGAAAAACCAAAAAGAACTTCTATTACCAAAAGAAACTTCCGAAACTTCTCCTCAGCAATAGCTATGCAGCATTGCTGTTATCTGAGTTTTTGAGAAATACAAAAGAAATATTTGTACCTATACCAAGTTCCGATTCAATAGCAATCCTGCCCCCTAAATCCATACAAGATTTATGGAGAGCAGCCATACCAACACCACGCCCCGAGAAAAACCCAGCTTGTTCCCGTGTTGTAACTTCCGTATGAAATAAAACCTCAAACAACTGTTCTTGAGTGTCAGTAGGAAGGTGCTTTTCCTTGGCAATCAGCTTTACCCGATCCCAATCGATACCGCAACCGTCATCACAGATTTTAATAACCAAGTTACCGTTTTCATGTTTGGTTATTAACTTTACGGTACCCTGGGGATTTTTCCCGACTCTGATACGAGTATCAATATCTTCGATACCATGATCAACAGCATTGCGTACAGCATGGATAAAGGTAGCCCAAAATGCTCGCCATTTTTCACCTTCCAGGCGGATGCCATTATCTTCCAGTTCAACGCAAAGCTCGTGCTTATTCAGCTTTTGTGCCAAAAATTTTGCATGATCGGCAGCTTGTTGTAAGCGTACCAGAGTAGGCTCTTTAAGCCAGTCATGCATTTGATTCAGTACTTCAAAGGCTGGTAAATTTTCCTCAATGGCACACTTTAACCTGTCAAAATCCTGGCGCTCAATTTCAATCCGGTTCTTATCCCGAGACTTTAGGAATGGGGCTAATTTTTCCATTAGAGCATTCCATCGCAAGACCAACATTTCAAGTTCTTTGCTATCAAGGCTACCATTTGAATCTTCCAATTTGCTCTCTAGCTCATGGACAATACGTGGTATGGATGTCATCCCTGTTACTGCTGAGCTTCCTTTGAGGGTATGCAATAGCACTTTTTCCATTTCTCTTGTGTTCCGCCCTGCGACAAGTCGGTTGATGACCTCCTGAAGTTCTTCAATCGATTCGTAAAACACACTGCCATAACTCGTGACACGATGAACCATGGCAATGATCTCCGATTGAAATTCCTGCGCTTGCTCAGCCTGTACGCGCTCTGAAATATCAGTTATAACAACCAATATCTTGCAACTCTGTTCAATGTATTGACAGTTTAATGACAGATAACGGTTATGGTCGTTGACTCTGATCACCTTAGGAATTTGTTTCAAAATTAAGCTCACTGGTAGCTTTTTCATTTCCAGTTGAAACCAAGCCATTTCTAACCAATTAGCCCCTTCAGTGGAAACCTGAGTCAGATACTCCCAAATTGTCAGCCCTCCCCTAATGGGACCTACAATTGATTCAAGCGCTTTAGAATGCTCGGAGTTTAAAGTCCCATCAAGATCTACAATAACAAACCCTTGATCGACACTATCTAGTACCAGCCTTGCTCTTTGGTGAGCGATCTCAGCGAGACCTTTATGGTGCTCTACCTCCTTAAGCATTCCTTGCTTCCCCGCCTCGTAAAGATTTACTAATAACAGGTAGATGCAAGTGAGCCCGGTTAAAGATGAAAAAATTGAACTAATATAAGTATGTTCAGGCAGTTGGTGGGGCATAGGAATACCATATTTGTGTAGCAGGTAGTATCCTCCGTAGTGGCCTATAACGATGCAGCTCCATAAAACCCCCCACCGTGTACCCACCAACATCACGGCTAATACAGGTAGGGCTGTCATCCATGGATTCGTCATCGATTTAATGCCGCCATTATGGCTTGATACGATAGCTAAGAGCACATAAAAGCATGCCAGCATAAAATTAACTGCTGCGGCAAGGGAGCCGCTTTTCTTAAATATAACGGGGACGGCAACCACACAAAATAATCCCATCGAAATAATCAACAACCCTACAAAAGGAAGACCGTATACCCCCCAATATATCAGTGAGTAAACTGGAGTAAAAAAGAACAGTGAAAAGGCGGTATTAATTGTAAGTCGTGAACGTCTTCGTAAATCGTATCCTGACTCCAAATTTTCCTTTGGAATCATTTGATCGACGAAATTTCTTAATGAATTCTTACTTACATTACTCATATTTTGCTTCGTTACCACAGTTGTTCTATGAGTTTAGGTCATCGGAAAAAGGGAACGGTAAATAAGGAGGGATTGTAAACTCTTAATAAAATTAGCAGCCTGAAAACAATATCGTATCAGTTATACGTTTCCTTCTTTGTTATCTAAACCAGATTCTGTGGATTGTAGCGTTATCGGCATCATCGGGGTCGTCATCGCACTCCCAATCTCCGTCATCATTGATAGACCAATGACGAAAGCCAGCATTGCTGCGAAAGGTAGCTCCAGTCATGGCTTCATCTCCGCGATCAGAGCCTGCCCTATCATCTTGAGACGCGGGTAATGACGCTTCATGTTCATCCAAAGGCGTAAAGTTCTCGGCTACCCCGTAGCAATTTCCTTCCCCTGTTTTGAAGTATGCAATGCATCCTAGATCGCTAGTTTTGATATGAATCATCCGATCATTCCCCTCGCTCTGGCAGGAAAAGCGGATTTCCTCGAAATTAAACTCAGCTGCTAAACCAGGCGAAACATGACCAAAAAATTTTGTATCTTGCTCATTGTCCCCTAAGACACCGGGACCCAGTAAGGGAAAGGAATCGGTGCGAACGACCAAAGGAGGATTCGTATCAGCACCATGGACATAGTTGAGAGCCAGAGCCCACGCCCCTCCTGCGGTCTCCATATCACAGTATGCATCTATCTTTACAAACTCTCCGGACTCGTCCATATAATAGAGTTTATAAATGCCGCTTTTCGCTTCAGGCTGACTTTCCAGAGCGGAGCGACAGCTTCTAAAGGCAAGTGATACCTCTTGTGGTTCACCGGCTATAATTTCATAGCGATCCTCTTCAGGGATTCTGACTATAATCTGGTCCGTTCGCTCCTCATCCTGCGCTCCAACTTTATTGCTGGTCCCAAGGTGCCCACTTGCATCTAATTGCTTACCTTTAGACTCACCTGCGTCGAACCTGCCTGGGACCTTCCCCGATTGACACCCTATGACTAGAGTAAGCAAGGCAAATATTCTCAACATGGTTATGGTCAGCTCCCCACATGTGTTAACCGGATGTGAAAAAAATCGCGTTTTCAGCTCCGTGATAAAAATTATTCCCCATCTTTTGAAACTTATCGGACACTCGAAGATCTAAGCCCAATAATCCCATTTACTTATTTATTTTTAAATACTTATCATGGTATATTTTGCGTAATTTTCATTGTTTTTAGATATTTCTATAGAAATAATCATTCATTTTTTGAAATGAATATTAGCACTTCCTCTTCCCAACCAGCCTCTCTACCTGCCTAAGAACAGAAGGTACTTGCAAAGGCAAAGGAGGTCTTCCGGAAAGATCGGCCAGTACCAAGGCATGCAACAAATGATACGGGGCTGGATGCAGCCGACGTAACAATCTGCTGACTATGCGAGGAGTCACATCTACAAGGCTTGCATGGAATAAGTGCTCTTTTACCAAGGGTAAAATTTTTAAAATAAAGGGATTAGGGCATGAAATTTTATTAAGAAACACCTCACTTATTCTGACTCCTACCGAACAGTGCTTATGAGATTTGATACGGCCATCAACAAGCTCTGTGGTAGTAGCCTTGCCCAAGTCATGACACAGGGATGCTAGCAGTAAAATTGTTCTTTCCTCCCTTGAGAAACCCATCTCCTGCGCAATAGTTGCTGCCGCATTGCATACAAGGTAGGTGTGTATCCAAACATCACCCTCAGGATGAAATTCCTTATCTTGAGGTGTCATCATAATAGCTTCAAGCTCTGGAAATAGCTGACCAAGTCGCTCCTTCTGCGCCTTCAGTAGATCTCCCGGCCTTGAACTTTGTGCCCATAATTGCCATCCTTCCCAGGCTCGACCGATCATATTACCCTCTTGAGGCTTTTCATGACTAATATTTGCTCATCAACTCTCATACAAGTCTTACCCTATTTATATTCAAAAAATGTGGAGATAATATGGGAAAGTGACATCCCTTATCTTAATTTGACGGGGATTCCCACGCAGAAAATTTATACAATCCCCCCACTGTTTTTTCAAAAAGGAATGCGCATTAATAAAAATAGCCTCATCACTAAAATCAACGAAGGTCCATCTGTGCTTTTCTTGATCGTGCGCGCAGGACAAGCCATTATAGCTCATATTATGAATCATAATGTGGTAGCTTACAAAGTTCTAAACCGGTATATGGTCAGAAAGAGCCAGGGTAAATCCCAGCTTAGCTATCTCAAACAAAAGGGCAAGTCGCGGCTAGGTTCCCGTATACGATTACAGCAAACTAAAAAGTTTTTCTTAGATATTAATCATTGCTTGGATGGATTCTTGCGACAAGTTAATCCCCCCATTGAGGATATATTTCTGTCTTGCACCCCTATACTCAAAGGATACTGGTGGCAACATCATCCTCCCTCTACAATAAAAAAAGAGGACCCTCGCTGGCGGAGAATCCCCTTTCACTGTAACCAACCATCTCGCGATGGATTGGAAATGATTTACAAAAAAATGACTTATTTTAAGGTTTTGGACGGCCTAGATATTCCTTAGCTATAACAGTGAACTCGCTAGACTCAGGTACCATCCACATCAATTGTAAAGCTATATAGTAGCGTGGCCCCTGGAAGTAATCAACGGTAAAACTCATATCTCCGGCCGTTAGGCTTAATGTTACGGTACGCTCGCTAATAGCATGCACCCCATCATTGTCGATAACCTTTTGTCCATTAAGATAAAAAATCGCTCCGTCGTCAGAGATAAGTTTGAAAGTATATTCTCCATCCGCAGGTATCTTAATGATACCCTTATATGATATCCCAAACCACTCAAACAAATAAGGTAATCCGGGAAATCCAGAAGAGAAAACTCTTTCCGGTACATCCAAGTTTGTGGAAACAATACTGGTCACAGGCTGCATTAAGCTAAAGTCAGGCAAGTAATAGGTATTTTCGGGGAGTTGATAAACATTGCCCACCACACCATTTATAAGCCCATTATCCTTAACCCCTAAATCTTCATCAGCTTGTAACTTTAAATGACAGTCCGCTTCACTCCCATCTTCAAGGGTCCCCTTTAAAGTGATATTCGTCTCTTGGCTGATACTCCCAGGAGATAAATAGCTTGCTTTGCCTATATCGTCTATAACAACTTCTCCTAGGAGATTAGGATTATCCGAACTTAGCGCAACTTGAAACTCAGATAATCCTTCTGGGATCTGCCAGATAAATTGGTAACTCTCGCGAGATTTTAGAATTTGCGCGGAACTACTACAGA
Organism: Pseudobacteriovorax sp.; assembly: GCA_050293845.1. GTDB lineage: Bacteria > Bdellovibrionota_B > Oligoflexia > Oligoflexales > Oligoflexaceae > DT-89. The sequence goes on along the minus strand of JBNKNM010000083.1, from coordinate 5,398 downwards.
TAAAAGGCAAAGGGGGAGACTGTTTAGCATCATCAACTACATCAGTATCGCTTTGATCATGTATTGTTTCTTCATCTTGTTCGTCCACAAAAACTTCACCCATGTCCCCTAGGGTCTCTCTCGTTGTCGCGGACCCATGCTGCACGGTACTCTCTTGGTCTGTAGAGCCTTGTTCGGCCTTTGCGCTAGCTGAAAGCACTTGTCCCTGTAGGCTACGCTTGTTATGGGGCTCCGAACCTTGCATCGCTGCTTCTTCTTGAGCACAGCCCATAATCAATAATAGGCATAGGGAAGTCATCCCTGATTTCATATGCATGCTCACTCCTGATATTGAAATGCTTATAATTAAGATCGACAACAAAAAATCAGGAGTTTAATAGGAATTATAATTCACGTAAAATTAGTTTATTAGCTTCAGTTTTCAAGATTAATGGCTGATTTCCGACCCATCAAATTTCCATTGTACTTGGTTTCCAGTACGATCAATCAGCGCAGCAACTTCTGGAAGCACACCTTCGCGCCAGTCAGGATCGCCAATTCTGATTTTTTCCAAGATTTCATGGGAGTGATAAGCTAGTACATGAGGATCTATATCCTTATAATCTTGAATCAATTGCTGACAGGCCAAGGACTCGAACAAGAATTTCAAATGGGGGGGAAGGTGCAAGTTCTTACTAGTTTGCATCTTACCTTTATCATCTAAAGAGGGATAAACAAAAATCTTCACTCTTTGCTTAAATAGCCTTCCCATGGCTTCTAATATACCTCCCGGCAATTCCTTATAATACTCCTCTTTAAATAACTCTACTAGAGTATCAAGACCCACAGCAAACACAACCTGATTACTGGTAAACATTGAGAGATATTCAGACAGCCGGTAATGGTAGGCAAAGTTTGATATGAGGGTAGGTATTCTCATTGCGGACAGTAGTTCTAGGCGAAAAATAAAGTCATGATCACAAGTATCTTCTCGCTTCAAGAGGTTGTTATAGGAGATTTCGCATATCGGTAATGATGCATCGTCTTCACCCAGAGGTCCTAATTGCTCCTGTCCCTTGACTAACATATCGTAAGTCTGCTTGGTAGGAGGGCGAAAACTTCCGCGTCCCACCACAACCGACTGATTATAAAATCGATCAGAAACTGATTCTATTTTTCCTTGCTCATTGAACAGTATTGCATTGGACAAGCCCAGAGAGATAAGTTGGATGCTCAAGAGACGATTATCCTCATCTTGAAAATGAGAACCTTCGACCTTAAATACATCAACCTGAAACTTTCGCCCCACCAGACCATCCATAAGGCTTTCGAGAAGCTGCGTTAAGTCATCGCTGAAATAAAAAGCACCGTAGAGCAGATTAACGCCAAGTACTCCAATGAGGTTTTGCTGAGATTCGATGAGAGACTCAAATAGATGTACATGAAGTACAATTTTTTGGATAGGTCCCCCCAACTCCTTCTGAAACGCGCAACCTAACCAGCCATGACCTGGCCGCCCTCGTTTAGGGGATTTAGTAGCAACCGTATCAGCAAAAACAAAAAAGCGCCTATCTGACATCTTTTCGCCAATGCGCTCCAAGAGTAATTTGAATTCACGGTCGAGCATTTTATGGAGTCTATTCTCTATAACATAACGTCCCGATTCTTCTCGACCATAGATAGTATCAGAAAAAGTCATATCATAAGCTGACATAGTTTTGGCAACTGTTCCCGACGCACCTCCGGCTCTAAAAAAAGCGGAAGCGACTTCCAGTCCCGCCCCAATCTCTGCAAAGGTTCCATAAATCATCTTATCTTCATTAATTTTCCTAGCTTTTACTCGTGTAGTAATTGGCTGGTGCTTTATGGTCTGCATCGACTCTGTTCCTCGCGTACACTTACTCTAGGCTCCAGTCTAACCTATGAAGATTGCGATGAAAAGGGATTTTGGCAACGGCAGAGGAAAGCCTAGGATCAAATCTTATTCTCCCGCATCAATTCACCCTCAATTTGATGCCTAAATCTTTGTACCCGCCTACGGTAGAAGCGGGTAACACTACCCAAAACCAAACGAAATAGCTGATTTGCTAATTCAGCAAAACCTAGGAGAAGAGTTAATGGCATAATCACTATCAAAGCGTCTCCAGTACGATACTGGGGACAATATTCATCAAAAAAACGTGAAACACTATTAGTTTGGCTGTCAAACTTTTTTTGCATCACCTGACTCACTCTAACACCAGAAAAGTGGCATTTAAAAGGGTCCTGGAGATCGGGGCAAAACTTTAGCTTTTGACCCAACTCGCGGGATACTCTGGCAACATGGGGAGGAGTTCGCATGTAAGGCGAAGGGTAGGCTATAAGTGTACGGTTTATCACCGCACAATAGGATGCAGGGCTATTAGCCGTAAAAAACACATAGAATTTTCGCTTTTGAAAGACACTTTTTAAGAATAGCCGTCCCCCCTCCTTAAACAGTGCAGGAGCAGTTAGATTAAAACCAATATAGTCTGGTAAAACATTTGCTGAAATTCGCATGACCGCACTGGGAGCATTATCCACATCAATAGGAAGTAACCTAATGAGTACATAGCCTATAAGGGTTTTATCGTGATAATATAAATAAGCGTGATCTTCACTGTAGGAATCGGAAAAGAAATATCCTCGGAAATCGTTTTCTGAATACCCTTCCCAGCTCTCCGTGAAGACTTGATAAAGCCCACGGACAAGCTCATCCTTTTTCTTATCAGGTAACTTTTTGATATTGCATTTTACTGTTGTGATTTTCATAGGGCTCCCTCCTGACTAGCGAGCTTTGGCTAGACATTCTGAGTTTCATCCCTCTATTTCTTCAATCACACAGCTTACCTAAATAAAGGTAGGCTAAAGGTAGTATTATCACCATATTCGACAGTAGGATGATTTTATTTAGCTTTTTATTCATCAAATCCGGCAGCTAACTCTAATGACCTGAAATCAAATAAAAATTACCTCGAAAAAAGAGTAGAATTCTGACAGAAAAGCAGACCTTTTTGCCGTCAATCCTATTAGCCAAATGCGCTAGCAAGATAGAGGTTAAGGCAAAATCCCTGACCCCCTCATACTCTTCTACTAGACTTAATGGCTAGATTTTCCTGTTTTAGTATAAAAACCTTCAAACCATGGTTTCCATTGCTTAGACGCTAAATCTTGCTGCTCAAAATATTGTCGAACCCTTTTATCAGCTAACAGCATCCACTCGCCTCGAAATGGAAACGTCTTTCCACTCTTTGCATAAAAAATTGTCCCTTCCATTTTCATCGTGTTTTGTTTCGCATTCCCAGCCAAGTGTATGATGGTACCATCTCCGCTCACCCAGTGCTGCACCCACTTTTTGAGCTTAGTCTCATAGTAATTTATACTTGATCCTTTAAGACCTTTAGCTCCTAGCCAACTCTCCAGAATAAGACAAGGATTCACCCTTTTAATCACATTCTTTCCAGCAGTTTTATTGTCTTTAGTTTTAACATCCCATGAGCCAAGCCAAAAATCAAACCCTTTAAATTCAGGGCTACCGCAGTAGTTTTTAGCTCCATAAGCCTGATGTGTTGAGAACAAGAATAGTAGTATTAGCCATCGCTTCATGATTTATCCTTATGTAAGGAGTATTAACAGTACCCTAGTTTGGCTTAATTCATATCAGAATACAACCAATAGTTGACTTAGTTAAATGTAGTTTATTTTATAGAAAATTATAGTGATTATATATAAAACCATAGCAGCTAATCAAAGATACTTTTCCTATTAAACTATGAAGAATCTCTCTCACTGAAGAGCGCTAAAACCTTCTCATAATTGCCCAATTCCTACTCACATATTGCCAATTCATCATAAATTTCACCACGGACAAAAAACTGACTAGCCCGGAATGCTTTCATCAAACGTTCAATTAATTTTCGTTTTTCTAAGGAAAATAGATAGCAGGTTATTATCGTTTCATCGCCTATTATGATTTTCAAATTCTGACTAGGAAGGCTAAAGGGCCTTCTTTATAGCTTTAGTTAACTCTTTACTACCTAACCACTTGATTAGAAGAAAAGTATAGTCATCTTGAGCGGGGGCCGTTTGCCAGGCGATTTGGCAGGAATCAATAAACTTATCTTTTAGAGCATGAATGTCATCGCAACCTTCAAAAATTTGACGCATCGTTTTAATTTTGAGTCTCTCGCCTCCTGGCCCTCTATTTTCTATAAGGCCATCTGTATACATCATAAGCACATCTCCCGGATGCATCTTGAATGATCTTTTACTAATTCCAGGATTCTTGTTAGATCCTAAGGGTAATCCAGGAATAAATAAGTTTTCAATAGCATTTTGACGACGTAGCAAAACTTCTCGGTGACCTGCATTCTGGTATGCCCCCTCGCCACTATTCACATCCAAACAGATAAAGGCCATTGTCATATTCAATTGAATTTTGCGATCGGCATCAATGATAGCTTCATTCATCGATTCTGTAAGAATCTGCAAAGATTCTTCAAGTGTGTAGTGATTACCTTTCCTCTCTATCATTGATAGACTAGCCCGAAATGCTCCAGCCGCTGTTAATGTCACAAAAGCTGACTTCATACCGTGTCCGGTTACGTCTCCTAGCAGTACGTAAAGACGGCCAGTTTCCTCGTGAAAGCTGACTCCAAACCAATCGCCACCAGATATATCTGCTTGCTGATAGTAGTCGATCATTTCCACCATGGGTAGTTTACTATCGGTTTCACGTAAAGAATCATGCTCCTGAGCCTGAGCCAGAGTCATTTCGATGGCTGCCGTTTCTGCCTTAGTTCTAACCAGCTCTAAGCGGGTCAGAGTGTTTGCAACCCGTAATATCATCTCTTCACTATAGATAGGTTTTGCCAGATAATCATCTGCTCCTAGTTTTAAACCATATATGCGATCTTCCTGGGAAGCACGCGCTGTTAATAGGATTACCGGAATCGCTCTCAATTGAGGATCGTTTTTTAATACCTTTATAACATCTTCTCCCGAAAATTCAGGCATCATCAAATCCAATAGGATCAAGTCCGGTAGTTCTTTTTTAGCTTTATTAAGTCCTTCTCGGCCACTGAGAGCTACCGTAACTGGATAACCATAAGATGTCAGGATATCTTTTGCCACATCACAGTTGATTTCATTATCATCAATAATCAAGATCTTATAGGGCTGATCCAATGCAATAGTTAGGCCCTCTCTACTGGATTTATCGCCAGCTTCGCTTTGTTCAATAACTGTTTGATTTATAGTATCTTCAGTGGATGCATTTTTCAAAGTAACATCGTTTTGACTTTTTAGAGTAATGACAAAAGTAGATCCGCCATTAATTTTTGACTTTAACTGAATACTTCCTTCCATTAAATCAACAAACCTTTTTACCATTGCTAAACCT
>JBNKNM010000082.1:0-21701 GCA_050293845.1 Pseudobacteriovorax sp. | reverse complement strand
GGAGTCAATGTAATTCCTGAAAGAGTTGCATAACCTCCATAAGAAGCACCATAAATACATACTCGATCCTTGTCAGCAACGCCTTCCTTAATCAACCACTGAACTCCATCTGTGATATCATCCTGCATCGCCCTACCCCACTGCTTGTAGCCTTTTTCCAGAAATTCACGTCCGTAACCTGTCGAACTGCGAAAGTTTAGTTGCAACACACCGTAACCACGATTAGCAAGAAATTGAACTTCAGGATTAAATCGCCATTCGTCCCGCGCCCATGGTCCGCCATGTGGATTAACTACTATGGGTAGATTCTTAGCATCAACTCCATTAGGAAGCGTTAGATATCCGTTAATTTTTAATCCATCACGTGAATTAAAGGAAATTGGCTTCATACTCGCCAACTTTGAAGGGTCAAGCCAAGGTGATACCGAGCCTAAGTTCCTGAGTTCTTTTGTTTTTACATCGTAGAGATAGTAGGTTCCTCGATCCTTATCCGAGTAGCTAACTGCAATAAGCTTACTTTCATCTTTACTATAATTGCTAATAGCGATATCAACTGCTTTAGTTTGCTTCTTAAGATCTGCTATAATCGCTTCGCTTGTCTTGTCGAAATAGTGTCTCTGCGTTTTCCAAGTTGTATAGGTTGCGTCGATCAAAACCTTTCTTTTACGAGAATAAGACATTGAAGCAGTGTCCACTTCGGGATGCTCAAAGATAACTTTTGCTTCTTTTTTTGCCTTAATGTCAAAGAGAACTGCCGCTGTTTTGTCTCTACCAATATTTGAGACAGCATAAAGATTTTTATTATCAAATGTAAAAAAAAGAGGAAGTATTGATTCTTTAAAATTAGTAGTCAGAAGCGTTTCAAATTTGTCGGATTCTTTATCTCTATAGAGTAGACTGGTATTGACTCCATCTGTTGTGGTTGCAACCCTAATTTTACCGTTATGATCAGCAAGCCATGCTGAGATGTTACCTGGATTTTCGGCTACCATTTCCAGCTTACCAGACTTAAGAGTTAGACGATAAACGTCAAAGATCGCTTTATTGCGCTTATTGAGACCAACAAGAATTTCGTCATCATTATCGGGAAGAACATCGACAATCTCAGCTTTGACGTCATCGAAAGGGGTGAGATCTTTAGATTTTCCAGTAACAATATCCGTTACATGAATATGAAAGTTTTCGTCTCCACCTTTATCTTGTACAAAAATAATCTGGGTATTATTAATCCATCCAGAACCTGGAATATCGCGATTTTTTACCGAGGTGATGCGTTTTTCTTTTTGGTCTTGCAATGACTGAACATAGATATTCATCCTCCCATTCCATGATTTGCGGTAGGAAAGATGCTTACCATCCGGAGAAATTTGAATGCTAGCTTTTTCTGGGTTTTTAAAAAAGTCTTTTAACGGTATGTGCTGGTCGTTTGCAGAAGCCATCGGGTAGGAAACCGTCAGAGTCAGCACTAATATAACACCTAAAGTTCGGAACCCAATCATAATTACTCCTATTCGGAATCTAACCGGAGTCATGTTTTACAAAAATGGACAATAGTTTGCTTCTAACAGTTTTGTCCCAAACTCTTAACTATTTTCGTGGTTCACTCTACATTTGTTCATTCCTTTCTTGGGATACCGACTACTATTCAGGCCCGATTGTGGCACAAAGTAGAGTGAGACCACCTACAGTCAGCTTAGAGTCTTCGAGATTTTTCTATTCATTGATCTATTTTTCCCTTAATTTCAAACTCTAGCAATTCTAATATTGGTATCATGCGTGAATTTGGGATTCAAGATCTATGTGCTATAGCTACAACCTAGCTACTTATCTACAAAAATAGAACGAGTTTGTGCAAGGATTATTGCATGCTTCTATTGGCTTTTATTTAATATCTTACAGATAAATGTGAGACTATACGATTGATAGATAGACCAATATCAGGGCTCAGATATTGAGATAACTAGTCTATTAGACATACACTTAATTTCCTTCAAACATTCCGATTCATCTTTTCAGACTAAGTTGCAACTCTTTTTTGTCTGCTTGTTTGTCAGCATTATTATCTTTAATTTTAGTTATTATAAACGCAAAATACCAAAGGCCCTAAGGCACTTAGAGTCAACCATCCAATTCCTGGGGAGCAGCGAGTCAGTAAAGACATCGAATGACCATTGGCAATCGGGGGTCAATAATCAGATAGATAATTCTGAGGATTAATGCCATGGAATTCGTGAAGAACAATCAGAGGCTATACTATTTGTACTTTGAACTTCATCCATGTAGTCCCCAGTATGCATCAGAAAAACCCTCGTTTTTCTTATTGTGTAGAAATCAGTAATTTTCCACCCTAGAATCTACAAGAAAAGGCATCCTAAATTCAAAATTAAAATAACCCATCGCAAGCTATTTTTTCTTGCGCCTATTGGGAGGGGAGCATTTCCGATACGTTTTTTGGCTATTGATGATAGTTTCTGCTCTCTCACTGGTCTCAAGCTGCATTTGAGCCTCTCTATTTCTCGCTTGAGCTTGTCTTCGCGATCAGACTTAGGACCTTTTTTATTGCTAAAAACACCCGCTAGTACGCAGCTGACCAGGTATTTACACTAATTGCTGGACGTCTTAGAGAAGTAAAGCCAGAAAGTATTAATTCCTGAAACACCAAGATACCAAAATGACATTATCTTTACTTTAAAGCTTTTCTTTTATCTTTACTTTAAAGCTTTTCTTTCTCCACTTTGATTTTGAATATGCCAATTTGTAAAAAATTTGTGTTTACATTCTTTGATAGAATAAAAAGCAGTGATATCATTATTTAAAAAACTACATGAGCCATGACGAGATTTTTGAAAAGTGCCTACAGGCATTAAATCCGTTGAAGGCAACAGTTAAAGAATCTAATAAGGAGAACGATTCAATTGTAGCAAAAATGCCGGTGAGTTGGGAAAGTTTCGGCGAAACCTTAGATGTAAACTTGTCGAATGCCTAGAGTAATTAAATTAAGGTCACGATCAGCAGTAAACCAAGTTATAAATTAACGTTAGTTGACTTTGGAAAAGGACATAAAAATGTAACATCCTTTCTGGCCGCAATATAATCTTTAAGATGCCTAGAAAATAAACCAATGGTTATTCAGATCTATCTTCCGGGTAATTCTGTCCATCAACCATAGGAACATTGTCAATTTCATAAGAACTGGCATTGGTGCATAAACCGATGATATTATGTTAGGTTAGCCTACCATTTTCAACCGAATGAGGTAATACTATATAAGTCTCATGAACCATAAGGTTCCTTCTTATCTTCACTAGATAGTCGCACAAGAGCCAAAAATATGAAAAATCACCATTTAGCATCAAACCCGGAACTTGACACCATTAAACAATTCATTAGTGAATGCATTCCTTTTGACCAGCTTCACCCCAAGCAATTAGACGCTGTTGTAAGGGAGGTGGAAGTAGAGTATTACCGGTCTGGCCACCAATTTCATTCCTCGGTCGACGATGGTGGATTAAAAGTTCTTCGCAGTGGAGCAGCTGAATTGCGAAACAAGCAAGGCGATTTAATTGACCGGATTGGTGATTATGATTGCTTTAACCTATTTGCGTTACGCCGTGAACACTCCGAAATTACAGCAACCTTAATCGAAGACTCCCTGATTTATTTGCTACCCGAAGATACCTACCAAGAGCTACGAAAAAAACACCGCGGCTTTGACCGATTTTTTAATAGCCAAAAGAACAGACGACTGAGACGGGCTACGCTAACAACTCAAGATCAAAAGGAAATGATGATCTTGATCAAAGATATTATGAGCACGAATATTATCAGCGTCACGTCAAAGCATAGCATTCAAGAAGCAGCCCAACTGATGACGGAACATCGTGTTTCGTCGGTTATGATAATTGAAAACAACAAATTGTGTGGCATTGTCACTGATCGCGATTTACGCTCACGCGCCATTACCCAGAAATTGTCCTACTCATCTCCCGTAGAAGTTATTTCTACGTCCAGCCCTCTATGTATTTCTCCCGAGTATACACTTTTTGATGCAACCCTTTTTATGACTCGCCATGGCATTCATCATCTCCCTGTCACTGATTCCCAGAAAGTTGTCGGCTTTATTACCTCTTCGGACCTGATGCTTGCACGTAGAAACGATCCCGTATATCTGGTGCACTATATCGGCCGTCAAACGACATTATCTGGAATAACAAAAACAATCTCTCAACTTCCAGACCTCATGATTCAATGGACACATGCAGGCATGCGGGCTACGCAAATCGCCCATTTATTTACAGCCATTAGCGATGCAGTAACTGTTCGTTTAATCGAGATTTTTATTGATGAACATGGTGATGCTCCTGTGGCGTTTTCATGGCTGGGCTTTGGTTCCCAGGGCCGTGCCGAGCAATTACTTGGCGGCGACCAAGATAATGCTTTAGTTATCGATGACAGCCTTTCAGAGGGTCAGGCTCAATGGTTCGAGCGCTTATCTCATTGGGTATGCGACGGCTTAAACGCGTGTGGCTGGGTATATTGCCCTGGCGATGTGATGGCCACAAATAAACAATGGCGACAAACTTTATCCGCGTGGAAGAATACAGTACTAACGTGGGTGCACGCTCCCACCCCCAAAGCTAGTATGCTTGTAAGTATTTTTTTTGACATTCGCGTTATTTATGGCAGTAAATCTATTGGCGATAGCTTGCAGCAACATATGCTGAATACTGCTTGTGAAAATACAATTTTTTTAGCAGCATTGACCGAAAATGCTCTCGAGCATAAACCACCACTGGGAATCTTCCGTCAATTCGTCGTCGAACACAACGGCGAACACGCACATGAACTTGATTTAAAAAAGCGGGGTATATTACCCATTATTGAAACCACCCGCATACATTGCTTAGCCGCAAAAGTTCGTTATGTTAACACTATCGATCGTCTAAAGGAGCTAGCTAACAAAAAAGTATTGACTATCAATGAAAGTCGAAACTTACAAGATGCTTTAAAAATCATCATTCAAATCAGATTGCGAGAGCAGGTAAAAGAACTGACACAGTCTTTAGCACCCAATAACTACATCGATCCGGATAATCTTTCAAAGCTTGATCGTAGACGATTGCGCGATGCTTTTGCGGTTATCAAAGATGCCCAAAAAAGCATTCAAATGCGCTATCGTCAAGGAATGTAATGATGTTGGCGGTCAAATTAATACGTTTTCTATATCGTATATACTTTATTTTTAACAAGAAAAGAAGAGATGCCGCAACACCGATATTGCAATGCTGGAACAGTGAAAAACTCAGTTCCTGCCTGCATTGGAAGGAGGTAGAATACTTAGTGATTGACATCGAAACATCAGCTCTTGATCCTCGCCGAGGTGAAATTCTCAGTATTGGCTGGGTACTGATAAAAAACGGAAAATCTATACTTGCAACAGCTGAATATTTCTTACTAAGACCTCAAAAAACCGTGGGTAACAGTGCTACTGTACATTCGCTAAGAGATTGTGACCTGCAATCAGGTTTCGATGAAAAGTTAGTTTTGGATCATTTATTGTCTGTTGCTAAGGGGCGCATTCTTGTGTTTCATCACGCTACACTAGACACGAAATTTTTGAACCATTTATCCCGGAAATACTTTGGCCTACTTTTGGTATTACCTGTCATTGACACACTAAGGAACGAAAAAAACATTCTAAACAAAAACAATATACCCATGCGCCCCTCAGTATTGCGGCTCGCTAGTTGCCGTGCTCGCTACAACTTACCAGCCTACCCTGCGCATAATGCACTAACCGATGCACTAGCGACCGCAGAATTGTTTTTGGCGCAAATGGCTTATAAAAACGGTAAAATCACAGTGGGCGACCTGTTGTAACGATTCCATAGGACTTCACCCTAGGAATGTTTGCTTGCCAACAATATCCTTTTAATATAAATATTCCTAAATTTATGGTGTTTTTGCCTATGCGAGAGTTTAAACCATTTATTCCAGATAACTTACCGGCACTACCCTCTTTAGATAAACAATACCCTGTGGATATCGAAATTGGCTGTGGTGTGGGCCTTCATCCTATTATCTATTGTCAGACCCATCAAAATCGGCAGCTAATAGCGATTGAGCATACTAAAGCAAAATTTGAAAAATTCAAAAGAAGGGCTGATTCCCATAATTTACAAAATTTATGGCCCATTCATGCGAATGGCATCTCTTTTGTAAGTAAATACTTTGATACTGAATCAGTCGATCGTTTTATTTTTCTCTATCCCAACCCCAATCCTAAGAAGGCCGCAGCAAATAAAAGATGGCATAACATGCCATTTATCAACTATGTCATTAAATGCCTTAAAAAGGGTGGGGATTTAGTCATAGCCAGCAATGAGCTTTGGTATATAGAGGAGGCGCACAAGGTGCTAACACAGCATCTATCTATCAGCAGTATTGAAGCCATTACTCAGGATTTACTGGAAAGACCTCGCAGTCACTTCGAAAGAAAGTACATGTCTTGTGGGCAGGTTTGCTGGCAAATTGTAGGACACAAACTGTAATATCCTGGAACGGAAAAGTTGAGAAATAAGTTAATAATTCTAAGGAATTCAAGAAAGCTTCGGGTGCAAGGCATGGTGACCTTAAACCGCAGCCTACCATGGTAGGTGAGGATGTCGGAAGGTTGGCACAACGCGGCAAACAAAGAATTTTTCGGATTCCGGCTAAAATTAATTAATCAAGATCGAAAGATAACCCCTATTCTTCAATGCTATGATTGCAGGATACTTAAACCTTGAATGGAGAACTAATGGAAACTCAGTTGATACTGATAAGACACGGGCAAACTGAAAGCAATCGCAGTAAAAAAATACAGGGCCAATCCGACAGCGCTCTAAGCCAAGAAGGTAAGGTTCAATCCCAAAGAGTAGCCAATAAATTAAGGAGATATAATCTCTCCGCAATCTATACTAGCAGTCTCGGTCGAGCAAAGCATACTGCCGAGATTATTTCACAAGCAGTAGCTCTTCCTTATCAGGAAGATCGAAGGCTCATTGAAATTGGTTTTGGCGAACTCGAAGGATTGGAATGGGAGTTCATAAGTCGCAAACACCCCCAATTATCCAAGCTTTGGAGAAATCATCATAACGACGCGCGAATGCCTGGGGGGGAAAGTCGTGCTGAGGCTCTTTTGCGATTCAAAGAAGCTTTAGAAGAAATAGTTTCGGCCCATGCAGGAAAAAGTATTGCCATCGTCACCCATGGGGGCCTGTTAGCATCTCTCTTCGTATCGTTGCTTAACATTCCTAATGGTCAGCGGCCCATGTGCATTATCGATAATACCAGCATTAATATAATCAGTATAAGAGATCAGAATTGGCGTATAAAGACTTGGGGCGATACATCCCATTTGCTTTAAGAATGCTGGTAGAAAAGGTTACCAATCTTCTGATTTCTAAGAGTTAGTGGATAATCTATGTCAAATTATTTCTATGGTGTAAGTTTTTCCCTATCGTATGCGGGTATTTGTTATAGCAAACTGATATATTTATACTTATTCAGGGAAATTCGTCAGGTTGTTCCTACCTTTTGAATAATTTTTTAAAATAAAATACATAGATTTTGATTAATTACAAAAGGTTACTTGTTATATTTTCAATAATATAGCTTCCCCACCGATAAAACACCGTGCTTTTTAGGGGGGGATAAAAATGAGAAACTTACTATTATCGGTAATAATCACCAGTGCATCGCTAGTTTCAGGTTGTCAAACCACAAAAATGGAACAAATTCTTGAAAAAATTGGGATAATCGAAAGACCATTTAATCCTGATGACGTCACTATAACTATAATAAAACTCAAAAACTCATTACCAAACTATGTTTCAAATCTCAAAAGCTTACAGCGAGGACAAGCTGCTATTCGCAGTCTGCAAATTAAGCTGGAAAAAATAGATAGGCAATTGCGTGCTACGAGAAATCCACGCTTACAAAAAAATCTTCTGACCAATTTCAATCAAACTCTTAACCAACGTGTTTTAATTCAAGACAAGGCCTCTGAGGTCTTGGATAGTATTTATAATGGAATTACAGAATGTAAGAAGAAAAAAGTAAGAATCGTTAATCGTATTCGAACGGTTCTTCCTCGTTATGCATCATCTCCAACATTAACAGATAAGCTTAAAGAGCAAAAGCAAGTATTGGAGAACCTTGATAAATATCTTAGCTCTCTTTACCAAACAATGATAACAACAGAAAAAACTTTAAATGCTATGTTTGACTATACATTGCAATATGACAATAGCCACCCACGAATATACGGGCAAGCATTTGCTATTAAAAATCGCTAATAAAGTTTCTACGGAGTACTTCTTTCTAGTCTACCATTTAAATACCCACATTATTTATGTGGGTATTTATATTTATTTTCAGAGAAAAATTGTTATTTAAAAATTCCATTTTATTATATAATCCAAACTGTTCCCGCACTTTAAATATTTAACGAATTTATAGAAGGCCCCCATGATAATCTCCCTATTATCACTTATCTTTGCCATAGGGATGCTATGTAGCTGTGAAACGGCCAGTTTTCATGCAAATGCTCGCAATGTAACCCAAAAAGAAAATAATATAACAGATGTAACTGTTCCCATATTTGATACTAAACCTGATCCAGATAAGAACGATATTGCTTTAGACATTAATAAGGCAAAAAAAAGATCTTATCTTCTCGAAGTAGATGGACTGCTATCAACGAATGATATTAGCCTTTCTTTCAAAAGGCACACCCCATATCTATCAAACTGCTTTCAAACATATCTAGACAGTCGCCCTGAGGATGTTGAGCAAGGGGAAGTATGGTTGAACTTCCACGTGACTCCCCAAGGCAAGACTAAGAATTCAAGAATCAGTTTTTCCGATATACGTAATCACAAATTTCAGCATTGCATCCTCCATAATATAGCTCAAATTAAATTTCCTTCAAAATCTAGTTCCACCTATGTAAAAAGATATCTTCTAGAATTCTATATTACTAGCTATTAAGAGGCACAAACCCACACTTTGATAAAAACTCGCATAAATACGAACAAAGTACTGGAAATAAACTATAATTGTAAGATATGATAAATTAATTTATCGCAACAGTAGGGCATCACCATGATTAGTGATTCAAAAGTTACAGTCGATTTTGAAGCATATAAAGAATTACTAAATAAGAGAGTCTTAAAAGTTCCTGGAACTTTTAAGACTTGTTATATAAGCGATATTCATAAGAACAACGATCAATATGAAATCAATATCATACTAGATTTAGCTTCCATTGATACAAGTATCCCATTGCGCGATAGCAACATCAAAAAACACTTATTTGAACTAGCAGATCAATCTGTCAGTCTCCTAAAGATAGTGGTAAAATTTAGATATTCATCCGATGACTTTTCAAATAAAAAAGCTCCTATCAAGGTAACTATTAGCTCAGAAAAAACTAATCTCGAATTAAATATTGATAGTAATATTGAACAATGGAAAACAAGCTTTGGAACTCATATCTCCCTATCATTTTTAAAGAATCCTTTATCCTTTTCAATATCTGAACTTAACCTACCCTACAATTCATTCATAACCAACACCGGAAAAACTAATGTTTTAGACAAAATAGAAATAGTACCAAGCTTCTATTTGCTCAAGAGAGAATCTAATAAACCCTTACCTCATGTACTCATAGCAGGAGCAGGAATTGCAGGCCTTGTGACGGCCCATTACTTATGCAATCGCGGGTTTAAGGTGAGTATCTACGAAAAAAATAGTTATGCTGGTGGTAAAATGAGTTCTTATATTGATGACACAAATGGATATACCGTAGAACATGGTATACATGGAATATTTCCTGCTTACAAAAATTTTCGTCGGGTCATAAAGGAGTTTGGATATGAATCCTCGTCCTATACTAAAACAAAAACAACTGGTATGGTTGGAAATGGTAAAGTTCAATCTTTTACTCTTGCAAGGGTAAAAGGTATAGCTCCTTTTTTCCTCCTACGTTTGATCCCAAAGGGAATATTTTCTTTTCGTGAAATTTTCTCTACCATTTTCTTTATGATTAAATGCTATAGCCTTACATTAAGGGAAAAGCCTGAAATCGATATGGATACATTTTCTTCCTTACTAGATCAATCCTGGACACCCAAAAGGATCCGACGCAGTATTCTACAACCCTATATACGCAATCTATCCTACGCACGTGGGGAGGAAGTATCTGGATTAACTGCGTCAAAGGCATTATCTTATTACTTATTAGAGCATGCCAATGATATTAAAGCAGACTGGGTAAAAAACAGGGCCAAATGAGGCCATTTTTCAGCCATGGATTAAGTATCTAAAATCAAGGGGAGTAAATATTCACTTCAATCAGGCTGTTAATAAGGTTATAACACAAAATCATCAATTTAAAGGCTTTGTTTTCACTACAACCATCCCCTTTAGTGAACTAGGGGCACGTAGTAAATACTGGACGATTTCAGAAGGTCATCAAACCATCGCCCTGCACTGGGATGCTAAAAAAGAAAGTTTGAGAGCTTATGACGCTACCTGCCCTCACTTACATTGCCAGGTCCGGGGAACTAAAGATGGCTTTCTCTGCCCTTGTCATCAGGGTAAATTTGATGAAAATGGTAAGGTAATAGGAGGACCACCAAAATCAGACTTGAAGAATATTGATGTTCGCTTGTTCGAGGAGAATGGAGAAAAATATTGGATAGTAGGAAAATCTTCTGAGCAAAACCAGCAAAAATCATTTCAACTAGGAAATTATGGGGTTCTTGCTCTAGATATCACAGCAACAAAAAATCTTATTGATAACCAACTCAGTCAAATACCAAGTATAAGTAAAGTTAAGCTGTTAAGGACAACATCGGTTATGGTTGTTCGTTTATGGCTCCATAATAAATACTGGGATGGACCTGATAGTGGCGTTTTTGATGGCGATGACTTTCTTGATAACTTTTTCTATCTAAACTCATTTCAAGATGAATTTGCCAATCTTAGCAAATTTGATGTCTTAGAATGTCATATTGGAGATAGCGAACTCATAGAAGGATTTGATGATTTAGACATTATTGACAAGACTATCAATTGCCTGAAAAATTATTTTCGAAATATTGACATCTCACGTGTCGACAAAAAACAAACTAAAGTATTACGACATCAGAATGTATTCTCTTTATTTGCTCCGGGAGATTTGCGCAAAACCCCAAGAGTTCAGAGCGACGACCGTGACAAGATGTATTTTGCTGGTGATTGGATTGCCTCTGAATATAGATCTTGGTTTATGGAAAGGGCTACCATAACTGCCTTAGAGGCTTGTAACAAGATTTTATCACGTGAATCGCTACCGACAATTTCTATTATTCCAAAACCAGAACTTTCTATCATTCCTAAAATCTTAGGCTACATAGGCAACTTATGGTTTTCCTTTATAAATTTTATTTCTTACCCCTTTAGAGCATAAAGATGATTGAATTAGATCCTGATAAAGTTGAATTTAATCCTCCCTACACCATATTTGGTAGCGGCAGTATATCTTGGTTTTTAAAAGATTTTCGTGAATCCTCTATCGATTTCACCTCACTAGGTTTGAAGCCAATAAAAATATTTGGTTACTATCTGGGTATCTCTATTTTTAATTATTATAAAGATGAAAAACAAACCGAAGAAGGTAACTATCAAGAGATCATATATTCCACCTTAGTACGCAAAAGTTTTCGAATATATGCATTTGCTGAAAAGCTTGATCTTGACAGTAATTTCCATGTAGTTCTTGGCAGAAAGTATTACAATCTTCCCAAAGAGTTAGATAAAAACGTCAATATCGATGAATTCCCCCCTCTCACAGTGAAGAGTAACTTCCTTAAATGGGAATTTCGAAATAAAAGCAAATTGCAGCAATTCTTTACATGGCCGTTAAGAATTGTTATATCATGGATTGCCGACTTAGGAACAAAGTTTATCCCAGTACTAGGAATCAATGAGGGCAAAGGTATTTATGCTTCCATAAGAATTAAACCTTCTAAATATCTCCATAGTGTTATGGCACTAGACTCACCCAAGAAATATGTAAACCTTTGGAGCCAATATTGGCCAAGTATTAAGGTTGTTGTTAACAAGCCTAATCAGCTTTGAGATTAATATCAATAGCATGATAGTGGAAATTCAAGCTTTCTAAACCTCTGACGGTGGCAATAATTGTCTTGCGATCACCTGAGTATTCTTCCCATTCAGTCTCAATGGATCTTATTTTTTCGATTTTACCATCAGCTACCAACCAACTTATACGATAATGTTCATCAGTAGTATTACTTAATTCAGCCTTCAAATCAGTTTTTCCGGGATCAATACCATCATCTTTGTTAGGGTAAGTGATTTGTATCTGAACGCTTTGTTCTATATCGGGAGTATTATTGACAGGATAAATTTTCACCTTTCCTCGTAATCTTTCCTCATCGCTTTCTTGAGAAAATCTAATGGCATATTCTAATGAACTATAACCTAAAGGAAAAAAAACAAGTGAACTTTCCTGAGGAATATCAAACGCAGCACTAACTGACAAAATGTTCATTTCAGCATACTTTTTGATATCATTTACGGCCACATTCTTCAACTCTAACTGTTCAGATTCAAGTTCAAGAGCTTCCACTTCCAAGGGAATGTCAGAAGGAGAAGCCAAATAGAATGTTAACGTCCCTGATTGTTGAGAATCTTCGGAGCTGGCTTTATAGACTGGCTGATCGGCAGCCACTCCAATGGCTCTTAACCTATCAACTCTCTCTGGTAAATCTTCAAGATTACTACAAGAACATAAAAATAAAATTGTCGATGCTTGTATAAATTTCATAATATAGCCCTTAGCTCTATATAAGGAATAACTGGTAATCCCGCTGTATATTCCTTTTTTGAATAATCATAATTGTATTCAATATTAGGAGACGATTTTCTAAACTGGTATTCCTCCAACCCAAATCGCGAAACCAAATTCCAACTGGTATATTTCCACTCCTTTTGAATAAACATTGAAATAGAAGTCAAATCAGGGACGCGCTTTGAATTGATTTTTTCCGGATCTTCTATGGGTTGATACGTATCCGTGTTCGTATAATACCAAACTTTATCAATAGGAGTATAGACATATCCTGTCTGGTGCTTAAAGCGTCCCCCTATTTGTAAAGTATCACTCAATTTATAATTGGCAACAACGTGCATCACATGGGGTGAATGATTTTCGCTGAATATTTCCTTCGAATTTCTACCTCTATTTTCCCTGACGTCCGAAAGGGTGTAGGAAAGCCATCCAAACCAAGGTCCACCATCCGCATATCTGAAAAACCACTCCAATCCTTTTGCCCGACGAGTAGTATCCGATCTAAATCTTTCATCTGTACTATTCCTCACGTCATCACGCCACTTTTTATAAAAGAGCTGCAGATCGCTCATCCAGTTGCTCAAGACAGCCGTTTCCCAACCTAAGGTATAATGCAATGATCGAATCCAAAGTAGCTCAGGATTACCATACTCAGAAGATAGCTCCTCGGGTTTCGGAGAGGATGTATACTGTCCTATTCCCAACTTAAACGTATTATTGCGATCAAGTCGCCATCGCGCCCCGAATCTAGGATCAAAACCATTTTTTTTGTTATTGGATTGAGAATATACTCTTATACTAGGGGTTAAAAGCAGTCCTCCCCAACCATATTCAACAGATCCCCAAATAGCCTTTGACTGTAGTTTTCCTGAAACATCTAGATTAATTTTTTGAGAATTTTCAGGGTCATTAAACTCGCTTTGCTCAGTTCTGTCAGGTATAAGAGCATCAAGCTCAAAATTAACAAACTCTGTTTCGAATCCTAAAAATATATTCAGGTTCCTAGCCACTTCAACTTGCTTACGCACTGGAACCGTCAGTGAATCAACGCTAAGCTTAAAAAAGATATCATTAAAAGTAAATTCACTAGAAGATGTTGTCAGATATGGATCGATTTCAATATTTAGATCCCACCAGCCCAGCTCAATATCAGCCCCTAATAGATTAAAACTTCTTTCAAAGTTAAATTCTGAAGTGCCATCTGTTTCTGTTGATCGATTACTGTAAACCTTAACTTCAGCTCCGCTCAAACTATGGATAAATCTTGTCTTGACACTGTAATCATCACCAGCAATGTAGTGTTGAAGATAAGCATCTTGAAAATAGGGTAGTAGCACTTGCCCATCCTCTTGCACAAATGCCTTAACAACTGGTTCAAGAGTAGATTTTCTTAGAGAGAGTATCATTGTTGAATCTTCGCTTAATTCTTGCTCATTGTATGCTGAGAAATAAATTGGAACATTCAGCCTAAATTCTGAATAGGGCTTAATGATGTCTCCCCCTCGGGTTTCTAGCTTTATAACCCCAGCCGTAGAGTTACCATACTCAGCATCAAAATTCCCAGGATAATATGTCAGGGATGAAATGGCTCGCGTAGGAACAATGGAAGTACCGCTAATAGGTTCAAATAAATCAGGGGCTTGCAAATCATCTATATAATATAAAGCGTCATCTTTGCTGGAGCCTCTGATGGAAACTTCTGAATCCTGGGGTTTCGCCAAAGTACCTGGAAAAAGCTTTGGCACTTGTGCAACATCACCATTAGGCGCCACTAGTTCCGCTTCCTCTCTCGATATTTCAATCCGAGATACTTCATCCGCGTTTGTTTTTTGTATTCTAGAGCCTGTAACTTGTATCCTTTCCATCTCATCAGGTGCATCACTATCAGTATGGGGCTGTCCTTCCTGGCCAAAGCTCCCGTCAGATAGATAAAAAAGAAGTATGAGAATAGAGAAATTCTGGAAATTCACACCAATGCCCACCTATTATGACAACAACTATTTTTATAGTACTCAATAGGTACGAATGATTACAGCCTTGATTCGTTTTTTTCTGTCAAAACTGAAAATAAGGAGCAAGTTTTCACATAGCATTTATATGATATTTCCTAAGAGGGACCATTCCTGTATTCTCTCATATTCTTTTTATTCATAAAGGACACATAGTGGAAGTTGACCGAGGAAAGATCCTGAAATTTTTAATGCACTATAAGGATAGCGTTAACCAAATGCTTAATAAAAGGATTCATTTAGACGAGGCCTGGCTGCAAAAAAAAGAGGCATTATTAGATACATTATTTGGAATAGACTACGCTCGCTCAGAAAGTGAAAATTCGCCGAAAAAGGAAGGGCAAGAGCTATATTGTAATGGCTTATCATCAGCAGCACTCAACAGTAGTTACCTCGACATCTATCGCATTTTGACTGCCTTACCTCGTCCTATCACTATCCATGACATGGGAGCTGGTTATGGGCGTATTGGATTAGTTAACAGCCTTTTGAACTCTCCTCACATCTACCATGGCTATGAATACCTATCTTCCCGCATTTTACCAGCTCGTCAGTTCTTCGCAAAGTCAGGTCAATTTTTTCGCAATACCATCGCTCGCCAAGACCTTTGCGAGTCCCCACTCCCCATGGTAAAAGACCAATGGTATTTTTTTTATATGCCTATAGGAGATGTTGTACGTACTTTTTTCAAAAATCTCATTCAAAAGGAAAGTCCTAATGGCTGTCATATCGCTTTTGTAGAAAGTCACGGAGATTTTAAGCCATTTATAGAGCACCTTATGGGTAAGACAAGGTTGAAAACCCACTCAAAAACTTTATGGTTTCCACGCCATAATGATAGACTGTATTATTTATCAACGGAATCTTTTTCTCTGAAAAACCATCCTCACTCACAATTTTGGCAGCACTACTTTTTAAATTGGGAGAAAACCATAATAGTATCAGTAAACAAACATGGAAAATCGAGAACAGACCTATTATCTCAATCCGACTTGAGCTTTTATCGAGGTTCTCTTTACCTCACACTACCAGATAATGCCATAACCAGCTTCGATAGTAATTTTAGTTGGACTATATCTGACATTCACGCCATAAAATCATGATCGATGTATACCTAGTACCCTGGGCATACTAGTTTAGAAAATTAAATCGAAGGTTTTGGGTATAAACTCCCCTACCCCCTCAATTCTTATCTAAATCTGCGAAAATATCGATCTGATTGCCATTAGGGTCCAAAATTGAGGCATATCGCTGCCCCCAAAAGGCATCCCAAGGCTTTTTATATACCTTAGCCTCTAAGTCGCATAGCTTATCAAATAGCTGATTAACAGCATCAGCATTATCTTGCTTGAAGCATAACACAAGACCTGAGCCTGTCGGCCTCTGCCAATCTGAATTAAGCTTCTTAACCAACTCTTCGGTGTCTAGCATAAGACGCATACCGGAAGGTAGAACAGCTTCCCAATGATCGCTCCCTCCAACAGGGCTAAATTTAAGATTCAATAGCTCATAGAATAGCTTTGTTTTATTTAAATCCCGACAAACAATGCCAATAGCATCAAGAGACATAACTTGGCTTCCCTGTATTTATCACGCTCATGACTACCAGGGTTCTCTTTATGAGTTTTTCTATCTGAATGATACAGAAAATTCTCATAGTTGCTGAATTTCAAAATGATCTTCAGCAGATACAAGAGCCCCCTCGAAACTACTCACTTCAATGTTGACAGAACAATCTTAAGATTTTTGCTACCAGCTTTGACCGATTTGATTTCTCCCACTATATCACCCGGTCGGTCCCTACCGCCGGACCCATCTTTATCAAGCCTGGCCTTAATGCGCAGTTCAGTCGGAACCGATGACCCCATCATCCCCCCCATCTGTTTTACATTTTCAGTGGTTAGTTCAAACTTATGGAAGACACCCTTCGCATCGGTTTTAAGATCATACTTCACAGCACCATACGGCATAGGTCTTTTGCTTTTTAAATCATAAATAACCACAAAAAGAGTTCTTATTCCTTTAGCTTTACTCACTAACACAGAATCTTTTTTAAGCTCGATGGTTCCACTTGCTAAAATACCAGCAACTGCAATATTTGATATTAACAAAGCTGTAATAATTGCACTATACTGTAATAAAGTACTTCTCATAGATCTTTTCCTTGCCATTATAGTGATTGCTATCTGATAAAAATAATCTTTCACAGCAGGCAAGTAAAGTGCTTTCATAATAATTTATGGGAACAGTTACCAGGCATACCACAGATCAGATTGTTCTTTGTCTGTGAGCACTAGCTCGTCAACATTGATCCTGTTATTTTTGTCTAGGTTCGCATCAACTCTTACCCAGGCATTTAGTTCGCTATCAAAAGAAAATAACCCTTTATTTGACTTTCCTGTAACATCTACTCGATTAATGGTAGATTTAACTTTTTCTATCATGGTGTTCATAAGAAGCTCCTTCAAAATTTCCAACACCCCCCCCTCGGCAATCCTCCGGTGATAACTTAGCTGACAGTTGACTCAGGTTTAACTCGTAGTGTTCCTACCTTACTTACAAGGAAAACTATCTAAATAAGAGTCTTAATTCAATAAATTACAAACTCATAGATTGTCCCATATTCTAAAGCCTGTGACCTTTAGTAATTATTAATTTGGTTTATTTTTTATTCCTAATAGACAAAACGTCTAAAAACTTCCTTAAAGTCTGTCGAGACAAGATTCGCTAATACCCTAAAAATATAAAACTATATATTTCATTTTTACAAAAACAAACGAAGGTGACTAAAGGGCTTGGTTTTTACGACGAATCACAATCAGCTAACTGTTGAGGTTAAGAAGATGAGATTTAGTTTATTCTTACTTTTAAGTCTAGGGGGAATATCGCAAGCATTCTCCAATCAGAATATCTATCAAAAGGATCAGCCTAAAATAAGCGTTCATGCACAAAAAGGAATCTTTACCCACCCGTCACTCCCTTTGTCCTTTTTTATGCAAGGCATCTCCTCAAAGTTTGTTCCTTTGTCGCAAACAAACAAAGGCATTAAAGAAAAGCTCTACTTAAGAAAGCATGGAGCACATTATCTAACTCTTGATGATGGTGGTAAAACTTACAAGCTTCCCTTTTTTGTAGATGCTTTACCCCCACACCTATCGGTCACAGTATCCAGTAATGGAATAAAATCAAACAATTACAAGGTTTTTGGCCCTGGGTTAAAACTAGGCATCATAGCAACTGATCGAGATTCAGGTGTCGATGCTCTTTACTATAAGATAAATAATAAATCTTTCCAAGTATATACAAACCCCATAACTTCATTGAAAGAAGGGGTTAATGATATCAGTATTTTTGCGAGAGATAATGTAGGTAACACATCTCCTATCAAACGAGAAATCATAACCATTGATGCGACACCCCCCAATACTAAAATATTACTAACCAATGCAATAGAAATAGATTCATCATGGATAGCTTCTACGAAAACATTAGCAACTGTAAACTCATTTGATAGAATCGCAGGACTTTCTAAAACTGTATATCGGCTACAACAAAACGATATTTCCCTGAGAAGTGGGGAGTATAATGGTAAACCGATTCGTATGAATGGCCTGAAACAAGGTGACTACCAATTAAAGGTATTCGCAGTAGATAAAGTGGGAAATCGCGAAAAAGAGCAAATCCTAAATGTATTTATCGATCAAGAACCTCCTCAACTAGGAATTAGTATTACTGGTAACAAGTTCAAAGCTGATAAGACAACATTCTTGTCACCTCAATCGAAAATAATAGTTGAAAGTAAAGATAATAAATCTGGCGTCAATAAGGTAGAAGTTCAAATAGCAAACAAACCATATAAGAACTATGATTCTCCCCTTAGTCCTCCAGCCATATCAGGGGTTATTCCTCTAGAGATAAGAGCTAGTGATAAAGTAGGAAATGCAACCACACTGATGTTTCAACACTTAACTCTAGATAAAGTTCCACCTTCCGTAGCAGTACAGTTTACTGGACCCTATTATAAGATTGGCCAAATCAATTATGTGTCCCCAAAAACCCTCTTCTCACTCAGTGCCCATGATGATTTATCAGGTGTAAAGAGTACAATATATCAAATTGACAGCAATGAAGCTCATCATTATAGAAACCCTCTTAGATTTACAAAGCTTGGTCCACTGGAATTATCCAGTTATGCTGTAGATCAGGTAGAGAATCGTAGTACCCCCAAAAAACTTAAGATTTTTAATGATTCCCAAATGCCCAAAATTTTTGCACGATTCAGTAACAGTTCAATAGGTAAAATTGATATGAATAGCAAAGAATACAAAATTTTTCCTACTAATACGATGGTATTTGTTTCAGCAACTGATGATCATTCTGGTGTTTCGAAGATTAGTTACCGGATAAATAAGGAAGATATGATTATGTTGAAGGATGCTTGGATTCCTTTAAAAAAAGAAGGGACCTATAACATATTTGTGGAATCTTTAGACCGTGTAGGAAACAAGGCAAGTGAAAATTTTCATATTCTCATACGAAACCCAGATCTTAGGGCCCACTAGGCACAGGCAAAGTTCTTAGCAGAGCCCTAACAGGGCTAGCATCAAATCCTCTAAGCCTCAAAGGTAAAGCAACCAGCTCATACTCTCCCACAGGAACTTGATCTAAAACAATGCCTTCTAGGTTTCTAATATCATGCTTTGCTAAGACTTTATGAGACAGCAACTCCTTTGAATCAAAAGCATCAAATGAAGGCGTATCAATACCAATTAGCTTAACACCTAAACTCGCCATAGCTTCTACAGAATCTGGAGAAAAATAACGGAAATCTTTGTTAAATTTAGTAGGATCTGGATATGATAAGGTTTTAAATAATACTCTTGTATGCTTGCCCTTCAACTGATCTATAAACTCATTCCTGTTTATTTCTCCAGCCCCTTGGCTCACATCTACAACTGTGCAAGTGCCCCAATAGTCTTTTAATTCTAATTCATGGATACTCTTACCACCATGCAAATAATGAGAAGGAGCATCTACATGGGCTCCTAGATGAACAGTGGCTTCAAAACTGGAAAGGTCGATGTTAGCTCCCTCATTGATCCTTAATTGCCAACTTTGTTTGAAGTTAACATCACCTGGCCACACGGCAATTTCTTTTGAAATTATCGGAGAAATATCGTAAATCATATGGTTCCCTTAAAGGCAAAGATTTGATATTCTAAAAATTTTTTCTAGTGTTAGCTTACAACTAAGTATTAAAATTTAATAAAATTAATCAAAGAAAAATACCATATTTCCATCGATTAAAAAAACTTAATGTTTATCTTTTAGATACACACCTAAACTTTTCAAAACATATGATATGTTCTTTATTAGAGTCACTTCAATCATACTTAAGTTGTTGCTAACGAAATGATCAAGTTCATTTTTTGAGTCTGTTCGATGAGTGAATAAACTGAAGCCATAACACAATAGTTTATTAAACTTTATTGGCTAAAGGTAACTTTGTAAATACTATGAAATCTATAAACATATTTGTACTACAAGTGATTTTCTTTTCAATTGGTCCTTGCTTTATTTCCAGGGTAAGTGCAAAAAATATAAGCATTATTGATAACATTTCAATGAGTACCGTTGACTCCCTATCTCCACCTTCACATCAATGGACTAGAGTAGAAAATACACCCCTTGATTTTCACGGCAGTAAGTTCGTTTGGTATAGTTTTAAGCTACCAAAATACAAAGGCAATAAATTCATTTTCTTTCCAAACCTCAATCTTTGTTTTAAGATAGTTGATAACCAAAATCGACTAATAGACAGTACATTTAGTCATGATATGTTATGTTATTTGGAAGGCATATTACCGCGTTTCGTTCGCTTGGCGGAGGATTATTCTGAACAAACCATTTTTCTCAAAGTAGAAAATATTTATACAAAAGGAAATAAACTCGAATATCCCTATTTGGGACCTCTAAATGAAGTCCTGAAATTTTTCATAATAAATGAAAGCACAACAATCATTCCTGGCATTTTAAGCTTGTTTTTCGCAGTATTTATGACTTTTCTTTTTATCAACGGCAGCTATCAAAGGCACTATGTACCCCTAATTGCGATAACAATGACTTGCTTTTTCTATTTTTTTTGCATTTCAAACTGGAAATTTTATCTTATTCAAAATTCTATTAATTGGTTTTACTTAGAAAACTTATCACAATATTCTATCGTCATAAGTTACATTCTATTCAACTCTGTCTATAGATTAGGCTATATAAAATCAAAATTTAATGGTAAGTTATGCGTGTCTTTTTTATTACTGTTTTCACTAATGCTAGTGACAAGAGAAGCATATTTTTATTATTATCGAGTTGCCTTAGAATTTTCCATATTAGCCTTTTTCATCATCATCGAAACGATTGCATTTTCCAAAAAAAGTGTCCGCTTTATAAATTTAGCAACAAGTTATTGTATGACTATTGCTGTTTCTTCAGCTATCGTTAATAACTTACAACCTGCACTTGCATTGAAAAATATATCCATACTTTTTATGGTTATTTTTTTGTTTTTGATTATCCATACAATTACATCAGATTTTAGCAAATTCGGTACCTTCATAAATCGCATAAACATGAGGTTTACAAAACAAAAAAAGATTTATTCAGAAAGATTATCCATAGTAAAACATTTAGTTTCTGGTATCGCTCATGAAATCAACAATCCCCTTGCCGGAATGATCCAAAATGCTCAGATGGTCTCACAACGGCTTACAAAAGCAATCCCGGCAAATGAA
>JBNKNM010000081.1:0-21952 GCA_050293845.1 Pseudobacteriovorax sp. | reverse complement strand
GCTCTTCCGATCTCAGAAAATAGCCGCTTGCCTTGTAGGCGTTATCCACGACATGGAAATGGATGAAGCAACTACCAAGATGAATGAGGAAGATTGGTCCACCTTCTCACCAGGCTCATGGGAGATCATGCCTCCTGGGAAAACTGTCACCTTTAACAACCCTCCGACAATCCAAGGCTATGGGGAATATACATCCTCTCAGCTTCACGCAATATCAGCAGGTCTACAAGTACCTTATGAGGTTTTAACCAATGACTATTCCAAAGTTAATTTTTCGTCCTCCCGCATGGCTTTTCTTGAGTTCTATAAAACTGTGGAACATTGGCAAGAACATATTATGGTTGGTCAAATCTGCAATCCCATTTTTGAGTGGTTCCAAGAAATATCAGAAATGCTCGGTACCAAGTCCGATGCCGACGTAACCTGGGGTCTTCCCAAAAGAGAATACGTCGATCCTGCTAAAGAGATCAAAGCCCAAGTCATGGCGATCAGAGCGGGCCTTACTACACTTTTCTCTGAAATCAGAAAATCTGGTGAAGATCCTGAAGACCTTCTAAATGAATACCAAGACATCCTGTCTCAACTCGATGAGAAAAAGATCACTCTAGACACCGATCCTAGAGCCAAAAATAAGGAAGCTAAGAAAGATGCCTCAAGCAGTTAAGTTGAATCGGCAGGTTGAAAGTGAGCCAGTCTATAGGGCTGCAACTTTCAAACCTGACTCCGTAGACGAGGAAAACCGAACGATTGAGCTAGTTTGGACAACGGGCGCAAAAGTGCTCCGGTCGCCCTGGTGGGATGATCCCTATTACGAAGAGTTAGCGGTAGAACCAGAAGCTATCAGAATGGATCGACTCAATAACTCAGCTCCTTTACTGGATACCCACGAATCCTACAGACTAGACGATCAGATCGGAAAAGTTGTTAGAGCCTGGGTAAAGGGCGGCGAAGGCCATGCTGTTGTCCAATTCAGATCCAACCAAAAATCACTAGACATTTGGAACGATGTCAAATCTGGAATCATTCGCAATATCTCAGTCGGATATGCCGTACACGAGATGGTAGAGCATCGAGAAGCCGATGCCAAATATTCAACCTTTAGAGCCGTAGATTGGGAGCCGTTTGAAATCTCTATGGTTCCCATCCCCGCAGATGCCAAAGCCCAAACAAGATCAAATAGTAAAAGATCTTTTTCGACCATGATTAGGAGTCAACCCATGCCTGCAGCAGTTAAACCAAAGGAACAGCCCGAAGATCCTAAAGCTCGGGATAATCCTGAAGAACCAAAAACAAGGGAGAATCCAAAACCGCCGGAGCCTTCCGAGTTCAAGCCAGATTTAGACAAAGTAAGATCTGAAGCCATCGAGGCTGAACGGAAAAGATCTAGCGAAATCGAAACCCTATGCAGACAGGCAAAGCTCCCCGATATGGCTAGGAGCTTAATTGATGAGGGGATCAATATTGAAGAAGCTAGGCGGCGAGTCTTTGATAAAATGGTCGAGGAGCAGCCCGATACCCAAAGCCAAGTAAGGGTCCAGGCTGGGGAGCTAGATGAAATCCAAACCCGCAGAAATGCTATAAAAGGGGCACTTCTCCACAGGTTTTCCCCAGGGACCTATAAGCTAGAAGAACCAGCCAGAGATTACCGAGGCATGTCACTTTCTGAGATGGTTAGATCTATTTTAGGTAGAGATGGTATTGGGCTTTCCAAAAGGGAACTAGCTTCTAGGGCTTTCCAATCTACTTCGGACTTTCCAGCGATTCTTGCAAACGTTGCGCACCAATCGCTTTTAGATAGTTATGAGAAATTGATTGCTCGACAAAATTTCCAGCCCCTTGTCAGAATCACTGAAGCAACAGACTTTAAACCTATGCGTAAAGTAAGGTTAGGAGAGATTCCTTCACTTAAACTAGTACCAGAGGGTGCAGAGGTAACTAGCGGGAGTATCGGGGAAGGTCACGAAGAGTATTCTATTGCGACTTATGCTAGAAAATTTTCACTAACTAGACAGACCATCATAAATGATGACTTAGGAGCCTTCACTGATATCCCAGCCAAATGGGGAATCGCCGCGGCAAGGCTTGAGAATATTCTTTTCTGGTCGATCTTCACGTCTAATCAAATGATGTCAGATAAGAAACGGTTATTCCATGCGGATCACAATAACCTTGCTGCCAATGGATCTGAAATTTCCGAAGACTCCATCGAAGAAGCCGAACTTGCTATGAGCCAGCAACAAGGTATTGATAAGCGGGATAAGCTTAATATCGTGCCTAGCTATATTATTGTCCCTACTACCCTTAAAAAGAAGGCGAAAAAGGCAGTTATGATGCCCATTGTCGCTACTAACACCGAGGACACTAACCCATACGCAGGTGAGTTTGAAATTATCGCAGAGCCAATCCTAAACGATCATTCTACAACAGCTTGGTATATGGCAGCCGATCAAATGCAAGGAGTTGACCTTGTAGAGATGGCTTATCTAGACGGGATTAGAGCGCCGCAAGTTGAATTTAGAGAAGGCTTTGACTCCTTCGGCACTGACATTAGAGCAAGCCTTGATGTGGGGGCGAAAGCTATTGATTATCGCGGTTTCTATAAGAATCAAGGAGCATAGATGAAGAATTACGTACACCCAGGAAAAGCCATTGTGATTAGGGAAACCGCAACCGCTGCGAAATCAGGAGACCTATTTGAAATAGGCGATCTTGTGGGAGTAGCTATTGCGGACGCTGAAGTCGGAGAGGACCTAGTCATTGAAACCGAGGGCGTCTTTTACCTTCCCAAAGTAACAGCCAACACTTTGACCGTTGGTGACAAACTGTCCCTAGCTGGTGGAAAGCTAAACAAGGACACGACTAAAGGCAAGATCGTTGCGATAGCCGTTGAAGCTGCGCCGAATGGACAATCCCATGTAAAGGCAAAGCTTTTAGGAACTGTCTTACCAGCTAAAACGGCGGCAGCTCCGGCCTCATGATGGATCTGATTGAAAATTCCATGGATACTATTTTTTCAACATTCGGAGAAAAGGAGCCAATCCTTTTACTTCGAGATGGGGAAGAAGATTATCCAATGCGAGGCATTTTTAGCGAGGTGTCCCAGGACGTTACTAACGGAGGGGTGGTGATTACATCATCCGCTCCCAATGTGACGATCTGGGAGAATGAACTTCCGACCACTCTAGAGACTAGTTTTCGCTTTCATATCCGAGGTGAGAACTATTCTATCAAGGACTACTACCGCGATGGCTATGGAAATATCAACCTGGAGCTTTTTAGGGAATGAGCCATAAGAGGCAGGAAATCAAAAAATTCTTTTCCGATATTTTAGGCGGCAATACCCTTGCTGGAACAAACGTGTTTGTTCATAGACCCAATAATATCTGGGAGATGAAAAACCCGTTTATAGTGCTCACCATCCCCAAAGAAGTTAGTAGTAGATATTCGGTCTCACCAATCATTTTAGAACGAAAAGCCTACGTGACAATCGAGTGCGTGATCCAGGGACGAAACTTTAATAACAACTTGGATCTATTCGGAAGTCAGATTGAAAGTCTCGTAGTCGAGAAACAGGCAATCCTTGGGCTAGCCAACGAGCTAATTCTAAGGGAAAGTGAGCAGGAGGAAAGTCCTGACGGTGACAGGCCTGCGGGAAGTCTCACACTTGTTTATGAAGTGACCTACTACACCCAAGAGACTCCACAAGTTGATTCAATAAACTTTGATGGCGTCGATGTGAATACCGGAGATACATAGTGACTATAGCTTTTGAACAAGTACCGAGTGATGTTCTAACCCCGTTTACCTTTGTGGAATTTTCCAGTGCAGGGGCCACTAGAAATCTTTCTGGATCTCAACCCTATAAGACTCTGGTTATTGGTCAGAAATTGGCATCTGGTTCCGCACCTATTAATAGAGTCTTGCGAGTTACAAGTGAAGCGGAAGCCGCAAAGCTATTTGGTCTTGGATCAATGCTCCACCATCAATTCCGCTACCTTAAAAGAAACAACAGCGAGACAGAATCATATGCAATCGCGCTATCTGATCCTGGACAAGACAGCGATAGAACTTTTAAGCTTTCCTTATCCGGTGCAGCGGCTAATGAGACTACTTACAAGGTAACCCTCAGAAAAGGCGACCAGACTAAAAAAGTAGAATTTAGATCAGACGATTCAGCTACGGTGGCTAAGGTCCTTAATGGGCTTAAGAAAGAGGCCGACAAAGTAGATATAGTTTCCTCGACATCAATAGCCAGCTCAAAGCTATCAATTCGGCTGGATGCTGGCTGGGGAATAGATAACAATTCTCAGCTTTCTATCGAACAACCCTCCCCTGAGACTGGAAGAGCGACAGGCTCCTTTAACATCTCAGGACCCGCCACATCAGATGGTGTGCTTAGTGCCTATATTGGGGATCGAGGATATAGGGTTTCTGTTAGATCTGGAGATACAGCAGAAGACATAGTTACAGCTCTTTCTGAGAAGGTTAATGAGGATAACCTATCGTATTTGTTCGCAAGCCCAAATGGGGTTTCTGTCACTTTGACAGCAAAACATCGAGGGCTTGTAGGAGAAGCGGTTCCTCTTCACTTTAATTATCTGGCTACTGACTCTTTTCCAGATGGTCTTGAAGACTCAACTGTCACCGTAATGACTGGCGGCGTAGATAACCCAGACCTTGAAGTTACTCTAGAGGCCATAGATGAGAATCAGTACAATGTCATAGCAATGCCTTACAGCGATCAAGCCTCACTTAGTGGTATCCACCAGCTACTAGAAAAACGCTGGGGTCCGACAAATCCGCTGGATGGACATGCTTTTGTAGCCATTGATAACAATCTAAATTCGCTAGCTGGTATAGGACTAAATAGTAGACAGGTCACTATATTAGATGCAGAGGGAATTCCCACGCCCTCCTACCTCTATACAGCGGCACTAGCGGGGCTTAACGCGAAACACGCTTCTATTGATCCAGCTCTACCGCAACAGACCTTAGAAGTTTTGGGGGTCTGGGCATCGAAGAAGCCAAGAAAAAGAAAAGATAGAGATGCTCTTCTAAAATCTGGAATCTCAACCCACAGAACCAACGGCAACCGCATCTTTGTTGAAAGACTGGTCACGACCTACACCATGAATCCTTTGGGAGCGAAAGACATATCTTATAGGGATGTAGCCGTAAAACAGACCTTATCTTTTATAAGGTGGGACTTTATCAACCACTTCAATACCCGCTACGCCCGCTTCAAACTTGCAAAAGATGGGACCTACATTGCGCCAGGTCAACCAATCCTAACCCCTAAGACCGCTAAAGCTGAGGCTATATCTAGGTTTAAAAAATGGGAGGAAAGAGGACTCGTTGAAGGGATCGACCAGTTTAAAAGAGAGCTTATCGTAGAAATAAGCCCTTCAGACCCAAACCGATTATCCTTCTACCTTCCTACTGACTTAGTGAATCAGCTTAGGGTAATCGGCGCACAAATAGCATTTCTTCTATAGGAGTCATAATTGATAGTTTCAGGACTTTTTAACCTAAAGATAAATGGCAGACTTATGACTGCCAAAGGAAGTTTTACATACAATCATGGGTCCATTAAAAACGAAGCTCAAATTGCTGGGAATGGTTCTATTGCAGGATTTAAGACATCTAGAAATATTCCCATGATCGAGGGCGAACTCATCGATTCGAAGGACTTAGATATTAAAGCTCTCCAATCCATCCAAGATGGTGAAATCACCCTAGAGCTTGCCAATGGGAAGGTGTTTATCCTTACCGGAGCGCATTGGGCAGGGGAAGGCAATGTGGGTACTGAGGATGGCAATGTCGCCATAAAGTATGAAGGCACAGATACAGAAGAATTTACAATTTAAGGAGCCAGAGATGGAAAACGTAATCACCCTATCTTATCCAATTGAATTTGGAACACGAACAGTAGATGAGCTGGAGTTCCGTGAAGTTACAGCAGCAGAGATGCGAAGCGTAAAGCCCAACATGTCCATAGGCGATCTTCTTGATATTGCTCAAAAACTATGTGACCAGAATAAGTCGGTCATGAATAAGCTTAGAGCGGAGGATGTTAATAAGGTCTTAGAATATGTGGGAAACGCATTGGCAGGTGGCGTCTAAACTATGAGGACGCTTTCGTATACCTCACCAGGATAAACAGAACTCAACCCTCAGAACTTTGGGCCATGACGGAATCCGAATTAGAGTTTTGGCTCGAAGTCGCTAAGAAATCGCAAAAGGTATTTGATGGCCAAAAAGGAGCTTAGCTTTGCCATCCGTGTTGTTGGCAGGGCTACCGAAAAACTAGAAAAGATTAATAGAAAGCTTGAAAAGCTCTCGCGGCCTATTAACCGGCTCAATGACAATTTTCGGACGGCTCAAAAAAGTGTTAGAAAATACACTGCCTCCCTCGATAAGCTTTCCGATAAGTTTAAAAGTGTTGGCACTGCGGCAACCCTAGGGCTAACTCTACCTTTGACAGCCCTTGGTGCCAGTACGATTCAAACTGCTGCCGATTTCCAACACAGTATGACCAAGGTTAAAACTCTTACCCAGGGCGATCTATTTCATAAACTCAAGCAGCAAGCTAGAGACTTTGGATCGACGACTAAGCACTCTGCCACCCAAGCAGCTAATGCCATGGTATTTTATTCAATGGCAGGTTTCAGGGCCCGTGAAATCTATAAATCTATGCCAGCCACACTCGATCTAGCGACTGCTGCAACGGAAGAACTATCAGCAACCGCAGACATTTTGTCAGGTGTGATTCGCAGTTACCAGATTCCCATGAGTAAGATCGGCAAAACGACAGACATGCTTACCGCTGGCTTTGCCAATGCAAAAATGGATCTTGTGATGCTTGGGGAGGCCCTTGCCAAATCGGGAGGTACTTTTAATAAACTTGGGGTACCACTTTCAGAGCTTATTGCCCTTATTGGAAAATTAAGAGATGTGAATATTGACCCATCCTCAATTGGTACGGCTTTGGCTACTGCTTCATCTAGATTAGTTAATCCAGTAAAAGCCGTTAAAGAGAGAATTAGTAGCCTATTAAATATAGATGCCAGTGAGCTTACTACACCCGATGGAAAGCTAGGCTCATTTGTAGGTCTTCTGGAAAAGCTCGAAACGGCAGGGGCAAAGGCATCTGATTTTTACGCTATTTTTGGAGTGGAACCAGGGAAATACCTCATGCAATTTCTGAATGCCAGTAAAGGTATTCGCAAGTTACAACATACCATCGAGAATTCCACAGGTATCACACGAAGGTTTGCAAGGGAGTTTGAAAAGGGTGCTACAGGTTCCATCTACTCCTTCAAGAGCGCAATCGAGGCTTTAAAGATCAGTATTGCTGAAAGTGGCCTACTCGATTTTTTTGCAAAGGTTACCTTTGGGCTTGCCGAAACCATTCAGAAACTATCCAAGTCAAACCCAGCTCTATTGAAGCTAACTACTATTATGGCAGTTATTGCTGGAATAATCGGTCCGATACTTCTTAGCATTGGGGCAGGTATTGGATTAATTGCCACCTCGATAGTAGCCCTTAAGTTCGCGTCCATTGCAGCGGCAGCCTTTGGTACTTCATTGATTGGGATTCTGGGGATTGTAGTTCTAAAGATAGGTCTGGTTGTAGGAGCCATAGCAGCTATCGCCTATATAGGCTGGTTTGTTGTTAAAAACTGGAAAGTAATATCAACGTTTTTCGTAGATCTATTCCACGGCTGGGCCAACCTAGTTAGGGGCTACTTTGACCTTGTTCTAGGGTTTCTAAAATTCTATTTTGTGGGATACCTAAAGACACTTCTTTGGTTTGCTAATTTCCTAGAAGCAATGTGGGACAATCCGACGAAGGCTGTAAAAGATGCCTTTAACGATATCTCAAACACTGTATCTAAGTTTATCGGCGACACGATTGGTAAGTTCATGAGTATGTTTGATGCCATAATGCCTTCTATAAAACGAATTATGAATTTTCTTATCGATCCTTCAGGTAAGTATATTGAGTTTTCTATTGCAGAAGATCTCCCCGATTATCCAACTCCCGAAAATGAGGAAGTAACACGCACAATAAAATATGGCCAAGGTCCATTGCTAACTGACAATATCCCGGCACAAGAAATAGACTTTAACTATAAGCAACCCTTTGAAGCGGAGATTGAAGAACAGACCATAGATCTGATTCCAGACTTCATTGAGGACTTGGGATCTACGATTTCGGATGCTTTCGAAAGCCCAGTTTTACTTGATGACTTTATAGAAATAGACATTGATGAAAAGATACTTGGGAAAAATATAGATCTTAAGCCTAAAATTGATTTTCCCAAATCTTCTTTCGAATCCGCAAGCCTCAAACCGTTTGGCCCAGGTGATTTCTTTAAAGGCAGAATTCAATCCTTTGCCGATCTTTCTAAGGATGGGAGCAAGATCTGGAATACAGAGTATGTAAACGGTGTATATGTAGGTGATGACACACCAGCATTAGAATCTTTAAAAGAAGCATCAAACCACAAGCTTGATAGCGGCAAGGTTCATAAGTTATTTGGCCCTGATTCTAGCGAGAGAAGTCAAAAAGGCGACAAGGAAGTCAAGGTCATCATCGACTTTGAAAACGTTCCAAAAGGCGTAGCTGCAAGAACTCAAAGTCGCAGCATTCCCCTTAAAGTCAATATGGGCTTTGCCATGGACGGTGCTAGATGAGTTGGAACACACGATTTCAAGAAGCGTCTTTCAGGGGAATTGCATTTCATATCAAAAGATCCCCAGCTAAGTTTGGGCGCAATAAGATTGTCCATGAGTTTCCGTATTCAGAAAAGCCAATCGTTGAAGACACAGGAAAATCTACCCAGCGCTTTCCAATCGAAGGGTTCGTAATTGGTGATGACTATGACCTGACTAGGGATCAGCTTATTAAAGCGGTTGAGAAACCTGGACCCGGAAAACTTATCCATCCCTACCTTGGAATCAAAAGTGTTGAGTGTCTAGAGTTTGAAGTAGATGAATCCTTTAGAGATGGAAATTATGCAAGGCTGAGATTCGAATTTATCGAGGCTGGCGATAAGGATAGTATCTTTGGTTTTGTCGATAAGGCTCTAGAGCTGATTGACGATGCCAAGGACTATATCGATAATATCATTTTAGATTTTGAGGAAGTCTTTTCCGTACTTTCAGCTCCAGCCTATGTGGTCGCCTCTGCAGCTTCCTTAGTGGATAAGGCAGGAGATTTTGTTCTTTCTAAAAATGGACTCGGTGCGATTCAATCATCTGTATCGGACCTATCCATAGCTGTTAACGGCCTTAAGCAAGAGTCTAAATCACTTGTACGTTCTCCTGATCTTTTGGCAAGCCGCACTTTGGAATCGATAACAGCCCTAGGAAATAGCTTTTCTGGAAAGGTTGACGGGATACGAGCTGTTACCGGAGTATCCGAGACGAAACTTGAAGGACAGCCAAGTCTATTCAACACTGCGACCAGGCGCAAGGAGCAAGCAAATAGGAAAGCATATGAGGGACTAATTAGGGCTGGATCTATTGGAGTAGCGGCCATCCTTCTTTCTGACTTTCTAAGATCAGGCGACACAGCGGCCTCCCGAATCGGAAGCGGAGACATCATTGCTATCCGCGACGAAATCATCGGAAATCTTGAGAGTGTCCTAAGAGCTACGGATTCCATAAATACCTATAGGTCACTCCTAGCTCTAAAAACAAGTTTGCTTGAATCAATCCCAGGATCTTTTCAGCTTCCAGAAACAACCTCGATCACATTAGATCGCGACATGTCAGTCTATCAACTTTCCTATAGGCTTTACGGATCGATTCAATACGTTGACGAGCTCGTACAAAGGAACCAACTTTCCTTCCCTTCTCTTATTCCTCAAGGAACAAGGATTGAATATGTCAAATAGGGTAGAGCTTCAAATAGGATCAACCATCTATCCATATTGGGATGAGGTAACGGTTTCCAAGAGAATAGACGCTGTTGCCAATTCATTTGATCTATCCATTTTTGGACTGGACTCAGGAGAGCTAAAAGAACTTCCTATAAGAGAAGGCGATAAGGCAGGGCTAAAACTAGGAAACCAGCAGATAATAGCCGGATATATCGACGCTCGAAGTGTTAGCTTTTCAAAGTCAGAGCATTCA
The DNA here is from genome assembly GCA_050293845.1 of Pseudobacteriovorax sp. Taxonomy (GTDB): domain Bacteria; phylum Bdellovibrionota_B; class Oligoflexia; order Oligoflexales; family Oligoflexaceae; genus DT-89. The sequence continues at coordinate 11,809 of JBNKNM010000081.1, read as the reverse complement.
ATAAATATTTCCGGTCGTGACAATACGGGGGATCTTGTCGACTGTTCCCTTACATCGGGCAACGGACAGTTCAAAAGCCAAACCCTTACCCAGATTGCTTCAACCCTATGTGCTGAATTTGATATACCCGTAGTCTCTCAAGCTAGCGATATAATTCCATCATTTAAGATAGATCCAGGGGAATCAATATACGAATCGCTCGAGCGATATTCGAGATTGTACGGATACCTCCTTAGACCAGACGGACTTGGAAACCTAACTCTTGCAAGGATTGGCGAAACTTATGCTGTGGGAGCACTAAAACAAGGAAAAAATATCCTTTCTGGTTCCGCTGATTACGAAAATACGGAACGATTCTCTGAATACTTGGTACTAGGTCAAAACCAAAATCCAGAGCAGAACGAAGAGGAAGCCGAAGAGGTTAGCGGTAGTGCTAAAGATCTAGGAATTGATAGGCATAGGCCAAAATCAATAGTTGCTAGTAATTCCGTATCATTCAGTCAAGCAAAGGCCCTGGCTGAATGGGAAGCAAGCGTTAGGGCCGCACGATCGCTCAAAGTAAGTATCGAAACTCAAGGCTGGGAGCAGAGTCCAGGCATACTTTGGGATGTGAATGAGCTGATCAGGGTCGAGTCACCTATCCTTGGAATATCAGCGTATATGCTTTCTACAGGCGTTGATTTTAGCTTTAGTAGCGAAGAAGGAACAAAAACCACAATTGAATTAACAAGGTTAGATGCCTTCAAACCCTCGCCGGTGTTAAATACCAATGCTTAAAGAAATTCAAAAGTTACTATCGCCTATAAGACGAAGACTAAACATGATCCTTGGAAGGGCCGTCATAGCAGCCATAACAGATGATAATGGACTTCAGCAGTGTCAGATTTCCCTTCTTAAAAATGAGTTGGTCGATAAGATCGACCGGTACCAAAACTATGGATTCACTTCTCACCCAAAACCCGGTTCCCAGGCTGTGGCAGTATTTAATGGTGGAGTCCGGAGTAATGGTGTGGTCATCTGTGTCGATGATAAAAGGTATCGGCTCAAGGGATTGGAGGAAGGTGAGGTAGCAATTTACACCGATGAGGGAGATTCTATTGTTTTTAAACGGGATCGAAAGATCGAGGTAACGACGAAATCCTTTGTCGTAAATTCAGAGACTTGTGACCTTCAAGCTAGTAAGTCGCTATCGATTAAGACTAAAGAGACCACCATAGAAACCCAGAAATTTAAGGTCACAGACGGGACTAACGACATAACCGCCTTACTCATTGAGTGGATGTCAGAAGTCATAGCGGCAACAACCAACACAATGCTAGGACCTATGAAATTATTAGGTGTGAAATTTCCTTCAGTGAAAACCAAGCTAGAGAAATTTAAATCATGATGAATGGCAAAGAACTAGGAAACGAGCTTAAAGGTGCAATCGATGGTATTGCGGACAAAGGCAATCACGCCCTATTATGGGAGGCAGTGGGAGAGGCCATTGTCTCTTATATCAAGGTAAATGCTGTAGTCCAAGCAGGGATCAAAGTTGAAACAACAGGATCAGCAGCGGCACAATCGGGAACCACAACTGAGGTGGGTAAGATTGAGTGACATTTCCATACTTGAAACAGACACTTTAGATAGCGGAATACCAACAGCTATTCTAATTAGCCTTTTCTCCGATCTTAGAGCAACCGAAGATGAAACAGATGAATTAGACAAACGAGGCTATTGGGGCGACGAAAGATTAGGCTCTAAACTATGGCTTTTAGATAGATCGAAGGGCAATAGCGAAACACTAACTAAAGCAAAGCAATACTCTGAGGAAGCCCTGGCATGGCTAGTTGAAGATGGACTCTTGGATAGGATTGATATTTTAACCTATTACCACAGAGCATCCTTAATCATCGAAATTAGAAGTATAGGATTAAGAATTGACTACACCCGTAAAAAAATCCTTTGATGAAGCCTACTCTGAGATCTATGAAGATTTAAGGCAGCAATTAGGCATGAGCAAACCTAGAAGGTTTTCATTGGCTAGTATCCTGGCTAGAGCCATTGCTCCCCAGATATCACTTCTCTACCTATTCATTGATGCTCTTGCTAGAGCAATATTGCCAGATGCCGCCGCTGGGACGATCCTAGAAAGATGGTGTGCAATATACGGAATCTTTCGAAAGCCAGCCACTAAGTCAGAAGGTGAGGTCGTTTTCAAAGGGGCTGCAGGTTCCAGGATTCCAATCGGGAGCAAGCTACAAGACGAGGTGGGGTTAGAGTTTGAAACTATCGAAGCCATTGCTCTAGACAGTGACGGTTCAATAGTAAAGGCAAGATCCATTGATCCTGGAAGCAACCACAATATAGAAGACGGAGTGTCATTTTCTCTAATCAACCCCATTCTAGGCGTTAACTCAACAGCCGAATCAAAAGGATTTAGCGGAGGAACGGATACCGAAAAAGACACCGAACTTAGGTCTAGGCTTTTGTTTCGACTACGGAATCCACCGCAAGGCGGAGCTGCACACGATTACATTAGCTGGTCCCAAGAAATACCCGGCGTAACTAGATCTTGGGTCTTTAAAAATTATAGAGGGCCAGGAACCGTAGGAGTGACTTTCGTCCTCGATGCTGAGGCTGATATTATTCCCGATCCAGAATCGAAGCCTTTTAAAGACATGAAAGAATACCTAGTTGAGCGGTCACCCATTACGGCAGATGTCTATCTATTCGCACCTAAAGCCAAAATCATTGAGCCAGAGATAAGGCTTACCCCTAATACCGAATCTGTACAAAACGAGGTAAAAGAAGAACTGCTTGACCTATTCTACAGATCCGCGGAAGTTGGAGGTGCATACCGCGCTGATGGCACTATCCTATTATCTAAAATCAGAGAGGCCATCTCAACCGCAGAAGGAGAGCAGGATCACACGCTTATTAGTCCTACAGGCAACATCACGGTAGACACTGGCGAAATAGCAATCCTAGGGGAGATCAAGTGGCTGACTTCTCGATAAAATATTTCACCGCCTTAGAGTCATGTCTCCCACCTGGAAAAATCTGGCGTGATACTTGGATATTGGATCTTTTAAAAGGAACGAGTAATTTTCTACAGCGAATCGAGGACTACGCGAGGCAGATATTTGTAACGGAAATGGTAGATCGCGTATCAACCTATAAGGATGTCTGGGGGAAAATCCTAGAAATTGAAAACCCCAATGCGGCTAAAATCCGGGGAAAGTTATCTTCTACTGCAGACCAAAGCCTTGGAGCTTACGAGCAGCTACTTGGGCAGATTTCTTCGGTTCCTCTAAAGATAGAGTTTATTCCCCTAGCTAGATGCGGCATGACTTGTGGAAGCTATTTGGCTGATGATCCTTGGAAATACACTGTAATCGTATCTGGCGTAAACCCTGAAGAGATTGAAACTATCAAAGAAACCATTGATAGAATTGGCCACGCCCATCTCAACTTTCTATACTTTGAGGACAATGAATGGACATCATAAGAAAAGACGAAGGCGCGATAGAAGTAGATGGCAGACTCCAATTTAGTGACGGTGATCCATCTCCTTCAGGGCATCCTCCTACTAGGATTACGGCTAGGTACTTGAACAGTGTAATGAACGAGCTGGTTGGCCTAGTTCAAAAGTCTGGACAGAGTCTTAACCCTAGCAGCGAAATCCAGCTTTTCAATGCAGTGAAAAGACTGTCCAGATATTCAGACTATGACGCAATTGTTGGAGATGAAAATTTTGGATCTATACCAGAGGCAATTCAGTCATTGGAAGGACCAGGGAAAATCCTTGTTCTTAAAGATCAAATCGTGACCGAAACCATTCTTGTTGATAAGCCAGACATTACAATCTCATCGGTTCCTGGAGTAATCATCCATGGACTAAGAATCAATGAGCCTATATTTAGACTGGATGCTGCCAATATTTCGATCAAAGATCTAAGGATGGGAGCCGAGGAACCTGGCGAAGGCACATTTGCATTTAGTCTTTCTGGGAATGCAAGGTCAGCTCTTGCCGTCAATGTTAGGATATATGGTTTTTCTGGTAGACCATATTTTTCAGGGGATGCACCTTTGTTCCAAAGTGGTGTCATTGTTGAAAATGAATGAAATCTAATCAAATTTAATCTATAATTTTTGAAAATAAAGGGAGACAGGTAGTCAACGACTAGATGACTACAATCATCTTAATGATGAGGTATACGAGTATGGGACATTTCGTTTTTGAACTTCAATTTGACAAAATAAGCGAAAACAAACTAAAGAAATTGATGAATAAAATAAATGATATCGTTCCGGATAGTGATTTTGTGAAGCAAAATATACCTCCTCACATTTCTCTAATATCAGCAATAAATGTCGATTTGACAGAATCGAAAGACATAATAAGGAATATTTCCACTTCCTTTTCAAAGTTTTCACTGGAATTAAATGAGCTATCTAGCTTTGGAAGCGGGAGTGGGGTTATATTTTTAAGACCAACGAGAGACGAATATCTTAGGAACCTTCATTACAAAATATATGAAAGTACCAAACCTTACGTTGTGAATAGCGATAAATTGTATTTTCCTGATTCTTGGATACCTCATGTAACACTGGCGAATAAAGCAACCAAAATCCAGATAGAAAACACTTTGAGCCATAAGCTATTTAATACCAAAGTAGGCATTCTAATAGATAGTATTGCCTTAGTAGAATACTTCCCAGTAAAAACTCTTATGAAATACGAACTTAACAACTAGATTCTAGCAATCCATGGCCTTCACAATGTTATTTTCCCATCATATTATTACCTCGATTTTAATTTACACGAGGTATTCAAATGAAATTTATTATTCTGCTTCTAGCTAGTTTTATCTCAACATTTTCCAAAGCTGACTTCGTCGAACCACCAAAATTCGGAAATTTCCAACAACTCGACCAGATCCAAGATGTATCGGGCGTTAACTTCTGCATCTACAGACGTAGTCTAACCGGTTCACAGGAGCCGCAATACTGCATCAACGGAAATCTAAAACGACACGACCTTAGAGGTGATGTCAACGTCATGAGGCTTTTTGTTGAAGAAAAGCAAATAATCTCTGGTGATGGTATTTACGATAAGAACGGTCAAAAGGTAATTGATCTTAAAACCGGAAAATGGGCAGGAGATCCTACGGACCTAATAGGCCAAGCAGGTGAGAAAGGTGATCCAGGTGAAAGCTGTACTTACGATAGTCAAACTAGACTTATCAATTGCGGAAACGGAACTTCGTTTTCTATCGATCTGCTAAAAGGAGAGAAGGGAGATAGAGGACCCCAAGGCGACCGGGGGCCAAGGGGCTTTACAGGGTCAAAAGGTGAAACTGGCGATCAAGGTCCCCGTGGATTTACAGGATTAAAAGGTGATCAAGGTCCCAGAGGCTATAGCTGCTCTCCTGGCACTCCCATCTATCCAGACTGCATTCTTCAAACAGGTTTATTTCGTCGAATCTCCGAGTCTCCTGATCAGCTTTGTAAGTCTGCTTATGCGTTCGGATCTGCAAAATGCCCAACTTCACACCCCTACCTGTTGGCATTTAGTTGCCTAACCAACAAAGGCAACCCTTTTACTCTCTCTTCATCAATGGGCTCAGTTGAATGCCGGATTGCCTATGAAGAAGGGGACGGGATTTTACAATGCTCTGACTATGAGATCGAAATTTCTCTTACCTGTACTCAGTTTCCGGTATCCAGATAATGGAAGTTGTCAAAATTGAGATAGAAAACTTTTCACTCGAAGAGATCGCTTGCCCTTGTGGCAGGTGCATTCCTGTTATAGACAAAGAGCACCTCATCAGGATGCAGCTTCTTCGGTACATGTGGGGTAAGCCACTTAAGGTTAATAGCTGGTATCGATGCCTTGAGTATAACCGAACTATTGAGGGGAGTTCTGATCTTAGTCAGCATGTTTTGGGGCGGGCTACTGATATTTGTACGATTGGGTGGTCTGGTCAGGTGAGGTTTAAATTTTTAAATCTGACTACAAAAATCGGGTTTAAAGGTATCGGGCCCTATAGAACTTTTACTCACTTAGACTCTAGAGATAGCAATTCTACATTCTGGATCAATTAGTAAATATTGCATTCCATAATTATCCTTTAATTTGCTTAATCTCATTGCTAAAAATAGTCTTAATGACTACACTACAGTAATATATTCTATTAAAAAGTTTTGTATATGAGCTCAGTCAAACTATTTTTTCGATGATCGACAATACTTATATTTTATATTCACACAGTTTCCACCTACATTATGGAGATGGCATGAATGCAAACCAAACTGCTAAAATCAGCTCTATTTTAATTAAGATTTATCAAACTCTACTTGCCCTGGGAGTTTTATTCTGGATGGGTGCTACAGTCTACTCTTCTTCAGCGGCAATCCATGACTCCTCTCTATTCACAGAGCATTGTAAACCTTTAGTATCTAGGCTCTCTAAAAATCTAAAACCATGGGAAAAACTATCATTAAGTGACTCTGAAAAAAAATTCTGTTGGTATAGTACATATACTCAGGAGTACTATTTGAATAGAGATTTTAGTTGGGGTGATATCGATTTCTCAACTAATCCTAGTAAGACCGCAATTTCAATTTCTATATTATCTTTATGTCCACTATTATTCGTTTATGTAATCGGTTGCTGGCTTAGGTGGGTTTTTGGTCAAAAAAGTTTTTTTAGTTTAAAGTAGTCGATATTGTATTTGTAAAGAATGTCTCTGAAAGGATTTCAGTCTGTGAAGGCAGTTTTCATATTTGTTAAAGTGGTAATTGGTGTTTCGAGGTTACTACTACAGATATAGATTGACTTGAAATTGAACTTTAAAGGAAATCGAGAGGTACGCAAAGAGAGATACACCTATTTATTCCGGAATTTTGGGGGTAAAATTATCAAATCTTGTTACTTTTACCACTTTAAGATCCTGGCAATATTTTCGGACTTGCTGATATCTGTCTTCAGACATCCTAAACCCACAAATTACCCGAGATATAGGTACCTTATGAGAGTATCGGTTGTTATTTAAGTTAATAAGTCGAAATTCGTCTTCATGATTCCACTCTAGAGATTTGAAGAATAAAGAACTCACTTTATCTTTTTTCCAAGATATCAACTCAATATCAAACTTGACATCTGATACTCGCTCTACATATTCTACATCTTGCATTTTTAAAGACTTTCCAACATTTTCAATCTCATATTCGATGCAAATACCCTTGTGATCGTCCGCATAATACGCCCATAGGAGTGGGTTATCGGCTCTTTTTCCGAAGCTTGCGACACCCAATTTGCTTCTAACTTCGTCTAATTCACTAATCCTAGCCCATAACTTCGGCTCCTCCCTCTTTAGAAAATGATCGAAATCGGTTCGCTGAGAGCTAAACCATCTGAAGATAGAAACAATTTGTTCATTGGCAAGGCCTGATGTAAAATTCCGAGAAGAAGTGGGTTGAACTTTATTAAACTCGCTTATTATTTCCTGATCTCTATTATTCCCTAATTTAAAAAGTAGAAGGCAATCGAACGGATCGTTTAAGCTGTCGGGGTTAGCTAACCACACAGCTTGTCTACTTATCAGATTTTTTGTATTAGAACACCATTTCGTGTATTTATATATCTTCATAAAATACTGTACTCTAGGTAGATGTTAACTGTATACATAGCGCTTTTAGCATTTTTCTTTCCCACAATTTGAAGGCAGGCTAGACTTTCCACTTGGTTCAAATAGGTATAAGAAAGAATCAATTCTATTCAAATATATTTTCCGTTTCATTTTACCATGCTTAGCTATTCAGAACTTTATATTTCTTATAGCTCGAACTTTACGAATTCAATAAATTTGTATCTTAGACATAATATCAAGATCGAAAACTTCGCCAGAAAAAAGCCTTCTGTACAATATTCTCTCTTAGTTTTAACGTATTAATCGAATTCACAGCTATTAGTAGAATCCTAAATAGTATGATGAGTAGCGCAGAAGCCAGGGTCATATTTGAGTCAGTGACACCTAAACTTTTGGTTTTGCTTATTCCAACAATCTCGAGTTGAAGCTTTTCGACCTGCTCTCCAAACAGCTGCATATTATCCCAAGACCTACCCTTGGTAGCGCTTTCCAATGCCAATTGAGCAACTCGAAGCTGCTCCTGAAGCTCCGCCTTCCTCCCGACAGTTTCCTCTACCTGATTCTCCTCTACAAGTTTTAACCTAGAATCCTGATACTGATGAAACCCAAGGGATGCAATCAGATAGCCAAACAAAGCAACATAAACAACCCCCTTGAGAAAGTTCTTCCACCAAGAATCAAATTTAGTTAGCAGTAAACAAAGCAATGACAGCTCACAAGCAAGAGCTAACCCCCAAGCAAGCTCTGGTACAGAATCATGCTTTTCATAAAACTCAACTTGCAGAAAATAAAACAGAGTCGTCATACCAATCATAAATAAAAGCCGAAGGACATTGGACGGTGATCCGAATAACCTCTTGAATCCTTCCGTCCACGTCAGATTTACATTTCTCTCCTTACGTGGAGTTTCAACATCTTCTTTGGTTTCAATATCGATGACTTTTGCTTCCATGGCACTCTCTTTGGTTTCAGCAGTTTCAACATCTGGTGCGGCTTCGTAATTGAAAGTTTCAACAGTGGGTTTCAGTAAATCCAGCGCAAATGAAGTTTCAATGTTTCTCTGGGGTTTCAACATTAAGACCTGTGAAGGTTTCAACATCTGCTCAATAATTCTAATGGTTTCAACACCATTGCGAGTAGGTTTCAACCTGAAAGTTTCAACATTTGACTGTGGTTTCAACATTCTTGGACTAGCTGTTTCAGCACTTTCCTCCATTATGGTTTCAACTTTTGCGGATAAAGTTTCAACATTTGAAACCAGTTTAAGGTCTGCCTTTCCAATTCGGGAACGCTTTCGCTTTTTCGCACGTTCCCTAAGTCGATCACGATTGCGCAGGTAATATTGGCGATTGTATTCCTTCCTAGTCACAGCGATCCTCCTTCAGATATAGATCCAAAAGATGGGCAAAGCTTAGATCTGAAAAGTTGCCGAGAATGGCTTCAAGTCTCTTTTTCCGTTTTTCAGTAGGCCTAGATTGGATCTCTTCCTGAATCGCCAATTTCAATTCTTGCGTAGTGGAGGGAACCTTCGTACCATTACCAGGAGAACCATTTCGCTTCCTCGCCTTATCCAAAGGTTCATTGAATAGGCTAGCAATGATTGATTTTGACGGTGAAACAAAATTACAAGATCGCTGGGAAATAAGGCCTGGAAGCTGTTTTTCTATTTCTTCTAGCTCTTGCTGGGATCTTGCCTCTTGAAGCGCTGTAGAGCCTATCTTGACGATTTCTGCCCTATTTTTAAGGGCCATATCAAAACCCTTAAAGAGAAAGTTTATAGATTTAGCTCTCTCAGACAGATAAGGATCCTGCTCCAGTCGTTGTAGCTTTTCTAGTAACTGAATCTCAGATGACCGGGTCCTGATATACTCTTCAATGAATCGCCTTTTCTCAAAGCCTGTAACCGAGCTTTTAATAATTTCTTCCCAATTGACAATGATCCGATTGGCCTCTGCCTTTCGCTCGGAAATAGGCCTCTCTAGATAAGAAGAATGAGGATCTAGATTAGGACCTTCAACTAGGGACTCCAATGGGGAATTAGTAGCTACCGAGTGTATCGCCCCCTCTTCGCACTCGGCTAACCCTACCTCTGTGATTTTGGGAGGGGGGGTATCTTCAGGAAAGGGCATAAACTGATCTACTTCAGACTGTCCTACAGCACGTTTTCTCTCCATTGCAATTTTGCGACGAGTATCAAGGACCGATTGGAATTTTTCGAAAGGGAGGTTTGTGAGTTGATAGTCATTGCTTGATTGTTGCCAATGGCCACGCTCGTTAAGAAACCTTCGCTGCTTTTTTATTAGGTATCCCTTTTTGACAAGAGAGTTGATTTTTTTCCTGACGGTCGATTGTGGGATCTTTGTATTGGCAGATATGGTTGCGACTGACGGGAAGGCGGTTTGACCTACAAAGCCTTTATCAAAAGGCATCTTGCTGCCTAGATATTGGAGGATCGAAAGCTCCCAATGATCTATGTCTTCAAGACACGCAAGGGCTTCGAGGTATCTACCTCCTCTAAAAACTTCGTGATCGAGTGGAAATAATTGGTGTAGGTTTGACATGATTTTCCCTCATTCCTTGAGGGAGCTACTAGCATAATTGAAAAGTAGGTAAAAAGGGATTATGATCGTTAAATGAAACGATGGGGTCTACTTTTGTCCAAGATTGCTAGGCTCCGTTGTTTGGGAGTGGGTGCGTCCAACACCTACTCCACCAAAAGCCATTCAATCCCAGCTTATCCATTCCGAATAAAAAATCCAGTAGCTTTTTTCATCAGTTCGAGTGGGCTAGAAGACACTTCAGCTGTGGGTATAGTTATAAAAATGTAGCAAACTAAGCGTAGATCAGAAATTCAGGGTTCGCAAAAGACATCCCTTTCGGCGTCCTATTATGTCTTGTTTGAATATGGATCAAATGCGGAAAAAAAGCTCTCTTTGAGTTCAGAAGTACAAGGAGCTACCGTGACATAAAATGTCCTAAAATGAATGCTCCATGAGCCATGGTGAAGTTATCTAGAAATAGTAAGCCTAACAATCTAATAACAAGGAAAAAATTGCGGACCAGTTCACCTTTTCATAATCCTGAGGTCACGAGTTCAATTCTCGTCCTCGCTACCAAAATCCCAAACAATATAGATAGTTAAGTTGCTATGATAAATTTAGCGGTTAGAAGATTTTTCTAACCGTTTGGCCCAAAGAATTCCTCAGCGTTTTTAACGATGCTCCTTGCCATTGTCTCAATTCCATCGTTTGTCATGATATAGCCAGTATAGTACTTACGGCATACCTGTTCAGAGTTTCCAAGATTCTGAGCTACCTGGCTAATTGTTGCTCCCATGTTAAGAAGGCTTATAGCATAGCAGTGTCTCCAGTCTTTAAATGACAGAACATTCGATACTTTTGCGTAAGAGCAAGCTTGTGCAACCACTTCCCAATATTTTCTTCCTCTTACATTCACCCGAGTTGTTTCCGAGGTATCCAGCCACTTTGATAATTCATCTTTGCAGGCATCGAACGCAAAAGAACGTCTAACTTTGCGCCTTTTTGGCAAACCAAACTCCCCATTTCTATACATTTGGCGGTCCACATTAATAATATACCCACCTATAGTCCTCCTTACCTTTTTACTATTCAAAGCAAAAATTTCACCTAGTCTCAATCCAGAATAATAGGCTATTGTTGAAAGAATTCTGTCGTGGCCTTGTAGTTCAGAAATGACTTTTAAAAACTCTTCGTGAGATAAGTTTTTCACTTCGCTATATTCTTCAGGTAGAGTTTCAAGCCTATCCGAATCACTTCGACCAGCGAACTTCAGCAATGCATTAATCCGAATGATCGTTTTTTTGTGTGGTCCAATTGACTCATAATCTTCATAGTAACTATCGATTGCTTCTTGTAAATGATCAACCGAGGCATATCTAATGTCGTTGCCTCCAACAGCGACAATAGCCCTTTTCAGATCATTGAATGCAGTTTCATGAGTACTGTCAGCTATTCTTCTTTGCCTGGATTTCTTCATATATTTCGAAGCAAAGTATTCCATCATTAGTCTTTCGTTACAGCTTAGAGGAGAACTTTTACTAGCATTTCTCGCTTCGTATAGTTTTTCGAGTATCTTTTTGGCCTCCTTCTCGCATTCGTTAAATGAGATTTTCCCACTAAGAAAAAGGT
>JBNKNM010000080.1:0-21985 GCA_050293845.1 Pseudobacteriovorax sp. | reverse complement strand
CAAGACTTCTATAACAAGATGCGGCCACACCAAGGAATTTGTGGTCAAATTCCTGATCAGGCTGTACTAGCCAACAGTAAAATTCTGGACTTTGAGAATATGCTAATACGAAAAACTAAAACGCTCGGCAGCTTAGTGACAAATTTTCAAATCGCAGCTTAAATCGCCATCACACCAAGATGAGAAAGCGTCTGCTTTTTCGAGCAATGGACAAAAATAGTCAGTAAAATTGGCAATTCAATTTTAAAAGTAACCTGCTGATGGTAGCCAAAAGTCTTGCGAAGAGTGTGGCTGCCATAGTTTCCCTTGAGCCTTGCCTCTTTGTACCAAGACTTGACCATCCGGTGGAGCGAAGGAACAGTAAGGCCTACTCCACCCTTCCGCGATAAAATAATGGACAATTGGGTTTTGTTCGCTGTCTCACTTCAAGATAGTCGTTCAGGACAAGGAAGACAGATTCGTTGATTGTCACATACCTAGTTTTTCCAGTCTTCTTTTCTTTTACGATAAAGCTTTCGCCAATCTTCATTCGACTTTTAGCTGCCCCGCAATTTAAGGCTCTACAATGAGAGAAAGAGAGAAGTTGACCACCTACCCTTCGGGGAAAGGCTACACAAGGAACCTATAAATATAGGGTAGTATTAAATATCATGTCAATCATTTAATAGTTATTCGATTATAGATTCGAATCCAAAAAATGCTAGAACTATCAAGAAGTCTTTGGGGTCGTTGCTTAGGCTTTTCATAGATCAAAAAGGTTTCTTACTTTTACCTCGTAGTTGCACCAAAGCCTTTGTTAAGATCGAAGCAATGACTCCAAGGAAAGCCGATTATGCGGCATCTTGGGTTTTCGAATCTAGCTGTGGTTTTACCGGATCTTCTTCAGGAGCATTGTCTTCTTTACGAAGACCATAAAGAAGTACGGACATACGTTGGACGATTTTGAAAAGATTAGAGGAATGCGTCAGCAGATTATCCGTAAACTGCACTGATGCTTCTGTCAGAGAGGAGTTATCCCGAGTAACTGAGTTGAGGTCTTTCATCGAGTCATTGATCTCTTGCGCCCTTTGCGCTTGTTCTTTAGAGGAGTTTGCAATAAGTTCAGCCATTTCATGCACTGAATTCGCGCCAACAAGGATATTATCTAATGCCTTTTGGCAATCATCAGCTCTAAGTATACCTTTTTCCACAGTTGATTTGGCCATCTGGATGAGCTCGGAAACTTGTTTGCTGGATTCAGTGGAGATGCTATTAATTTTTTCAGTGCTTTGTTCTAATAAGGCGCTGATCTCTTTTGAAGCATTGCCAGACACTTTTGCCAAATTGCCGATCTCAGCAGCGACAATAGAGAAACCTTTGCCGTGTATACCTGCACGTGCAGCTTCAACCGAAGCATTGAATGAAAGTATTTTAGTTTGGAAGACGATTTCATCAATGATTTTAGTTTTATCGTTAATTTCTCCAATAATCTGTGTAATGTTTTGAAGCTGTCGAGCATTGGTCTCCATCTGTCGACTCACTTCTGTGTTCTGATCATTGATTTCGTTTATGGATGCCACCATTTCCTTGACGGAGTTTTTTCCACTTGAAACCATATTTTCGTTCTTAATTACGACATCTCTAAGTGTTGTCGTTGAGTCGACATTCCTTTCCACCATACTACCGATATCAGAAATAGCTGAGCTTGTTTTTTCAGTAGCTGTAGCTTGCTGAGAGGTACCATCTAAGAGCTTCTCGTTAGAGCTTGCAATTTGTGAAGAAACCATCGCAAGGTCACTAGAGGCTCCCTTGAGTTGAGAAATCGTTTGACTGATGGGACGAGTGAGGGAGTTCGTAATTGATAGAGCCAGAACAAGAGAAACGATTAAGAAGATGGCACCCCCAAGAAGCGCGTTGGATACGGTACTTGAGACTAATTTCTCTAGATAGGTGCGTGTCCTGGTTAGTTCTTTCTGGGATGAATTTTCTATTTCATTCAAAATCGTATTCATTCGACTGGCTATAGAGTTGGCTTCGACATCAATAAGTTTGACTTGTTTGTGAATGGCTTGATTGCGCCCTGGGATATTTACGTTGATACCTTCCTCTTTTTCGTAGAGTACTCGATCTTTGAGAAGAAAAATGCCATAGATGCGTGGAAGAAACTCTTGTTTGTGAAAATTGATGGCATTTTTAAGAAGATCACGCAGCTTTTCATCTTGAGTTGCATAGACATTTACACCTTTGATTTTGCCTCCATTCAGCATCGCATCGATCTGCACTGTAAATTGCTTGTCTAAGCCCCTATGCTCAGTCCATAGTTCCTGAAGTTCTTGTCTTGAGTCGGCAGCAAGCATTGAGATCATCAAATTTTGATCTTTTGCGACTGACAACTGCGCATTTTTAGCAGCTCCAACGAGTGGGTTGACTTTATAAAAAACATTGATTTCCTTGTGAATCTTTTGTGTGCTGTAGATACCTATGATTTCAACGATCATAAGTAGGCCAACTGTCGCAAGGAACCCCCCGAAAAGCTTAAAGCGCAGGCTTTTTGTGTGTGCTTTTTTAACCAAAGAGTCCATCAAGGACACCTTATATTAGAGTAGAATGCGGACAGATCCCTGATATCCTCGTCACTTTTATCTGCAATAAGAGCATTCATTGTGATGTCTTCTCTGGCTTTGTTTTTATAGGCCGTTAGAGCCTTAACCAAGTAATGATATTTCTGTCCACAAAGGTTGGGGATGTCTGGGATCTGACTAACACCGTTGGGGCTGTGACAGCCAATACAAACGGTGGCTTTTGTTTTACCTATTAAGGCATCGCCTTGAGGTGGGTTGTTTGCAGAACAAATCTCAGGCACGAAGCCAACATAGCAGAAAAAAGAAATAGCGATGGTTGTTTTTATGTATTTACTCATGAGCTACCCTTTTTTATAAAATGGTCTTTTCCTTGATCGGTTATTTTTTAAGGAATTGTAGGCACCAGCATCGGTATTTGGCGATCACAATAAACATGAATTGTTTAAGAGAAATGTCTTTCGGTTCATCGTGAAGGAGGAACGCATGGCAAACCTTGCGTAACCACCAAGTAACACTGAAAAAGTTGCATCAATTGTGACTTTAACCAGAGACCAAAACTTGTTAGAAGGTAGAGTTGCACCTCAACCCGATTGGGGTGCGGATAAGGAATTTTGAAGAAAAAATTGATTACTCCCATATATGCGACCTTTTCTAAGAACCGTCGTTCTTTTGTCCGAATGGAATAGCTACTTCTCCTAAGCAGTTGGACGTCATCTAAAGTGACCTCGCCGAATTAAGGTTGGAAGCGGTGGTTTGACCATTGATGCCCGAGGATATGGTGAAGCCGAGTTAGTCACTGACAATTCCATGATTCTGTACTTTTTATTTGATCCGAATTCCTTACGGCACCAACGAAGGAAGGAAAGTCGGGGCACCAGGACCAACGGGTAAGTTGAAAACAAAAACCCATAGGTAGAACCAAATTGTCCAGCCCAACAGGAATGCGATCGAATAAGGGACCATGGTACTAATGATGGTACCAATACCTAGTCGCCTATCGAAGCGATGGGCAAAAGCAAGGATCAAGCCGAAGTATGACATCATGGGTGTGATAATATTAGTCGTCGAATCACCGATGCGATAAGCCGCTTGAATGACTTCGGGACTATAGCCTAAAAGCATGAGCATAGGCACGAAAACAGGAGCCGTAACGGCCCATTGGGCTGAGGCTGAGCCAAGGGTTAAGTTGATTACAGCACACATCAGAATAAATGGGATAAAAACAATGATGCCCGTTAATCCGATATTCTGCAAAAAGTCTGCGCCGATAACAGCGGTAATAAAACCAAGGTTTGTCCATTTAAAGTAGGCTATAAACTGAGCCGCGAAGAAAACGAGGACAATATACAGTCCTAAATCACGCATGGCTTGACTCATGCCGTCGATGATATCATTTGTGGATTTAAATTTGCCGACGATAAATCCGTAGATTGTCGATGGGACCAGAAAGAATATAAATAAAAAAGTTACAATACCTTTTAAAAAGGCAGACTTCAGAATGGTTCCGCCATTGCTAGGATCACGTAGTAGGCCGTTTTCTGGTAGGAGCAGTACCAAAACGATAACCGCCATGCCGAAAACTGAAAGGCTACTATAGATAAGTCCTTTTTTTTCTTTCGCAGTCAGTCCATTGAGATATTCTTTCTCTGCGCCCTTTTTAATATCACCGTAACCACTTTCGTAAGTGCCTAGGTTAGGTTCGACTATCTTTACCGATATCCACCAGCCCAACCCCGTAATAATAAAGCAGCTTGATGCCATGAAATACCAGTTAACGGCTGGATGCACGCTATAGTCAGCCTGGATCAGCCGGGCTGCCTCTTGGGTTATTCCTGACAAAAGTGGGTCCACGGTGGAGATTAATAGATTAGAGCTATATCCTCCAGACACCCCTGCAAAAACCGCAGCCATTCCCGCAAAAGGATGGCGACCTAAGGCAAGATAGATAAAACCTCCTAATGGTACCATAACTACATATCCCATCTCCGAAGCTACGTTTGACAAGACCCCAGCGAAAACGAGGGTGGGACAAACAAGATGACTGGGAGCACGAAGAACAGAGCTACGTATAGCAGTTGAAAGCAGCCCTGAACTCTCAGCTACTCCAACGCCAAGCATTGCGACCAAAACGGTACCCAGGGGAGCAAAGCCGGTAAAATTTTTGACACAACTGGTAATCATCCAGCGTAGCCCTTCAGGACTCAACAGGCTTTTTGCGGCAATACTTGCATTCGTAGTGCGAGGATCGGCAACTTCAACTCCAAATATTTGACATAGAAAGCTAATCAAAACGATAGCCACACAAAATAGGGCGAACAGAGTTACAGGGTGAGGCAGTAGATTTCCAGCCCACTCAACAAATTTTAAAAATTTTGCGAAAATTCCCCTATTAGATGATTTGACAACGGTCATAGGAACATCCTTATTGTGGCTATTCTAGCGTTAAGACTTGGATCATCAGACCGAGAAAACCTAATACCTATTAAATTGGAGTGCAACCGGAATCCTAAACAACCACCACGTGTAGCCTGACGCTTAATCTATGGTCTTTCATAGCTATTAGTTACCATCAAACCGCAAAATCCCTTTCAAATGTGCCAGAGTTTCAAATGCGGCATCCCCATTGCATAGCCCTTGTAGGGAGGTAAATATATGAATAAAAAACTAGACAAAACAATCGAAGATACGCGTCCTCCAAGTCCCCCCCCCAAAGATTACACTATAACTACAGGTGTGGGGTCTCTGCAGACATATCTGAATGGAAACAAGCAACATGCCATAGATCTCTTGGATTTTCGCTTAAAGATGTGACGTTATCTATGGTGACATTCATCGGTGTATACTCCAACTTTTTACTGTTTGTTTTTGGTCAGATTACACCGTCTTTTTTACCCCTTCAAACGGTTCCGTCGCAAAGCTTTGCTTAGGCCACAGAGATAGGACACAGTTATCGACTTTGATACCGCGCTCTTCCATCATTTATTCAGGCTACCGGTAGCTAACAGGATTTCTAAGGTAGCATTTGACACACAGGAGGATGACTCATTTTTCAAACTGAGAACATTTAAAACTGACCATCTGCCACTCCGATTTCTTATCAGTATGCTCAAGGTAGAGGTATTTTAGATAGTTACAAGTTTAAGATGGAACCAGCATCTACCAACGGCACCACTTCAATACTATGTTGACATACATCAAAGAGTGAAGTTGAGCTTTCCGAGACACTCAACTGTGGCAAATGCCACATCATTTCCCACACTTTTTCCCATCGGTATCTCAAAACCAGCTTAACATTTGGTTTTAATAAAAAATAAAACTTGGCTTGTACCTTGCTTAGTATGAATTGAGATAGGAGGATATGATTATGTTTGCGAGATTTAGTGGCAACGATCGAAAAATAGTGGCGGGTATTAAACTTCCCGTCGATACTAGTTTTGTTAAGTCGGTTCTCAATTTAGCAAGAAGAACTGAAATGAGCGTGTCTTTTGTACATGTGGTTGAACCTATGTACCTAGCAGGCTCCACTTATCCGGGTGAATATGTATCAATTAACATTGCAAAAATGGCTGAAGTACAGCGTATTGAAGATGCCAACATACAATTAAAAAAAGTCATGGAGGAATTCCAAGAGGACTATAGTTTTGAAACAAAAGTGCTTGTAGGAAATCCAAGTGAAGCTATTCGCAGCGAATCCTTTGCAATGCAGGCTAGCCTTGTGGTAGCTGGTGTAAAAGCTGTTTCCCGACGCTTTGTTCCTAAAGGGTTTTCCACCGCAGTAGGGCTGATGGCAGAGTCCTCGATTCCCGTTCTTACTATTCCAGAGGGTAATACCTTCGCTTTTGATAGCAGTCGTTTGACATTATTGGTTGCTGACGACCTTACCCCCACAAGCGCAGATGTAGTACCCACAGTAGCTGAACTTGCTGGCACCCTAAAAAATTCTGAACTCATACACTTCCACTCTCATCCGGAGACAAAAGGACGTTTAAAACGCTGGGCTGAGCAAATCTCCAACATTATGGCCATTAATGAATTTGAGTATGATTTTTCCATTAATCACGATAGCATCGTCGAAGACACTGAGAAACAAATTTCTAAACAGTTAAAAGCTCGTGTAGAAGTTCCTATTTCTTACCTGGAAAAAAATGATGTCGCTTACATTCAAAGAATAACATTTGGTGATGTCGCCGAGGAACTCTCTGGAACCATAAAATCTACTAATCCTGATTTTATTGCCTTTGGCCGACACCATTTTCTGCACAAACAACCATTTGCTATCGGTAAAGTTCCCTTCTACTCCATGCTAGAGTTTGAAAAACCAGTACTCCTCGTATCAAATATTGCACGTCTAAGTTAATTTTGAATCATGCAACACTGGGTAGATCATCTGATCTACCTAATCTTACCGATTGAGAAAGTACCTTCGATTCTTTGAATTTGATCATGGGATATTCTGGCAAGACTATCAATGTCGCATCAAATGATGCTGCCGACTACTGTATCAAGAATGCTATTTTGAAGTTTTTCCAGTTCTATTTTTGAAATGGCTTCCAGTTTCTGACCATTAATATTTATGGTTCTCTCTTTTTGCTTTAGTAAGTAGTCAAGGTCATCTTGAGATATCTCACCTTTCTGGAAAGCTTCGATCCACAGAGGCAAGTCAGAAGAAAAACTATCTAAGGCTTCTTGGGTGTTTTCAATTAAGATTCCCATCTCTTTTTCCAAAAAACCCTTGACGAGGCTTCCAACTTCATCTTTTATCTCATCAATATGTCTCATTGATCATTCCCAATTTTACTGGTTTCCACTTTTATAATTGCATCAAAAGCTTCGGTAAAGGCTTTTGATGTCCCCTTTTTCACAATGGGTTTTAGTTGTGAGTCTTTAGTCCATTTAGTAACAAAATCAGCCCACATACTTTCTTGCTCCCCCATAGCAGCCAGCCACAATTTTGTCACATCTTGATTATCTGGTAACGACTCTGCAAATGATATGGCCTGGTCTGCTAAGCTCCTAATATGCTCAATATTATCTACTTGCCTGGTAATATCCTGGTCTGCATTAGCCACTAGATGTAACACCTGAATTTTTAGATTAACTGCGTTTTGATGAGCAATAGAATTATAGCGTGACGTGCTTACGCAGGAAACAATATGGACATTTGCTAGTAGCAACACTCCAAAAATTATTGAAGAGCATTTAGAGAAGGCACTTAGCATCGATAAACTCCTGACTGCTGGTTACATAATTCATTAGGGTAAGTGCAGTGTTATACATCGGTAGTATACAGAAAAACTTTAGGAATTCTAGAGAACTAGAAAAAAATATGCAAATCTGCAAGGAACACCCCATAACTAGCTTGGCACTAAAAACTTTTGGGTAATTTTCCGAGAGATCTTTTTAATATTAACCGAGCATTAGAGAAGTATGTTATCGAGAAGCGTCAAAATTCCGATAAGCCTTCGTTATCTAATTTGCTAAGTATACAAGGGGGATCAATTTTGAAATTTTCATTTCAAATTATTATAACACTCGTAGGATTGCTTCCTGAGTTAGCTATGGCCCATGCTAGGCTAAGGGTTGCTGAAGCCGACGGTTCCATACCACGACTTATCAGCCGGAATAACCTTGACAGCAATAAGGGTGGTGCCCCTGATGCCGTTCCTTGTGGAACCGCGAGTACCACCAGAAGCGATAATCCCGTGGTTCTTATAGCTGGTGAGACCCTTGATGTAAATTTTGAAGAGACTATTTCCCACTCGGGCACTTTCCAACTAAACTTTTCAGAGGCCGGGCTAGTAAACTTTGTAAACCTCACAACCTTAACTGACGATGCCACTGCACTGGCAGGAAGCTCAAATCAATACCAGTTTACAGGAGTTCAAGTTCCTAATACTCCCTGTACGGATTGCACCTTGCAATTTATACAAGATATGGGCGGCCTGAGTCCTTATAAATCTTGTGTTGATATTATTATCACCACAGCGGACGCTCCTCCACCACAGCAACCCACCGGTTTTTCCGTGACAAAGTAGGAGAGATAAAAACATGAAACACTACAAAACGATCATATCTAGTCTACTGTTTTTTCTGGGATTTTTATTTTTCTATGCCTGTCAACAGGAAGTCGTCTACGAACAGAGAGCTAATACGGGAGCCGCTGGTAATGACGCTAACACTGGCTCGGAAAACAACAACGATAACGCAGCCACTCAGGATGACGACAACAATAATGATGATGGCGTTGCAAATGCTTCAAGTTTTTCCATGTCCTGGGATCAAAGCACCGATGCTTCCATTTTGTCCTACAAAATATTTTTTGTACCTCCAGACTCAAATCCAAGATATCCCAATGCTTCTGGAGTTCCCATCGAAATCAAAAACTATCCTTTGGCAGACTTAACCCCAAACGGAGGCAAATACACAATTACCGTCACTGATGACGAAGTCAAAGCAGCTTTAGGGACTACGTCTGTGGAACAAAACCAGTACTGTTTTTCTCTTGTTGCTGTAAACAATATTGGCAACTCAGTGCATTCGACTAAGATTTGCCCATAAATAGCGGCCCTTTTTAAGGAAGTGACTGGAGAGCCTGCAGCAATTTTTCTCGTTCTGTAGCATTAGGCTGCCGGCGAGCAAATTGTGGGGGCATCTGCTTTGACTGCAGCCTAAATTGAATGAGGTGTTTTTTTTTCTTGAGTTTGGCCATAATCTCTTCTTCGCTTGAAGCTGCTAAGAATGGTGGGGGTAGATCTTGATGAAGGTGGCATTCGCTGCAAAAATTAAAAAATATCTTTATCCTATGATCCCTAATATTTTCACTGTTTAAATAAGTTTTCTGCTTACTTGCCTTGAAATACTTGGGATCGACATTTCTCTGGCAACAAAGGCTATCCCAATATTTCACCTTTAATTCATTCTGCAACTCTTTTAACACTGAGCTTCTAACCAGAGGACCGGTACGGTTTAACTTGAGGTTCTGCAGCACACCAAAAACCTTATATAATTTTCGATTAAAACACTTCAAACTAATTTTCTTTAAGGGTTTATGATCAAGGATTTTTTGTATTTGCCCTGGCTGAGGTAGGCACCAATATTTTTTTCCTTTCACCGAAAGTTTTTTATAATTTTTTCCGTCCTTATAGCTCCAGTCGCTTGTAAGAGTTCTGGTAGGTTGAACAGACGTAATAAATTTGCGAAGGTTCTCAAAATCCTTTTCCGTAAAAATAGCCTGCCCCATTCTGCGCATGAAAATATGAAATTTAAAGAACTGAATTCCTAAAGAATCTTTATCAGAAGCCATGATGAGCAAAAGGGGTTCACGAGGTAATGAAGGATCAATATCTTTGGGGAATTCATAAGAAAGCTGGCCATTTATTACAGGATTATGATCTGGAATCCGATGTTTGGGGATGCCTACGGAACCTTTTCCCATAACTTGCACGAACGAACTAAGCAGCTCCAAATCCGGCTTTAAAGAAATTTTTTCATAAATATTAGTGATCACCATCCAGGCTAAAAGTGATTGTCTGCAGTTTCGGGGATTGTCACTGCTAGTACAAATATCTTGCCAAGCACGTTGGTAAGCGATCAATTCTGCACCTGAATGAGCCATATCATCAAAGCGTTCCGGTCGCGCTACCATATCGTAATCCTTTGCTTTTTGGTCTCGAGCCAAAGGTACTCCTAAATAGTCATCTGCCCCTATGGCCTTTTTCACCAAGGCGCGCAATTCATGGTTAAGGGCTGTTGCTTCCAACCAATCGCCGCCAGCAAAAATGGGAACACCTCCCTGATGGCATCTTGTGCATAATTGACGTGAAGCATAACGGGACACAGCCTTTCCCCCTGGGTAAAAATTGTCAACAATTTGAAACTCAAAGCGAGCCAGCTGGGGATTATAACTAATGACTTCCAATTTTCGGGAAGGCTCAACATAGCCAATAAAGAGCCTACCGCGAAAGTGATTGTTGATGCCTAGCTTATCGGAGCGAGTTGCAACTAATACCCTTGGAAATTGTAAAGAATTTGGATAAGCGGCCATTTTTTGGAGTGACCTACCGAATGGAATGACAGCAGCAAACATTGGTGAGAACTGATTTAGTTTTTTAACCAGAGTGTGATAGGGGTGAGGAGTTGCAGGTAGGGGGTTGCCATTGAAGGAAATTCCTAGCTTTTCAGTAAGATAGTCGAAATAAGAGGCGCCTTTAGATGGGATATTTTCACTTGCTGCTAGCAATGGAGCGCATACTGCCCATATAAATAGAACTTTTTTCATAGCTTCTCCCAACACTCTGCTCTTCTTTCATTATACCAGGACAAGGCAGCCTTTAAGAGAGTCGGAATCAGACTAGTATTGATCCAAAAATTATCGGCCCGCCCGAGTTGAAATTGCTATTAGCTGGAACACTTTAGTAAGAATTCTATGATAGATCCTTGATACGCAAAGATACTTATGATATCGCTGCTTCACTGGTTCGACAATGCCGTCTTATCTCCCGGTCACCCAACACACAAAACGCGTAATATTGACAATGCATAAACTAAAAAACTATTTCAATAAGTCAGGTAAGGAGTTCGGACTCCGCTTTCTGTTTCTAGGGGGAGCTATTGGTTGTGCAGCTGGCACTGCTGCCATCCTGTTTCATAAAACGATTATCACCTTCAGCCAATTTCTGATCCTTCCTTATTTAGAAAGAGTAGCCAATTTTGACTGGCAACCTGAAGTTATCATAGCTATTATTGCTATCCCTTGTATTGGGGGAGCCATTATTGCCCTTACCACACACTATCTTTCTCCGGAAGCTGAGGGGCATGGTGTACCCGAAATCATGCATGCCGTAGTGATCAATGAAGGTATCATCAAAGCCAAGGTTGGTATCGTCAAATTTTTTAGCTCTGCTATTTCTATTTCCTGTGGATTCTCAGTAGGTCGCGAAGGTCCTACGGCCCTTATCGGAGCGACTCTAGGATCTTGGGTAGGGCAAGTGCTTCATCTAGGTCGTAAGCGCATGCGCCTAACCGTTGCCTGTGGAACTGCTGCGGGTATTGCAGCAACTTTCAATGCCCCCCTTGCTGGAACAGCCTTTGCTTTAGAATTAGTGCTTGGCAATCTAAGTCTGACTTACCTCAGTCCGATCATCTTTTCCTCCATGCTGGCCACCTTTATTGCCCGCAGTATTTCGGGAAATAATCACGCCTTATTTTCGGAGTTTCAGTTTATCCTGCAAAGCCCTTGGGAGATTTTACTCTATTGCTTCCTAGGTGCCGTTGCTGGATTTGTGGGTGTTAGTTATACAAAGGCCCTCGACTACGTTGAAGGGATTAGCGAGAAGATCAAGCTGAACCTAGGAGTCAAGGCCGCTCTAGGAGGGCTCATCGTTGGAGTGACCCTTTTATTTCTACCCGAGGTTTCAGGACCGTTAACCTGGGATACCATAAGATGGTTTGTGGAAGTGCCAAGAGGGAATTGGCAAAGTGTATTACTCATTGGCATCACCGTAGCCATCGCTAAGATTTTACTCACTGCAATCAGCCTAGGCTCCGGCGCTTCAGGCGGTGTGTTTGCTCCAGCGTTGCTCATAGGAGGAGCAATAGGCGCTCCCTACGGGCTCCTAGTGAATCACTTATTTCCCCAATTTGCTGACCACCCAGGTGGATACGCACTTGTTTGCATGGGAGCTGTCGTTGCCGCTTGCACGCAGGCTCCTTTAACAGCCATTGTTATTATTTTTGAGCTTACCAATGATTACGAAATCGTTCTCCCCTTGATTATGGCCTGCAGTATTTCTCTCGCCATTCATAACCACCTGCAAAAAGGTAGTATGTATACCATTAAACTTCTCCGCAAGGGCATTAATCTGGAATGGGGTCGTGACATCGGCGTCCTACAATCCCTATCTGTCAGCGATATTCTCAAACCAGAGCTGGATGCTATTCCTGTTAGTTATAAATATCACGATATTCTCAAAAAACTTCGTAGCGCTCCACGACGCACCCTTCCCGTTATCGACGTTACAGGCAAGCTTATAGGAATTATCAGTAGTGCCAGCATCAGCAATGATGATCAGAACAAAATCGATAACCTAACGGCTAAAGATCTTGCAAACAAAAAAGTAGCCACAATACAGCCGAACCAAACGCTCTACGAAGCATTTCAAATTATAACCAATGGGGACTATAGTTATCTACCCGTAGTTTCTGCAGATAATAGTGGGAGGCTCATCGGCCGCATGCATCGCCAGGAGTTACTACAAATCTACCAAAACCATTTGCGATTAAGGGGAATCTACTAGCTATAGAGACCTAGTGACGAGTTCCCCACCGACCGTTGCCAAAAAGATTAATCTCCTTCTATCTTTTTTACATAGATATGGCTATGCTTTCTGTAGAACACAGCATATCGGAGTGTTTTAATGAGTCCTCTAAGCTTACGACCAATCAAGTTTTGGATCACATGCTCATTATCTGGCATACTAGCGCTGATGATTTCCCTCATTATAATAGATGCTTTTCCAGATGAAGGCGCAGGCTATGCTCCAGGGTATGGAAGTCCCATTTACGCCTTTGAGTTTGCCAGAAGCGAAAATGATGTCAGGCTTGTATTAGGAGAACCAGATACTAAAGAGTATCGGATGCACGTTGATGCTATGAATTACGGTAATTTCTTGGACAACTTTTTCTTACTCTTTTATGGTTCATTTATAACTAGCTTTTTTCTAGCCGTCGCTAGCTCTTGCCAGCAAAGACTTTGGTATCTTGGTGTTATATTTGGTGCCATAGCACCTATTGCTGATATTCTAGAAAACCAAGTCCTTAAGAGAATTACCACAGGGGAGAACTTGTCTCCCGAGATTTTTCATCAACTATCCTGGTGGGTCAATATTAAGTTCATCTCTATAGCATTTGCTATAATTATGTTTTCATTCTTTCTCTATAAACACACTGCACTGCTATCAAAATTATTAAGTCTTATCATTCTAGTTTGTGCCGCCTTAATTTTTACAGCACTTACTTTACCTGATAAAATTGCATGGCTTATGTCAATAACTATTGGTTTTTCCTGGATCGTCAAACTCAGTTATTCCACCACACATATCTGGAGATTTGTAAGAAATAAAAAGGGTATTGCTTATTATGGAAGGGTATTGCACTAACGCCTGATTCCACATAAAATAACTCCCACCAGGAGTAGTTCCAAGTAGTATTGTTTCACATTAGAATTGTTAATGGTATGTTTAGTATTTCAGATATCTTCATCTCGCCGCCATTGAGGCAGTATCAAGAGTACAGTCAACTTTTCGATAATATACCTTCATTACCCAGAGCTATAGACCTCGCTGAAATCCTAAACCCCCAGTTACAGGCAATGGGTCTATCAATCCACCCCCATCTTCAAAGACAAGGAAAAAATACCAAACATCAGGGCCTAAGATCATACCTAGAGAACATTAATCTCAAGGGTGAGATTAATACTAGAGACTATAATCTTCACGATTTTCTTAATATTCTTACCTGGCTGAAGTTTCCCTTACTTAAAAAACAGATTATATCTGTGTCTGGGGAGTGCATGGTTCAACATAAGGGGTCGGGAAGACCACTCTTCGTTGACACACTAACACAGTTAGACGAAGCCGGTGTCATCATGATAGTTCCAGCCCAAACAATGAAATCTGTTCTAGCTACCATCAAGGGGCGAAACGATGAAGAGAAAATTAAAATCATGGAACAATATCCTCTCATAATGCTGGGCCATGGAACCATGGAGCATGCCCTTCTGAAACCTTCTCCTCTTTTTGCCTTTACCATAGCTTTAAACAATGAAGAGGCGCTAAATCATAACTTCCTTTGGCTACTTCATGAAGAATTACTCAGGTATCAGCGTTGCGGTTCTCTGCCCATAACAAAATACTCATTGTATTGTGAAGGTTGGAATCTCGGCTTGCAGTTCCGTTGCCGTTAACTCTTCAGATGCTAAGGTAACTCTATGCGATAACGCCTGATGGCTTCATCAATATCCAATCGCTCTCCTGCCATTTTCATTTTAGCAAGCTGATCATAGATACGATTGCTGATTTTTAACTTTCGAGACTTAGAAAGTTTTCCAAAATAATACTCAAGCTGCCTGGCAACATATGAAAAAGGAAAAATCTGAATGACACGTATCCTGTTATTTCGATATTCAACATCATTTTTTTGGCTATTCTTTTTTTCAGTATCAATATTGGTTGTAGGGATATATGTTTCTGGAAAAGCCGTACTGTCGGTTTTACTTTGAAAATCGTTTATGTTGTCATTCTCTTCGTGATTTACGGTATCCTCTGCTCCTTCATCTTTTTCAAAAGCTTCATCATTAAGATCTTTATCAGTCACAACTTTGCTATCATCTCCTACTTCAAGATCAGCAAAAACGTTTCGATTTTTCAACACCCACATATTATAGCTAATTAGATCAATTCCCGCTGGAATAAGACCTAGGGTCAATAATCCAAAATTTATCCACCAACTCCAGTGAATACTCCTTCTTAAGGTTGTTTCTTGATGTTTGTAACCTTTCTTCCAGATGCGAATCTTATTTTCAGAAAAGGGTTTTGTAAATAACAAAGAACACGGAGTTAAACACGAAGACTTATCACTGGTAACTCTTGCACCTTGCGGGTTGGAGTTGATAAATACAGTTCGATCTTTATCGCCAGTAAATATGGTTGCACATCCTGATAGATATAACACCTCAAAAGAGACGAACAACGACACGACGATTTTTTGCCAGCCAGGTTTCACGATCTAATGCACCTCTTTTCTCATCCTCTAAGGGTTTATATTTTCCATAGGCTTCTATGCGAATGGAAGAAGGATTTACTCCGATTTTTTCGATACGCTCGCGAATACTCATAGCTCGCGCACTAGATAGCTCCCAATTTGAACGAAATCGTCCAGATTTTACGGGAACTTCATCCGTATGACCTTCAATGGCAATGCGATATTTTGTTGTGAAAGGCAGAATTGCATGCAAAACATTTTCTAATGGCTTTTCCATATCGCTTATAATCTCAGCAGAGCCGCTTGGAAAGATCACACCAGAATCAAAAATTATTTCCAGTCCCTGATCAGTTAATTCTACAGTCACAGATTGCTTCAGATTTTGCTGAGACAATGAAGATTTTACTTGTTGTTCAGCGCTCATGAGTGAAGTGCCAGAATCATTTTGGCTGATAGACTGAATAATTTTTTCCAATTTACCTTTTTGTAACGACGAGGCTGAGATAATGATGACAAAGAAAATGAGTAAGTTAGTGACTAAGTCTGCATAACTGGTCAGCCAACCTTCGTTATTAGTACGACTCCGAAAAGGGATTTTCAAGAAACACCTCGCTTTTGCTCCGCTTCAGCCACCAGCGATGCCACAGTTTTTTCTAACAGTTCCAAAAAAGCTAAACGATCATTAAATTGTTTGTTTACACGTGACGCCATAGGCCCTCCGACAGCTGCTCCTAACAACAAGCCATACAGGGTTGTGACCAAAGCCATAGCAATAGCCCCGCCCATGTCTGAACTATATTGATCCATATGTCGGAACAACTGTACCATCCCCGTAACTGTACCAACCATTCCAAAGGATGGCCCTAACTTAGCAACAAGTTCCCAACCCTCAATGACTGGAAAAATACGGTGCAAGTATCCGGCTCGTACAATTTCAAATTTTTCTTTTAAAACCTCACCCTTTTGCCGTTTAATTAAGGTGTCAGCAGCTACGCGTATTTCCTCTGTTGCACCCTCATCAGCTAAACGTAAAATCTCATTTCTGCGATCCTCTCTCCAAGCATTGCGTATGACTTCCAATGACTCTTGAGACAATCTCATATCTTTTGTGAATCGACTTGACTTTGGAAAAAGCTCTCTAATAGATAGTATCATACGTATCAAAGAGCGCCGATCCATAGCAATCATAAGCGAACCGATCACTCCGAAAAAGACAACTACAAATGCACGACCATCTATAAAGCTAATTGTAGAGGTATCCCTTTCTGACAAAGTTATCATGATAACAATGACCAAAGAAACCATTCCTAAAATAGGTGTAATCATATTTAACTCTATGAATGTTAATAAATATCGTACTCTTACTGACCTAGTACTTACCTTTATGCAGCTACAATTATCTTTCAATCAGGCTTGTATATTTTAGTCCTCATTATTTTAACCTGTTTATTATTTTTAGAGTGGGCAAAAACTTCCTGGTTTCTTGCACTAGGCAATTTAGATAGCTATGGAAATGATACAATTTTCATACTATTAAAGGACTGTCAAAGGCAGCAATGGAAACATAACAAAGCATGGTCGAAAAATATGAGGATAATCAATAATTTTTACTTATATTTTTTTATATTATGGTTCTCTAGCGGATGCATAACATACAAAAGACCCTATCAAGGCGGGTGGACCCAACCGTTACAGTTATATTTAAATCCAGGATCACTCTATGGTAGCCGTATCGAAGTTGTTTGTGAACACAAAAAAAGCCAAGAAAGAATTGTTATATTTTCTAAATTGTGTGAGATCATCGCTTTAACTCTTAACAATTTAGGAGCTATAGTTATTGGTGAGTATGCTGAGAGTGATGAATTGGCTAAATCTAGTGAAGATAAGGATTTTACAGTTTCACTTATTGAATATCCTAACGATTCCGACTATGGGGGTTGGACTCTTTCGCTATGTATATTTAGTGCTACTTTCTTTCCATGCGTTAGTGATACTAGCATTAAAGTTTCATTAAATATCTCTAATAAAGGGTATGAGGAGTTTTATACCTATGGATTGAATGTTAGAAAAATAATTGGACCAGCCGCCTTAGTTTTTTATATAACTCGTTCAATCAATAAAAAAAAGAAAAAATACAAGCAACACAATCTATCAAAATTATTTATTCAGGAGATTACCAACCGCATATATAGCTTTGATGTAAAAAGCCATCTTGGTAAGGGAAAGCTAAGCCTATGACTCAATTGTTTATATTAGTATTACTTTTTTGGGTTGCTCCTCCTACTATGGATTATTTACTTGAGCCTCGAACATTATTTGAGTTTGATATTATTAAGGAAAAACCGCCTTCTTGTTTAAATTTCACCGCCACTGAAAAAAGAAAGATGGAATTAGAACCAGATTACAAAGCATCTACCTATACGCTCAAACCAGCAGCTATATGTAGAAGAGAAATCATTCCTTATGGAACACGTGATAGTTTCTATGACTTCATTACCCGGCATTGTCGTAAGAGAGCTATCGCAGTTGCCGCACATATTAAATCTAAAGAAAAGCAGAACTCGGCATCATATTTTGTCAGAGTCTTAGCTGATAGCAAAGATATCAAGCATTATGTAACACAAGTATTTAATTCTGAACTCACAATTGCTCTAGGTGAGGGGAAAGTTGTCAGACAATATAATTCAGAGAACACCAAGATTATCGATATCTATATAAGGAGAATTCAATCAGCAGAGTTTTCCTTTGATATAAGATTACTTTCACCGCATCATGGAAAATCTAAAATATGAAGTTTGTTCTCCTTATCTGGTCGATGACATATTCTATCATAGCATTTTCCTATGAGATAAGTATCTTCTCAAATATCCGTTTAATGGGAACAGACCTTGTTGATGAAATGATTTATTCTTGGACACAACATCCACCATTGCCCAATAAAACAAGTCTTATATTGGCTGAGATCAGTGCTCCTGTTGGTTTAGATGAGAGATTCAGATCTACAGTAGAAAACCGATTATATAAACTTCTTGAAGAAAATCCACAATTAGAAACCAGCTTGAACTATTGCAGTGTCTGTCAACAATTTGTGGCATACTCAAACCCCGAAAAAACAATTATGAGTCGTGGCATTGATCAGCCTCAAGTCATTGAAAATTTGGTAAAAGAAAATCGATCGAATTACGGATTATCTTTACACTTTGAGGCAGTAGCAAGGAGTTTGGTTCTACGAGCCACTATATTTGAAATGCAAGGACCACAAAAAATTGTATGGGCCAGGGTGTATACAACCAGTATGAGTTCACGCCGTATTCTGCGACAAGCTCACCCTTTAATTAGTCAACACGAAGCCCGCCAGCAACAACTGAAAATTCTTAATCAAAGAGACGATATGGAAGTTGTTACACGATTCATTATTCGTCAATTCAATTCAAGTGGTTCTGCAGTACCCTCGATGATATTTGCTGAGCAGAGTTTTGAAGCTGTCCCACTTCCCTACAAAAACACCAGAATGGCATTTACCATTGGCTTCACCAGCATCGCCGATTCCATGGAAGGTTGGAGCGTCGGAGGTCACCTTGCGCGACTCATGATCCGCAAAAGACCACATCTTTTTCTTCCCGATTTTTATTGGTTCTTTGGAGGACATCATCTGCGATTAAGAGGGCCTAATGCCGCTATTTATGGACTAGGAAGCATCGATTTATCTAGCTATAATGGAGAACCAAAAACTTCTTTAACAGCTTGGAGGTTAGGTTTTGAAAGCCATATAAAATTCCGATTCGGTATGATGGTCTTCATTGAAAATCTTCCACTTCTTAAGAGCAATTCCTTTATCAGTCAATCATCATTTCTAGGCATTCCCTATCATAATTTTGGTATGGGGGTAGTCGTTAGATGGTAGCTTTCATGACATTTATATTTGTTTTATTATTCACAAACCTTAGTTACGGAATCAATAAAGGTTCAGTACGCGCTCTTAATTTACTACACGATGACCTGAGTGCAAAAGTGATAAAAGATGACTCATTTCTTTCCAGTATCAGTCCATTGCTTCTCGCAGAACCTCAGCATTTCTGGAAAAAATCGCGATCTGATTTTTCTTCTTATGCGGTGTCTAAATTAATGAAAATATTTAATCAGCAAATCGTGTTGTGTAAAGAATGCAATTCTTGGCGACTAGAGAGTAAGATTAATCATTCAATAATAAATAATGGTCCCATCGGTTTGAGTGAGCTTACTTCCTTAAAAAAAACATATGGCAATATTGAGGTCAAAGCATATGCCTCTCTGAAAGAAACACGAGAAGGGGTGGAAATGAAAGTCATAGATATTATGGATGGTACCATAAGGTACTATGCATTTATCAATGCTAGAGATATTAATCTCAACAATCAGGTTCCATGGAGTCACTTCGCTCAAGAAAAAAACAGACGTATCAACGGTGATTCATTGCACTACTCATTTATTAATTTAGGGATATGGAAAGCCCCTATTTTTGAAATTGAGTTTGTGGAACAGTGGGGTTCTCGAAACCAGCATATCACAGGAATATCATTACAGCTTTATACTCCTAAACTGGGTCCATCTCTAGGTCTTACATATCATCACTTAATGCCTTCTATAAAACGTTTACAAGTATCAGGAACTTTCTTTTATGCACTTCAATCAGCTTTAATAGATGTTGATACAGATGGAAATAGTTATAGTATAAGAGGCATGGCTCAATTAAGAATTAGTAATACTTATGCTATTTTTGTCTCGCTCGATACCTTAGCAAATTTTTCTCTTGGTGTAACTCTTTATAATCCTATTCTACTTCCGTTCCTGCTATAAGGACATAGTATGATTTTTTGCTTGATTATTTTCAGTTTTTTTCTTTTCTCTTGTAACTCATCAAGAGAGTTTTGGCGCTATATTGTAGAAGATGAAGTAAGTTTAGATATTATTCAAGAAGAAGATGATGAACCTGACTTTCCAAAATTACTATCACCTCATAATGTAAAGGTGGTTTATAATGATGGAAAATCTACAACTGAGGTGTTGATTCCTATCCTTTCTTCGGGACAACAAATAGTTCTTGATCATAACGCATCTGTACCAAATCAAGGAATAGATGTTATGGTACCCCCCCCATCCGATGTAGATGAGGATATAGAAAATTCATATATTGTTCAAGGTTACCCCATCAATAAAAACTCGAAACCTATAAGCATCATTGCCACGCAACAAATTATCAAAGAACATGTTCGCAAGGGCAATTTTGGACTTGCACTTCAATATGTCAATCAAATCTTAAAGCGCTATCCTAAACATCCTCAATCTCTACGCACAAAGGGGTCCTTATTGCTTAAGATTGGAGAACGAGAAGCCGCATTAAAAACATATTATGAAGCCCAGGATGTAGAGCCCAGTCGTAAGGTCGAAAAACAGATCTTAAAAATTGAAAAAAATCTGGAGTAAATATGTATATCACCATTATTATAACTCTTTTCTTGTTTAGTAATTTACTGCAAGCACAGCAATTTCAAGAACCGGAATCTATCCGTAGAGAAGTCATCAACATTGATTCTAAATTTATTCAAGTTTTACAAGAAGAATGTTCGCCCCAAGAATGTCGACCCGTTGGCTGTCTTGCTCTAGATTACGAAACCCTCGACACCAAACCCAATGCCGAACTTCCCGGACTTGAAGATAAAGTATCTAGTCGTCATCTGCAACACCATCTACGTTCTGCACTGTGTGAATTTAACTTTGAGCCAAAATTAAATAAGAAGCAAATTTATGCTATCAAACAAAGGATAAAGCAACGAGTACGTTTTCCTGGAATCAAGATAGCTATTCGCTCGAAAAAACTACATGAAAAACCAGATCAACTAGTTCTCTCTACATCAAGAAAATATTTTTTGGATAATTTTTTGACAGCAATTCTCCCTTTTTTACCATGGATGCTTTTTGTTATTTTATTGGCCATCGTCGGATTTATTTTTACTTGGTTCTGGCATCGTCAAAAAATCCAAAAAACTTCATATGATACAATCCAAAATGATGAAAGGATCGATGCGGAGGTTAATATGGCCATGGTTGTTGGAAGAATTCATCAAATCAAAAGCCGTATTCAAAACAATAAAGAAGCAACTATTTCAGCTTTGCAGGTCTACCTTGATGAGAAAGATATAGATGATTTATGTCTTTTTCTGGATCATTTCGATCCACAATTATTAGATGATTTCAAATCAGAAAATAAATATAAGGATATTATGGTCACTGTGAGTAAAGCTTATGTGGAACCGAATCGTAAGACTGACCCAAGGACACTTTGGGGGTTTTTAGAAAAATTTGATAGAAATATCACCGCAGCTCAGATTCGTATCCAACATCGTCCTATCGATGAAGAATTTTCATTTTTAATTGATTTAGATGAATTTGAATTATTAAATCTTCTTAATATGATTACTCACGAGGAATTAATATGTATTTTGTCTTATGCACCAAGAAAAGTAAGAGAAATTTATTTTGGCCAGATTTCCAGTAAAGATGCCTTTACCATCACCAACACGATCGAAAGCTTACAAAGAATTTCAGATGATCGGATTAGGCACATTGCCAATAAATTACGTGGGATACACCATGATCATTCCCATGAGTTGAAAACAGTTGCTATT
>JBNKNM010000079.1:0-22686 GCA_050293845.1 Pseudobacteriovorax sp. | reverse complement strand
ACTCTAAGTTCGTCCCAACTTTTTCCCTCTTGTTTCCAAGCTATGGGTGTAGAAAACACCCCGCTACGATTTGCCAGCGAGATTCCCAATTGTGATGAAATATTTGGAATTCCATTTATGGTGGAAATTTCTTTAAGGGCTACGATGAAACTGGATAGGCCGAGATCATATCCCATTTGCAGGGCGACAAGAATATCTTCAGGTTTCCCTATATAACGCTTGGGAATAATGCTTGATTTAGCAAGACGATTTGAAACCACCATAAGTCCCTGCATTTGAGGGGGTAGACCCGTTAGCTCTGCATTTTTTCGCTCAATAATTGCGTCATTCATATTGGGCTCCTCGCCAATTAGGAAGTGAAATAGACTGGATGTTGTCCGAATATCCTGGCCAGGAATTTAACTTCTGGCACTCTTGGTATTTTTTTATAGCTTTATCAATTTCCAAATTACCGGTGGCAATATCGTCTTCGCAGTATGAATAGCATGCCACATTGAAGGGTGGTTTTGTTTCAACTACGAGAAATATGTAAGTATAATCATTGCCTGTAAGTATCTTAAGACCACGCAGGGTTAAGGCAGCTGAGCGATGATAGTTAAGTTCTGAAGCATGACGCTCAAACTTGAATTTCCCTAGGATAGAGGTGGTCTTAATGTCTACAACGATCTTTTCAGATTCAATAAGTTTATCGGGACGACACTTTAAGAGCTGATTAAATTCTGGATCGATCCAATAACAAGATACTTCCGGACTACCTTCAAGTTGGAGAAAGTAGCGACCAAGCTTTTGTTGAAAAACGGAATCGTAAATAGCCTCTAGCATTTTATATTCAGTAAAAGGAAGGATTATATTGTCAGGGTTATCCGTAACCATGTTTTTAAAGGGCACATGATTACGATTCTTACCCTCTGGGCCACAAAGATAGCGAGACTTAAAAATGGGAAGTTCAAGAAGCATTGTATGAACATCTGTCCCCCTTGATTGACTTTTTGACTCTGATACTCGATAGCTTTTAGGATTCAAGAATTTGTAATGAAAATGTCTTGGTGACGACAAAATCAAATCAATGACAGACTTACTCAGCCACCACCATTTTCTATGGTATTCAGCCATAGGCTCGTCTTTTAAGATAAAGTTGCTAGGTCCGAAGGTATTAGACGACATACTCAAACTCTGTATCTGGATTTTTTTCGCGAATATATTCATTAATGACTTCTTGAACATGCTGTAAGCTAGCAAGTGTGGGCGTGTGAGTAGCAGTTCGCCACGTGTTCATCGTGCGTAAATCTAGACTGACTCTACCCCACAATTCATTTAGACTCATTCCCGCGTTTTGTGCTTCTTGCTCTAGACGGTCTAAGATTATATTTGTATCTAGAAATTTAATGAGTTTGACTTTTTCCATTACACTCTCCTTGTGTAAAAATGGGGGTCAGTCGTAACTGCCCCCCGAAACTAGGGTATCTTATGAGCGTGTGCAGGTAACTTGCACGTCATCAGTTGAATTTAATTTGATTACTTTAGATTCACTCACATTGAAGGCTTTTTGTTCAGCTATTGATAGTAGAACTGGAGCATGGGCTGACGCTAGTGACTGGATTGAATCATAGGTCAAGGATTGAAAATCATTCTCGCAAACGTTGCTGTCGTCATGATCATAGATTAAAGTTTCAAAGTTCATGACGTAGCTATAGTGGGTGATTTGTATTCCTGTTAAAGCAGGAGATATAGAGTTTGAGTTGTAAGTATTTTCGAATAAACCCAAAGGTAGGTCAAGTTGCCAAGTGTTTAGCATTGCCATAAATGGAAAGCCCTGAAAGATCTCATCTGATTTTAATGAGTAGGATTTTTCTGATAAACGACTAAAAGTGTAGTCACTAAGCTCCGATGCGAGATCTTCATTTATAGATACTGGTACATTGAAATCTATAGTAACTAACAGATCAGTTCCAGTAACTTCAACTAGGAAGTCATCAACTACGACAGGTGTCAGAGCTAGGTTTAACTGTTCTATGAGACTCGTTTCATCACCATCTAAAGGTATGCGATTATCACCGCAGGTAAGAAATTGCTGATTTTCCTCGACAGTGATAGTACAAGATACACCATCCTTTCCGTCTTGGCCGTCTTTTCCTTCAGGAATAGTAACGATACTCTCACCGCATTGAATCGCGTCGTCACCATTCTCAAGTTTTAGTACTGAACAGCTAACTCCATCTTCTCCCTTAACGCCATCTGCACCATCCTTTCCTTTGTCTCCTTTGAAATCGCATGCGAAAAAAGCGAGGATGATAGGTAAAAAAATTAGACCTCTTAAAAATTTCATACTGTTATCTCCGATGAAAATTATAAATTATACTGAAGCTTTATTGCTTCAGATTTTGGGCTTGATTGTCCAATTTTGTTCAAAGTCAAATACCGACTTATGTAGGCCGACTATAGGGTCGTCCTTACACATTGGATTTTGTGCTACACGAATTCCTTGGGATTTAAGTATTTTCATCAGTGAATTTGATTCAGTATAGATTCCTTTTTTTAAAACAAGGAGTAGTTGAATACGACTCATAACCCTGCTGTAATCTCTAAACACGTATCGATGTATATACCAGTCGCACGCGGAGACTGTTGGTAATTCACTGATGTACTTCTCAACCCTTTTTTCAGTACTACTACAAATCAAGGCTAAAAATACCGTTCTAACATATGGTTGATAACTACTAGTTCAGGCTCTTTTCCTCACCCGAGATGCGCTAATGGTAAACCTGAAAATCATTGAAAAACAAGCAGCACATTTTTGTGGAGCCTAATAAAGAGTGCAAACACAAATCATTCTTGCTAAAAAAATTTTTGACTAACTTTTTTCTGACTCAGAAAAAGCCATATATCGAATTAAATTCCATTCAAAGGAGCGAAAAAACATTTTTAGCAATAATATCAATCTTATTTTAATTCGATTTGATGAATAGTCTTAAAGAGCATTTATTTTTTTATAAATATTTATATATGGATAGTTGATTAGGTGCGATTTCTACGTGATTTTTACGCAATATTTTGTCTAACTATGGATCTCAAGTTACACCAAGGGTGCGACCAAAGCCCGCTCAGAGAAGTTACTGTGTAAAAAGAGGATATATAGTTGGAACGAATTAGAGCAATAATGATAAAACAAGCGATGGATGCACTCGGCTTGCGTTTTCAAAATCAGCTAGCAAACTATCTAAGTATAAAAGAAAATTTCATCACCAAATGGAAAACAGGACGTGTGAAAAATCCTAGAGAAATTGAAGATATGGTTAAGCTAGGTAATGAGCTTTTAAAACATTGTAACTATTTTCAAATAGAAAAGTGCATGGACCCTTCGTTACTTCAAAGAGACCTGGTCATGATATGTCTCCAGCGTAGTTTTTTAGAAGTAATTAATGAAGCGAAATGGACATATGCCGAGGAACTTAATGACAACTCAAAAATCGCCGTAATTGAGTATAAGGTCAAGCAAAGGCTAAAAGAAAAATTCGATTATGAGTTAGAATAAAAAATACCCTTGATTTCCTAGATTCTGTCTAATAGTGTTCGCCAAGATTGTTTTCCAAGGATTGGGATACAACCTTCACTCTTCAAATCTTCAATTTTCCATTCTTCGCAAATTTCCTTCGCAATAATACCTGTTGGAGTTTATGTGAAGCGAAGCAAGTCTAAAGAGCAATTCGATCCGGAAGAATATTTCACTATCCAAGAACTTTTGAATTACTTAAAAAATCAGTATAGTAAGTGGACTATTTATAAATGGGTTGGAGAAGGAATGCCACATGTTAAAGTTAGGGGGAAACTCTGGTTCCCCAAGCGAGATGTATTAGATTGGTTGAAAAGGAGTTGACGGTGCGTAAAAAGACTTCAGAAAAGGGAGTGTATAAAGAACAAAATGGAACCTACACAATAGATACCTCATTTAGAGGTCGTAGAATTAGTAAACGAGGCTTCCTTAAGTTGTCAGATGCAAAGAAATTTAAATCTGACGCAGTATCATCTCTTGATTTTTCAAAAAATACACGACAAAAAGCAAAATTCGAGGATCTTATAAAGATCTTTAGTGAAAAACATTTACCTAGGATCAGGGAAAGCACACATGAAAGATATATGCTGGATATAGAAAGACGTATAGTGCCGTTTTTTCAGTTTATGTACCTTGAAGATATTAACCCAGCTATGATTGAAAGATTTCAAACATACCTTGTAAAAGAGGGAAGGCTCTCTAACAAGTCAATTAATAACTGTCTGGGTACTCTTCACACAATGTTTAAGAAGGCTGAGTTTTGGGGATTTGTTGAAAAGTCTCCAATGAGAATAGAAAGGTTACCTGTAAATCAAGGGTCTGTAAAAAATTGGTGGGATAATAGACAACATATCGATCGCTTTGTTGATGGATTACTAAATGCTAAATACGAACCTTACAGAGCGGCTTTTTTGTTGGCCTTGGAATGCGGTCTAAGACTTGGTGAAATTGTCGCATTATCGCCTGAAGACATTAATCTAGATCTACGACATGTTAACGTAACTAAGTCATGGAATGACAAGTTACATAAAATGGGGCCGACAAAAAGTGGAAAGTCTAGATTAATCAAGTTCTCCCATGAAAGTCACCTTAATTCATGGCTAAGTACTGCCATGGAAAGGGCGGAGAACAAGCAGATATTATTTCAGACTCGCACTGGTCGAAGAGTCATAGGTCGAAAAATTTCAAGTGAAGTTTTTAAAAAATGGAAGACAAATTTAGACTTACCTGAAATTACATTCCATGGCCTTCGTCACACATTTGCATCTTGGTACATGATTCGTGGTGGGAGAATTTGGGATCTCTATAAGATAATGGGGCACTCCGACTTTAAAACAACCGTAAAATTATATGCTCATTTGTCTCCTGATGCTGCTTCGGTGCCATCTTGGGGTAGCGAACAATAAAAAAATCAAGAACACACATAAAACACACAAATTTGTAGAGTGTGTCTTATTATGGCTGT
This sequence comes from Pseudobacteriovorax sp., assembly GCA_050293845.1. Taxonomy (GTDB): domain Bacteria; phylum Bdellovibrionota_B; class Oligoflexia; order Oligoflexales; family Oligoflexaceae; genus DT-89. The sequence goes on along the minus strand of JBNKNM010000079.1, from coordinate 17,671 downwards.
TATTTCAAAGGGTTACAGAATGGAGGCGGCGGGAATCGAACCCGCGTCCGAATATGGGCAAACAAAGGCTACTACATGCTTAGTTCCCAGATTTATCCTCTTGATGACAGCGCCCGGGGCAAGCTCAGCCATCCGCAGCCTGGTTATTGTCCCATGAGCCCTACAGACGGAAGGATCTCAGTGGTAAGCTAACAGATTATACGTCTCGCCAGAAGTGTTAGCACCTTCTAGGTCAACGTAGCAGAACTTAAGCTGCTAAAGCTAGTTGATCGTTGCCGATTAACTTTTGAAACGCGTTTATAACCGGGTCACGTTACCATCCCGGACATGCTCCTTAAAGCTGGCTTCCACACCCGTCGAAACCATTGCGCCCCCGTATAAGGGGTCTACTCAAGGTAGTCGCATATCATATAGGATTATTTGCCAATTTGCCAAGGGTTGTTTAGGAATTTACTCCAAGATTGGGTTTTTTGGGGCATTTAAGGGGAGGAACTATGGTAAGATGAACCTGGTTCGGACTTAGGATGCACGTGTCAGAAGGTCGATTTATGGTCCAGCAGAATGAAGCAGAAGGCAAGCTATCTCCACAAGACATAGATGAAAGCAGCTATAGAGAAAACCGGGAAGTCATTTCTGAGGAAGAAGAGACTGAAGGCGCCCAGACTGTGGTTTACCATTGCCCCATCAATCACAGTGGTACCACTGTTTACGTCAAGGGTTGGGTGTGGACGGACTCGCCCTTTCCCCCGGTGATTTTGATCCATGATCTTGGTGAAAATACTCGATTTTATAGGACTTTTTCTCAGATTATGAGCGAATACCACTTTAATGTTTACTGTTACGACCTACGGGGGCATGGGCGATCCGGGCAAATCATAGGGCACATTCCTAGCTTCGATAGTTTGGTAAGGGATCTTCTCCAGGTGGTCTCTTGGGTACGTTTTAAGTCTGAAAGGCGGATCCCGATTCTGATTAGCCAAGGGGTAGGGGGACTTATCAGTACTTATTTTCAGGAGCAGTTTCCGGAATGTGTTAAATATGCCGTATCCATAGCTCCCGTGCTGAAGGAAACCCAAGGCCTTTCCCTGGCTTCGCGGGCGTTTATCCGGACCATGGCAGAAATGGCTCCGCGCACGCGCATTCCCAAATCTATGGTCTCGCGATTTTTAGCCTTAGGTGGTACGCCCCCTAGTAAGCGTCAGCTGAGCTTTCCTGGCATGACTTTTAATTTTGCCAAGGAGGTGATGAATGCTGTTAAGCATCTGCCCAGCGTGTTCACCCGTGCAGCGATTGACTCCATGGTGATCGTGCCCCAGCAGGTCACCACTTACGATGCGGTTTTTTTGAAGACCCTCGTTGCCGAACATCCCCTAAAAGATAAGATTCGGCTCGTTGAAATCGGCAATATTGGGGCTCATCCGCTCACCCATAAGTCTCAAGTGCGGGTGGTATTGGAATCTATCTTTCCATGGTTGGAAGAAAAATTAGGGATCACTATCGTAAGGGGGCAAGGTTATGGACCCGATTCTGAGTAAGCATATTAAATTCATCAATCGCTTCCAAATCGCTAGTGAAGCCTTTCTGCTGCTGATCCGCTTGGTGCGGAGCTTTAGCCTTGGTGCTGTGATTATGGGAATCTGGGCCAGTGTGAAGCCTATGGAGCAAGATGAGCAGCTCGTCATAGGTCTCATGAGCATGAGCTTTTTTTTCATCTTGTCTTTGCGCTGGAACAGCAAAACCATTGGTGCTGATGCTGTACTCAAATCATTGGAAATCAAGCATCCCGAAGCCCAACGCTCGTCTTTCTCCTTGAAGCGGACTCACCCTCAAAATATTGCCTGGAAGCCCTACCTGCAAAGCGAACGTCATGAAATCTGGCAGCGGAAATTGAAGTTTCTCAGCTATAAGCTATCCACCTTGGTCATCCCTGCCGTGTTATGGCTGGCTGTGACCGAGCTATCACCCGGTGCCATGAGTTCGGCGATCCATAGTATGCAAAAGGTGGTGGCGCAATTTACGAAAGGTACTACCCTTACTATTGTCAAGGGGCTTACCGACCCTTCAGCCGAAGACAGCTTCAAGCTCAGTGCCCATGACAGTCACGAGTTAACTCTGCTGGAACAAAATCGCGTTGAGGTCACCGTTGTGGGCGATGAAAACGATAGACCCTTTGTGATGTTAAAACCCATTAATAGCGCGGTCACCCAAACATTTCGTCTTACCTCCAGTAAGGTTGATAACCATAAAGCTGGCAATGTTCATAAGATCGCATTCAGTATCCGTGAATCGGCGGAATTGTTCGTCTCCACGCTTTCCACGAACAGGGTGGCAGCGAAAGTGAAGGTACTGCGCCTGCCCCTGCCTCAGGTATCCCTGAAAGTCAGTGGTGATAAGCAGGATCCTTGGCCCGACGAACTTCCTCTGCCTCTGGAAATCAATGTCTCCGCAGAAAATCCCCTACAGCTTATCCGCTTGCAAATTGAGTCGGAAGGGCAAACCCACACCGAGCTGGTATCGAATATATTAGCCCAAGATAAAACCGAGGTGGCTACGACCTATAGCTTGCTTTTGGAAAATTATGTGCAACAAGATTTAGCTACCCTTAAAATTACGGCGGAAGCCTTAGACCGTCACCTGCCGAATCCGCTGATGGGGAGAAGTGAGCCCCTGGTTATTAAAACAGCCTCAGCCTATGGCCGCTATCGGGAAACCCTGGGTACGCTGCACAATGTGAAGCAGGCTCTCGACAAGGTCTTAAGTGAAGGTTCCGATGAGTTGGACCCCAGCATTGCCGAAACCATGTTTAAGGCGGTGCAGCAGGCGGAAACCTCGCCCTTTTTCGACGGGTTGGACCGCCATATCATTCGCAGTGAGCTAAATGCTATCGAACGGTTATCGCGGCAGATGGATAAGGAAGAGTTGATGCTGACCCAGGAAAAGCTCAATAAGTTTTTATTCGAGCATGAAACCCTCGATGATCGGGAACGTGACCGCGATTTCTTTGTTGCTGCCCGCTCCCTTTCTCGTTTGGTTGAACAAAAAAAAGCGGATCGTCAAATTGCTGTTACCGTCGTGGGGACAAGGTTAAAAACATTTTTAGATGAACGTCATGCCCGCTGGAAGCTACGTCTGAAATATGTTCAGGAAGCTTTCAAGCCGCCAGAATGGCAGCAAATACAAAATAAGCCTTTTCACAGTATGCTCGATAGTGTGGTGCGGGATGCCAGTACAGACGAGGAGGGGAATCAAAAAGCCTTACAAACCTTGTCACAAATCGTGGCCGACTATCGCCATTGGATCGAGGCTTTGGAACAGGCTGAAGATGCCAGCCGGGAAGAGATGGAGCAAAAACGCCAGCAGGGCCTCGCCGATAGCCGGAAGCAGCTACGGGAGCTGCAAAAGCGGCAAGCAAAAATATCCCAGAAATTGGACCGTGCGGTGCAACGATCCCAAACCGAGATAGCCGAACAGTGGAGCTCCATGCGCATGGATCAAAATGCCAATATTAAAAATACCAAATCTCTGGAAGCTAAGCTGCGTTCCCTTTCCCCCGTCGCGGCAGAACGGATTAAAGCAGCAGTTCAAAGTATGGGAATGACCATCGAGGCTGGCAACAAAGAAGCGTTTGTAGAAGCTGAGAGCGCGTCGGATCTGGCCGGGCGCTTGTTACGTAAGGCGGATAGTGCCGCCAAACAATCGCAGAAACAAAAAATGCGTCGGGGGCGCAGAAGACGTGTGACGAGCGATCAATACTATGGTAGTTCAGTAGCAGGTGGCGATGTGGAAATCCGCCGCGAGTATGAAGTGAGTCGCCGTTATCGCGAAGATATTCTTGATGAAGTCAGGCGCGCTTCGCAAAGTGAAGGCAGAGACAGAGAACTTTTAGAAAATTACCTGCGCCGAGTGATTCGTTAGTGGATAAAGAAATAAGAAAAAAAGTTCTTGGCCGAGCCCATCAATGCTTAGTCAAGGCACCTGCAGGTTTGCATGGGATCTGTAGAGACGAGATGGAACATATCGTCTCCCATAGCTGGCAGCACTATAAATTCACCCCAGAGATAACGGAATATCACGGGCACATTCTGGTATCCCCAGTAGATTTTCGCCTGGTACTGGAAATTCTACTGCGAGCTAGAACAGCTAGAGACCTTTTGATCGGTTTAGGAAGCGGAAGAGTAGGTAGTTATGGTGAGCTTAAAGATTTGTTGTCGTCCATTTCTTGGCACCTATTTCTGCAGCCACAGCAAAGCATAACCGTCACCACCCGGTCCCAGGGCAGTTATCTTTATCATGAAGGAAAAATCAGGGACACTCTGAAAAACCTCCTGGAGCAACGCAGTTATCAGCTGAGTGATGATGGTATCCCCCTCCAGCTGATATTGCAGGATAATCGCGCTCAGGTCTGGTTATCGTTAGCGGGGCAGCCCCTTTACAAAAGAGGGTTTAAACAAGTGCCCCAAACCAAAGCTCCCCTAGCCGAACATCTGGCGGCTACGCTATTAAAGCCTTTGATAAATAAGGACTATGACTTTGTCGTGGTACCCTTTGCCGGAAGTGGAACCCTAGGTTTTGAATATTGTATGGAGCGCAACGGTATCATCGCGAGCCACTTAGGGCGAGGTTATGCAGTGCAAAGCATGCCCTGCTGTCCCCCGAAAACCTTGCAGTTTTTGATGGAAAAGTTAAAGCCAGGAGCGGAACCCGTAGAAAACGCGACATATGTTTTTATTGAGCGTGATCAGGATCAAGTATCCCAGCTCCAGGCCAATATAGAAAGCTTTCATAAGGCCCTGCAATGGTCTCCGCGCTGGTTGGTGGAGGACGGGGATGCCTTTGCTTTTGATATGGCAAAACTCTGTGATAAAAGTGTGTTACTGCCTATGAATCCACCATATGGGTTGCGCTTAAAACCGGGAAATGTAGAAAAATTCTATGTCCAGCTAGCTGATTGGATATTAGCCATCGATGCTAAAGCTTCTCAGCTTAGCGGGTTTTGTTTAGTGGCGTCTGATCGTGCCTATGGAGCCTTGCGTTTTCGTTTGGGTAAGCTGTATTCCCAGACCCTGCATTTAAACCAGGGTGGCTTACATGTCCGTGCGGTATACTTTAATAGCTGGAGTGATCCTGGATCTGAAAAATTCGATTAGGAAATTTCCGATGACTCCCTTAGAATGCCTGCTCGAATCAACCATGAAAAGGATGGATATAATGGCAGCGAAAGCAGAATACAAAATAGAAAAAAAGAGAAACGGTCGTTACGCAGTGCGAATAAAAGGAACCGCAAAGACCGTTAATGGTGAGGAGAAGGTTAAGGTTCTTCTCGAAAAAGGCCTGATCAAAACCGGATTGGCCAAGGCTAAAAAAGAAGAGAACTAATAGTATAGGGCTAGGGCCGCTAGCTAAGCTTATATTACTAGCCGAAGCTACGCCGCGTCGAGTGTCTGTTATCCGGCCTATACGACCTCACGATCAGGGCGTAGCTGAATTTTGCCTTCCTGCTCCAGATTTAGCGCTTTGAGGATGATTTCTTTTTGCGCTTCATAAACATCGTTTTTTTTCTGGGGCCCCAGAGCTTCAATATCTTCTTTGAGGGTGGTAAAGGCTCGCTCGGAAAAGATTTTGGCAAGCGCTTGAAGAATGTTAGGTTTAATTCCCCTTAAGGATAGCAGCCAAGTCTTGGGATCTGTTGATTGGTATAAGACCCTTAAGCTCTGGCTATCAAGGTATACTAGGTCTTCAAAGCGGAACATCTGCGAGCGAATCTCCTCGGAAAGCTCCGGATCGCGCTCGTCGATTCCATCCAATAAAGACTCGCCATCTTTTTGCAATTCATTAAGGATAGCAGCGGCATGGGCCACTCCTCCAATTTTTTTGCTGTGATTTCCCATGTGTTCGATTTCCTTGCAAATATGGTCGTCCAGCTCATGAAGAGCTTCGAAGGAAGCCTCTTCCAACCGAGCGATGCGGGTGATAAGCTCGGTTCTCAAGGACTCGGGAAAGAAACGTAGCAGAGCAGCCGAAAGCTGTTGCGGTGCATGGGCGAGAATCAAGGCCACGGTCTGGGGATGCTCCTGTTGGATGATGCGGTAAAGGGTGGGGGCATCGGCCAGTTCCACACAACGCATACGATAATTAGCTCTATTAATACTGGAAAATAGTTCTTGGCTTTCCGGCGTGTTTTTAAAGGCGAGACTGATAGCATTTTTTAAAAATTCAGGGCTTCCTCTCACCCCAGCTATAGATTGTGAGTCCATAATTTGTCGAAACTCGGACATGATAATATCCACAGTCTCTTGGTCAATCCTTCCCAAACGACCCATGGCTGCACCAACTTTTTGCACCTCAGCCCGGCTCATATTGCGGAAAATTTCCGAAGCCAGCTCCTCGCCGAGGGCTAGCATCACGATAGCTACTTTTTCCGTTGGGCTGTATTGAGACACAAAAAAACTCCTATCACCACGAGTGATAGGAGTTTATCGGACGAAGAAAGGATAATCTTAGTTAATGGAAATGAATATACATCACCCTAAGATTATTATGAATTTGCGGCCTCTGCCTTTTGGTCAGCTGGCGTCAGCAGGTTGGTACTGAAGGCTTCTAAGTCGAAAGAATCAACTTGGATAGCGTCCTCTCTGGCTTCTTCGGCTCGCTGAACGAGATCATAGTCTTCTTGGGTAATGATGTTAGCTTCAAGAGCTTTTTTAGCCATACGGTCGGGTTTACCGCGTGGCAGCTTTTTGGCTTTCATCGCCTTCACGATTTTATGGTAAACCCCATTGGCCTCAGTAACCAACTTCAGGGTGTGTTCATAACGGCCAAGGGCTTCTTTGGTACTTTCAGGGATAAAGACCCCTGCCGTGATATCATCCCGTAGCTGGCCAGGAACACATAGCCCTTGAGCAACCTTGCGACCTAGGGCATCGTCAGGCATACCGCCGAAGCTATTGAATCGAGCCCAAATCTGAATGGGACCGCGGAATAGGGGGCGCAGCAAGGGAATTTCAATATTGTCATAAATCCCTTCAAAAGCACTTTGTACCTGCGCAAAGGCATATTGCAAAGCCCATTCAGCATAGGGAATATGCTCTTTTTTCCGGCCTTCCGATTCGAAGCGATGTAAGGTAGCAGTGGCTAGGTATAACCAAGACAGTACATCCGCATAGCGGCCCGTAATTTTCTCACGCAATTTCAAGCCACCACCATAAGAGCCAAGGGCAAGGTCAGACATGAAGGAGAAGCTGGCAGAAGCCCATGCTAATTTGCGATAGTACTTTTTCATAGGACCACCAGGAACGCTGGCGATATGACCTCTGGTGAGGGAGCACAATAGGGCTCGGCAAGCGTTGCGATTGACAAATCCTACATGGGACCAGAAGTTGTCATCAAAGGCCTTGATATCACCATCAGAGAGTGCTTTTAACTCTTGATAGGCATAAGGATGGCAGCGGATGGCTCCCTGTCCAAAGATAATCATAGACCTGGTTAGAATATTAGCGCCTTCCACTGTAATCCCAATAGGGGCTGCTATGTAACCGTTGGCAAGAATATTGCGAGGACCCCGGGAAATAGCAGCTCCTCCAAGTATATCCATACCGTCGTTGATGGACTTACGGAATAGCTCTGTTGAATTGTATTTGGCGATTGCTGATACAACAGAAGGTTTGATACCGCTATCAACAGCACCTACGGTGAATATACGCGATGCTTCAAGGAGGTAGGCAAAGCCACCGATGCGTGCGAGAGGCTCTTCGATTCCTTCAAATTTACCGATTTCTATGCCAAACTGCTTGCGGATGGAAGCATAGGCTCCCGCGACTCTAGCAACCATTTTGGCACCACCAGTACTCTGGGCAGGCAGAGATATGGAGCGACCCACGGCAAGACATTCCATCAACATTTGCCAGCCGCGACCTGCATACTCAGGACCACCAATGATCTGCTCGATGTCAACCACCACATCTTTACCAACGGTAGGGCAGTTGAAGAAGGGAACACCCATAGGATTATGGCGCTTACCTAGGATAACACCATCAGTATTAGAAGGAACAAGAAGGCAGGTGATGCCCAGATTTTTTCCTTTGCCTAATAAATTTTCCGGATCTTTTAATTTGATAGCCAGCCCCAAAACGGTGGAGACTGCTGCTAAGGTGATATAGCGTTTTTCCCAGTTCAAACGGATTTTTAAAGATCCATCACTGTCCTTAAAAACGACGCCATTGGATACCATCGATCCAGCATCAGATCCGGCACCTGGCTCAGTTAAGGCAAAGCAGGGAATTTCACGACCATCAGCAAGGCGGGGAAGGTAGTAGTCTTTTTGCGCCTGAGTTCCATAGTGAGACAATAGTTCTGCAGGACCAAGGGAGTTCGGAACCATTACTGTAATGGCCAAAGGACCAGAGCGGGTGGAAAGTTTGGCAACCACTTCACTATTAGCAAGAGCCGAGAAGCCTAGTCCACCATACTCTTTGGGTATGATCATACCAAAAAACTTTTCCTTTTTTAGAAATTCCCAGACTTTTGGTGGTAGGTCACCCTTCTTATATACGTCCCAGTCGTCTACCATTTGGCATACTTCCTCTACCGGACCATTGAGAAACTCAAGGGCTTCCCCAGAGGCTTTTTTATATGGTTCGCGGGCAATGGCTTTGAAATTAGGCTTCCCAGAGAATAACTCTTTGTCTACCCAAGTTGACCCAGCTTCGAGGGCCACACGCTCGGTTTCCGATATTTCGGGGAGTATATTTAGCTTTTTCAATATTCCGACTATGGTGTTGGTCACCAGGAGGCGGCGCAGCGGCTTCACCATGAATAGCACCATGGGTGCAAGTATTATAACAGCTAATACACCTGGAGCCCCAAATAAAAATAATAATGCACCGACAAAGATCGTCCAAACCAGTAATTTTGCTCCTACAAATCCGAGCAAAGTTGCTGCTACAATTGCGACTAGCACACCGAGAGTCGGATAGCTGCTAGCCAGTATTCCATAAAAACCATTCATGTGAACTCCTAACAATGGTTGTTTTTACCGATTCCCCAGAATTCTCGCCAACACACTACCCTGCTTTAAAGCTAATATTGTGAGAAGATCTCAATAATGTAGGTAAGCGTCTTAGTCTGCTAGGGGAGCCCCTTATGACTCCACTAATATACATATAAAGTTCGGAAGTATCGATTATTTAGTTTAATTAACTACACTTATGTAGGTTCATAATTTTAGCTTGTTCAAAAAAACTTATGATCATTCGGTAGTTAGTGTGGACTTAGAAAAGATCACCCTAAGGGTTAGATTTCTAACTATCTGTAATCATTATTTGCATATTATTATGTATTTTCTGACTCGACCTGGCTATAGCTGGCGATGATCAGGTTTTCCAGATATTTTTTCGAGTCATAATAGACCTTTTCAGTAAGTGCAAAAATACTCTGCCCTGTATTTTTCTGTATTAGCATCAAACCGTGGCCATAGCTGGCTAACATTTTTTCCACAAAGCTTAGAAGAGGAGTCCCTGTTTCTTCGACGTGCTCCAAAATTTTATTTAAGAGCTGGTCCGAAAAACTTAATTGAATGCCATATTGCTCGTAAAAATCTTTAGTAAAAAACTCTAGCTCTTCACGGGCGGAGACATGACTGGCAGACTTCTTTTGGAGGGTGTCCAAAAGAATCTGCAGCTCTTGTTGGGGATTCATAACCACAGCTAAACTTACAGTGAAATGCTCTACCCCTGAGCCGGGAAGCTCGAATTTAAACGGACGCAGAATACGCTCACAAACCGTTAATAAAGAACGTGCCCCAGTCTGCTCTAATTTGGCAAGGTGAGCTATTCTGTGCAGTGCTTCTTCGCTGAAGTCGAGCTTGATGCCAAAGGAGGCAAAAGAAGCGCGAAACTGGTGCAGTATAGACCCTTTAGAGTCAGTGAGGACTTTGTAGAGATCCTCTTCTTCCAGGTTTTGGCAGGCGACTCTTATGGGAAGGCGACCTATGAATTCGGCTTCAAACCCAAATTCGAGAAAGTCCTCTGTGGAAGCTTGGTCTAAGATTGCGGCAGTATCGATGATTTCATTGTCTCGATGAAACCCCATCGTCTTTTTGCGCAGTCTCTTTTCGATGATTTTTTCCAGTCCACTAAAAGCACCTGAAACAATAAACAGAATATACCGGGTATTAACCTTAGATTTTGTCTTGCCGGACTGCATTTCCATGAACGCTTGGATTTGAGAGTGTATGTCATTGCCTGACTTTAAGTCCACTTCGCACTCTTCCATGAGCCGTAGTAAACCAAACTGCACCCCTCTACCATTGACGTCCCGGCCGTTGGTTTGCTTGCCAGCTAATTTATCGGCCTCGTCGAGGTAGACAATGCCATATTGAGCTTTTTTGATATCACCTTCAGCTCGGTTAACCAAGTCCCTGATGAGGTCATCTACGTTGCTGCCCACATAACCTGTTTCGCTAAACCGGGTAGCGTCGGCTTTTACAAAGGGGACCCCCAGTAGCTCAGCTACCTTCTTAATGAGGTAGGTCTTGCCAACGCCTGTTGGGCCCAAAATTAAAACATTTTGCTTGTTGTACTCGTAATCTGCGCTGCTGCTTTGCTGCAGCTTTTGAGCATGGTAGTAGTGGTCGCAAATAGCGATGGCAAGAGCTTTTTTGGCCTCATCTTGTTTGATCACAAATTGGTCGAGATATTCTTTGATGTCTTTAGGGGTATAGGAAAATGGGAATTCGTCCGGAACTTCCTTAGTGTCATATTGATGCGATGTTTCCTCGGGAGAGGAGTTGCTATGTTTGGAGAACACTTGGGCAGCTCCGCCAAAACGCTGCTTAACGAAGTCCTCAAACTCCTTTTGGACTTGTTCGGGATTAGGAATTTTTCGATCGTTCATGATGGATACACCCCTTTTGACATTGCTAGATTTAGACTCTACCATTTGCCTATTGTGGTCAATGGTTTAGCATGACAGATCACGGGATAACATTGCAAAAATGAGGTCACGATGATTTCACGAATTTTTTATTTTTCTGGTTTTGTTCAGGGTGTAGGGTTTAGATATACTGTGAAGCAGTTGGCGGATCATATACAGGTTGTGGGTTTTGTTAGAAATCTTAAAGACGGCAGGGTAGAGCTGCAGGTGAAAGGAAGCGAAGAAGATATTGGACGCCTGCTTGAAGGAATTCGGAAAAAAATGGCGCGCAATATCTCGTCGATAGATCAGAAGGACTCTGTTGTGGTCGAAGCCACGGACTTTACAATTAAATATTAGTTGCTCATTAGGAGAAGGGCGCGATCCGCTTTTTCCGAAAGAGCTCTGCCGGCTTGATTTAGATTGAGGCGTGATCCTACTCGATCGAAAAGTTTGATTTGAAAGACATCTTCAATTTTCCTTAGTCTGTGGCTAACGGCAGGTGGGGTCAACCCAAGAACCTGAGCCCCTGTTGAAGGACGTCCTCCATTTAGCAAGTGCTGTAGAAGTATTAAGTCATCAATGTCGAGCATTCTTAGCTTCTTATACTTCTCATTTTGCGTTTCCATAATAACCTCCCCGGTGTGTTCTATCTGACGGGATGCTTTGAGCTTATGTCCAGATAATTTTTCCCTATTGAATCCAAAACTGGCCATGAGGTCAACTTTTTCTGCTCACAAATTATTCTGTAGAGTTCTTTGAGTCTGGAGGAGCTTATACTTTTATCATATATTTCAGTAGGTTCCTGTAGAAGCTTCAATAAACTTCAGGGTGCTCATCGTGAACTTATACTTCTCACAAGTTCTTGACTTACTGGCCAACTCTAGCTTAGTGTAAGGCAAATAAAAGCGAACAATGCGCTTAAAAGTCGTGGTTCCGCAACCAAGTAGTATGAAAACTGCGTTCACAAATGGTCTCAAAGTTTTTCTTTGAATGGGTGAGCTATGGATATTTTTCGTTACACAGACTATCGTGATATTTTACGTGAGGAGCTAGTACGCAGAGTTCAGCAAAATCCAAATTATTCCCAGGGAGCATTTGCGCGGGATATTTCCTTAACCCCTAGTCGCTTGTCTGAGATTCTCAATGGTAAGCAAGGTATCTCAGTTAAAGTGGCTATGGATATCGGACGTGCCCTTAGGTTTGATGAAGATCAAGTCGATTTCTTTGGCGACCTTGTGGAGAGCCAGCACGGACGTTCCCGTTTAGCCCGCGAGTCGGCTTTGGCTCGCCTGGAGCGCTACCGTCATAGCCGGACCTTTGCCGGGCGATTGGATTCCATCAAGAAGCTTCTGTCTAAATGGTACTACCTGGCAACTCTAGAGCTGACAAAACTTGATGATTTTGAACTCACCCCTTCAAACTTGGCTAGGTTGTTACGGATCGAGCCAGGCCAAGCTGAAGATGCCTTGTTTGTATTGCGTGAACTTGGCTTATTGCACCAGGTGGATGGAAAGATGCTGCGCTCTTCCCATCAAAATGGTGTATCAGGAAATCTGGAAGACATCGACTTGCTAAAGTTCCATTCGCAATTGCTAGATCTGAGCCTGAAAAAGCGCTTCACACCTGATAAGCAACATGTTCACGATTACCTTGTGGCACTCGACGCGTCGAAGATGGAGTATCTTCTGCGGCACCTTAAGGAATCGTTAGAATTTTTCGTGGGACGGGCCGATGATTCGCCTAAAAAAGATGCTCTTTATGCACTTTCTGTGTCTCTTTTCCCGGTTTGCCAGGAGTCAGCTACAAATACATAGTGCTATTCGAGGCTGCATTGGCTATTAAATCTTTAAGAGACAATAACTTTCCGGCAGGAGAGTTTGTCTTATGATCATTTGGCCATAACAATAAGCATTGTAGCTTAGTAGCAGCAGAGCAACTATGAATTTTCTTTTAGCAGCATTCCTATTGATGACCTCTTCATTTTCCCTGGCAAAATCGATAGCTTTTTTGGGAGATAGTATAACAACGGGGGGAGCCGCACATCCCTATTTAGCCCTTGAAGCGGAACGGTTTTATAAGATCTTTACAGGTGCTGTTAAAATTGCGTCCGACGATGACTATCGAAAAATAGTCGCAGAATTGGGTTATCAGCATTCTGGTGAGGATAAACCTCAGCGTTTACCCTTGTCGCGTCGGGAATTTATAAATGCTTTCTACTGGTCCAAGGATGCGCTGTTGCACCGCCTTAGTGTAGATTACTTGGATGCAGAAGAATTTTCGTGGTCCTACCTTCTTGCCAAGCGCCTCGGTTATAATGGCGATAATATTTTGATAGCAGCCAAGGATGGCGAGAGGTCGAGTCATCTTTTGCGTCAAGTGGATCGATTGCTGGATGCTACAGCCAGTCAATTACCTGATAAGATATTTATTTTTTTTACTGGCAACGACCTTTGCGGACCGTCCCTTGAGTGGGTTACTTCATCTCAGGCTTATGGTGAGAATATCGAAGCAGGGGTACGATATTTACTGCGTAACGGCATTCCACCATCCACGGGAACTGACATCTATCTGATCGACCCTCTAGGTAGCTTGCAATTATTCAGCAGCCAATCCATTAAAAATAAAACGATCCCTTTTTATAGTAAAACGATTAGCTGCCAGCAATTGCAAGCGGAGCAATTCACGATTCCCCCAGAGCCAAACCTAGAATCTGACACCAGCCCTGAGAAGTTATTGAGCTATCTGCTCTTTTATAATTTCATCGGCCACTCCCCGGGGCGCTACTGCACGAGTTTATTTTCCATTGCCAAAGGCGATACAGAAGCAAAGCTCGAGCTTTCCAAAAGAATTGTGGGGTATCGTAAGAATCTTCAAGAACTGGGGAAGCGCTTAACAGATCAAATAGGAACTGAAGTCAGGTTTAAGCATATATCCTCTACTAGCAAGTTATTATTTGAAGCGGATGATATCGCGAACGATTGCTTCCATCTTAGTCTTTACGGGCAGCACAAAATTGCGGACGCGATATACAAAGAACTGGAATGATGGACAATCCAGTTTCACGCTCGTGACATAATATAATAGGGTCGCACAGCGACTCCCTTTTGCTTTGCAGCCAACGTACTGTCAGCTGCAAATCCTAGGTCTGATTTAGTATGATTTTGCTATAATAACCCGCTTGCGGCTGGGCTTTCCCGTAAATATACAAGTTCCCGCTTCTTCGGCTCCATCAAGGGGAATACAGCGATGGGTAGCCTTTAAGCTTTTGAGCTCTGCTTCAACACTAGGGTCATCGACCCAGTGCACGCGGGCAAATCCTCCGTGAATTTCCGGCTTTGCCGAATTTTTCGGCGTAAAAAAGTCCCGCAAATCATCTAGGGAATTAATTTCGTGAGTGTTTGCTTCTCGATATTCCAGTGCTCGTTGGAATAATCCATGCTGGATGTCGTCGAGAATACTGGCTACGCTGTTGACAAATTCAGTGCGGTTGATGCTCTCCTTGTCCTTAGGCTTGCGGTCTCTCCGTCCCATAAACACGCTATCTTTTTCAATATCTCGGGGGCCAATTTCAAGACGCAGGGGAACACCTTGCTTGATATAGTTCCATGCCTTTTCACCGCCACGAATGTCACGATCATCTATCAGCACCTGGACTTTATTTTCGTGATACTGCAGCTCTGACAGCTGCCTTTTCAATGACTCGCAGTACTCGAGTACCTTGGATTTTTCGGCTTCTTTTCGATAAATGGGCATAATAACCACGTGCTTAGGCGCTAAGCGAGGGGGTAGAATGAGACCGTCATCGTCGCTATGGCACATAATAAGGCCACCGACCAATCTTGTGGAGACGCCCCAAGAAGTGGTCCAGGCTAAGCTGTCTTCACCTTTTTCATCTTGGAACCTGATATCCATAGCTTTAGCAAAGTTTTGCCCTAAAAAATGTGATGTACCCGATTGCAAGGCTTTCTTATCCTGCATCATAGCTTCGATGGTATAGGTGTCTAATGCGCCAGGGAATCTTTCGTGGGGAGCTTTTTCCCCTTTGATTACCGGCATGGCCATATAGGTTTCAGCGAAGTCCGCGTAGACATCAAGCATTTGCATCGTTTCAGCGACAGCCTCTTCCTTTGTGGCGTGGGCTGTGTGACCCTCTTGCCATAGGAACTCTGTGGTTCTGAGAAACTGTCTCGTACGCATCTCCCAGCGTACTACATTCGCCCATTGATTGACTAAAATCGGAAGATCCCGATAAGACTGGACCCACTTCGCGTAGGTCGCTCCTATGATCATTTCACTTGTTGGCCTTACAACCAGTGGTTCCTCTAGTTCTCCTGCGGGTTTTAGGCCGCCTTTGCCATCGGCTTCAAGCCGGTGATGGGTGACCACGGCACATTCTTTCGCAAACCCATCAACATGTTCAGCTTCTTTTTCCATGTAACTTAGGGGGATAAATAGAGGAAAGTAAGCATTGCTGTGACCGGTATCCTTGAACTTCTTATCAAGAATGGCCTGCATATTCTCCCAAATGGCATATCCCCAGGGTTTGATCACCATACATCCCCGGACAGCCGAGTTTTCCGAAAGGTCTGCGGCTTTTATGACCTGTTGATACCATTCAGGGTAATCTTCTTCTCTTGTCGGTGAAATCGCATATTGCCGATGATTAGACATAGTTTTCCTTCTTTTCTTATCGTTCAAGCTTGGCATAACGGACGCGCTTAGGAATCAAGGTATCAACCCCTAGACGCCGCTTGCGATCCTCTTCATATTCAGAGTAGTTGCCTTCAAACCAGTAGACTTCGCTATTACCTTCAAAAGCCAAAATATGTGTGGCGATGCGATCCAAAAACCACCTGTCATGACTAATGACGACAGCGCAGCCAGCGAAGGCGAGCAGAGCATCTTCTAGGGAGCGCAATGTCGCAACATCAAGGTCATTGGTCGGTTCGTCCATGAGGAGGACATTGGCCCCAGACTTACATAACAGTGCTAGTTGGACGCGATTTCGTTCACCACCGGATATTTTACCGACCTTTTTTTGTTGATCTTGACCGTTAAAATTAAATTTCCCGACATAAGCGCGGGCATTGACTTCCATCTTGCCAAGCTGAATGACATCCTGGTTGCCAGAAATCACTTCATAGATAGTTTTATTGGGGTCCAGGGATAGGCGGGACTGTTCCATATAACCCACCTCAGCGGTGGCACCTATTCTAAAAGATCCCGTATCGGGCTGCTCCGAACCTGTGATCATTCTAAATAATGTTGTCTTACCAGTACCATTGGCACCAACCACACCCACGATGCCGCCTGCTGGCAGTTGAAAACTAAGGTCCTTGTAGAGTAGTTTGTCACCAAAAGTCTTGGAGACCCCCTCAGCCTCGATCACAATGTCTCCTAGCCTTTTTCCTGCAGGGATATAGAGTTGTAAGTCTTTCTGCTGCTCTTCATTATCGGAAGATAAAAGTTTATCGTAGGCAGTGATACGAGCTTTGTTTTTGGCATGCCTTGCTTTTGGTGCCATGCGAATCCATTCCAGCTCTTGCTTCAATGTCTTCTGGCGCTTATCTTCGGCCTTACTTTCGTTGGCCAAGCGTTTTTGCTTTTGATCAAGCCAGGAGGAATAGTTTCCCTTCCAGGGGATACCTTGACCACGATCCAGCTCTAAAATCCACCCGGCAACGTTATCAAGGAAGTACCTGTCATGGGTGACAGCAATAATAGTTCCTTTGTATTCTTGCAGGTGCTTTTCCAACCAGTGCACTGACTCGGCATCCAAATGGTTGGTCGGTTCGTCGAGGAGCAAGATATCTGGCTTTTGTAAAAGTAGTCGGCAGAGAGCCACCCGACGGCGCTCTCCTCCGGACAAATGATCGACCTTTTGCTCGGCAGGGGGACAGCGTAGAGCGTCTAAGGCAAAATTGAGACGGTCATCTAAGGTCCATGCATCATGACGGTCAAGAAGGTCCTGCACCTTAGCCTGTCTGGCAATCAGGGTATCCATCTCCTCAGAAGTCATTTCTTCTGCAAACTTGAGGTTGATCTCTTCAAACTCTTTTTGCAGGTCGACCACCTCTTGAACGCCTTCCTGAACGATTTCTTTTACCGTTTTCCCACTTTCTAAAAGAGGTTCCTGAGGAAGATAACCAACCGTATATCCCTCGGATAAGACAGTTTCTCCCGAAAATTCCTGGTCAACGCCAGCCAGGATTTTAAGTAAAGTACTCTTACCAGAGCCGTTATGACCAAGAACGCCAATTTTTGCACCGTAAAAGTAGGAAAGGTAAATGTTTTTAAGAACCGTCTTTTGCCCGAAGGTCTTAGAAACATCGACCATAGAATAGATAACTGTTTTGTCAGACATAGCTCACCTAGTGGAATCCATTTAAGTATTGAACATGGTAGCCGCTGTTTAGGCCTTAATTATAGATAGCGCTATCTTATGTCATTTCTCTACCTATAAATCCAGGCAAAGCAAAAAGATAGGTTCATACTTCTATAGTTATACTCTATGACCTAAATGAATTTATTAAGCAATTAGTGCATGGCTGAGAGTGTTAAAAAGACTTAAGTATAAATAACTGTATTTATTAATAAAATGCTTGGGTAATTACTCTTATAAAAAAATCTAAATTAATTAGACGAAAAGATTTGACTAAATTTTCTCCAGCACTTATACACTTTCTTCACCGGGCGAGAAAGAATGCTTGTCCGACAAGTTCTTTGAAAACTGAATAGTAAGACACATAAAGAAATCATA
>JBNKNM010000078.1:0-23097 GCA_050293845.1 Pseudobacteriovorax sp. | reverse complement strand
CTGATTCGAGTGAATATCTGCAATCTCAAAAATGGAGAATGTTTTTTGTGGGGCTATGGTGGAATCAAATGCTATGACCCCGCCGCTTACTGATTCACTGCCAAACATATTCTTATAGAGGGTTCTAATGGCCCTATCGATTGAGCTTTGTCCATCGATTGCGGAAAGATCGATATTGCAGAAGGTTGTAAATGACCAGTCTGTTGTTTCTCGCTGCTCGATTGGCGTTTTATGATGGCGGCCTGACTTTTGTTCCGATGATTCTATGGTTTGGGTGTATTCGATTGATCCGCCGTTTTGAGCAAGGAAATAATCGCTATTACCCGGTGCAGTAAGTACTCCTCTAATGGTTTCTTCTTTGATAAACCATTTTTGTTCTAGTGAGCTAGCATCGCCCTGGTCTTCATAGATTGCGCGATAGTTTTTCATAAACTTCCCTCCATCTGGAATGATAGGAAGGCAAAAAACGAGAAAATAGGGGGCAATCCCAAAATTATTTCAAAAAACCTGAATATTGATTATATTTTCGCAACTTAAAAAAATGAGGTGGATCATGAGAGCTGAATGGGAATCTATTGTAGGAAAGGAAATGTACCGCTGTTGGATTAAGCAACTGAAGCAAATAGCAAAATCTGGAAGAACACATGAGCTAAGGGTAGTGGTGGCAGGTATGCTAACATATACTTGGGACGTAGGTTATGAGTCAGAAACATATGTCATCCGCGGTCTTCAAGAAATCGTAGAAAGGTATCCCTCAAATTATGCTAATGGACTAAAAGTTGTTAAATCTCTACTCCAAGAGGCTGGAATTGATTATGAAAAGACAAGTTCAAAAGGTTATAGCTATTCACTAGCGAATGAAAGTTGTGACAGTTTTACTCGTTGGGGAAACATGCCGTGGGAACATTAGCTAATTTTTTCTCTATATCTAATCATGATCTGTAAGGTTGACCAGTAGTAAGGCTCCAAAACATGTAAACCAGTTTGATTTTTCCTATATTCGATACTACTAATTTGACTTAGACCGAGTTTTCGACTGTTCCAGATTGACCTAATTACAGATTTTCTAAAATCATAGAGCGTGGTTTGATCAACAACTCCACGCTGGGTTGTTTTAAGGATAAGTTCGAGATTTAATAGCCAATCGACAGTTAAATAATCCCTGTCATGTTTTGCAGAGTCACCAGCATCATAAATCTGAATGGCAGGAAGTTCGTAATCATGCCAATCTTCAATGTTTACTCTTACTCGCTTATTATGCACGTGCTTTACGGCTGGGATACTAGAAAGTACCTCAGTCAATCTTTCTACAATTACTGTCTGATCTGATTTCTCAAAACCCACGTGTGAATCTCTCTAGTAGAATTTTTAAAACTTCCTCTCTTTTTGCTTCAAGTGCTGGACCAAGGTAAGATGCTCGACGATATGCTCCCCGTTGCATATCAAGCCGATCTTTTGAGCTATAATTTTCGCTAAACCGTTCCGATGCTCGAAGTTTATAAAACATAGCTCTTCGCATCTTGTCAGTAAAAGGTAACCCATGCTCATAAACATGAGCAAAGCGGTGATCAAAAGTTCCAATTTCAGCCCTTTGGGAGCTTTCGAGACGAGATTGAATCGCCATCATAATAGAATTATCGTTTCTAACAAGCCCTAACTCCCTCACATTTAGCTTAGCCTCAAGTTCCACAATACTTGCA
This sequence comes from Pseudobacteriovorax sp., assembly GCA_050293845.1. Taxonomy (GTDB): domain Bacteria; phylum Bdellovibrionota_B; class Oligoflexia; order Oligoflexales; family Oligoflexaceae; genus DT-89. Next base: position 21,397 of record JBNKNM010000078.1, on the reverse strand, counting down.
GCCGCGAGTAGGGCCTCGCTCATATCGCTGCTTACGGGAGTAGTTCTTTTAACGATAATCTCCAGCTTTGCCATGAGCTTTTCATATTCGCCACGGTTAAATGCTGCCAATGGATCTATCTCCTAATGGGAATTCTTGGCGTACAAATGGCTGCAAGAGTTCATAAACAACCTTTGGGATATGGTTTGGAGTTGTGACAGATTCACCATTCTTGCTTGCACCTGTGCGCCCGATTAGTCCCGTTTCTTCGATCTTTAAAAACCAACCCGCCAATATCCGGCAAGCACGTTTGAGAATGCCAGGGACAGGCTCATACCCAGCCGTATATACAAGCTTGATGTTTTGAACTCCCAGAGGGAACATCGTGTCAAAGACTACGGTTTGCTCATCTTCAATAAAAAGCTTTCCCTTATAATCATCTTTGTTGATAGTGAGCGATACTATACTTTTAAGTGGGTACTCCCTTACGAGAAGACGGTTAGACCGTCTCCCGTCGAAACTTTGATTGTGTGTTTGCAAAGAAAGTTTTCTATTTGTTATCTGCTCGATGCTGCTACTTGCATCCTCGATGGCTGACAAAATACTTGCTCTTAAAGTCTCATCGGCGGCGGCTTCTGGGATGCGAAGATAAGCGAGCATTTCTTTTACCGTGATGAGGTTAAGCATGTTTTTTCTCGTAGCGATGGGACTTATATTTTTTGTTTTCAAATTTTCTCTTACAAGCAACAAATAGCTCAGGGTATCGGTCTAGTAATATTTGTCCCACTTCATGAGGAACGTTTTTTGTATCTCCCGGACGCCAGTTGTAGGAGCATTCCGGGGTTGCGATAAGAAAAGGGGATTTTACCCCTCGTTTAAGCTTGAGCTTCATCTGGTTTTCCTTCATTCTTATTAGCCTCAGATTTCTTACGACTACTCGTTTTTTTCTGAGTTGCTACGGTATCTGTAGTTTTCTCAGGACTTGCTGTATCGTCTTCGCTAGATGATTTTTGAATAGTTGAAAGTAGTGTAGAGGGTGTGGGGTCCGTAGGTGTTTGAGGAACAACAAAGTCTTTAGATCCATTGATTCCATAAACTACGCTAACCTCATCGGCATCTTGTTCGCAACCAGCAAATGCTTTACGTTGGTATGATCCGATTAGGGTTTGGTCCCAGCCTGGAAGATCTTGAACGATACGAGTCATGATAGGTCTGCGTAGGCCAGTCATAAAACGAGAGGTATTGACTAGGATTATGCCTAGCCGATCCATTGATGTACCATCATAGACGCCGCTCTCGTTCAAGTCTTCACGCATCCACTCACTAATAACAATAGGAATGCCGTCAAAAGCTGCTAGTGATCCACGTAAGATCGTTGCAAAAGTTGCCGTAATCTTATCGACGGTCACAACGCCCGGAAGCGATAGAAAATGCTGATATGCTGTAGTTCCCACAAGCCATACCAAATTCCTTGGGCTTGTTCCGTATTTTCCCATCTGAGCGCGCATACGTCTTAAAGCTAACTGAGAAATGGGATTGCCACCAAGATCTAACACACCACCAAAAGCACCATTATCAATGGCAAGTTTTCTTAACCCATGCCAAGCGGTTTCTGAAAGATTAAGATCACGGCTGTCTGAATCCATGTGGTTACTTGTCTTATCGGTATTAAGAGTAGCATCACCAGATATTATGCCCGCCTCGATCGCCCGCTCTTGAGATTCAATAGCTTCCATCCTGTGAAGCGCTAATATTGGTGGCGCGGTGTCTTCATTCACTTCTTCGGGCATTTCGACATATTCAACGAACTTTTCCGCATTTAGCTTAAGGTTTGTTGTTCCTACGTTGGTAGGCGTAGCCTTCATTTTCTCACCAATACGCCTTGCCTTTTGAAGTCCTTTAACTTTTGGAACAGTATATTCTTTTGATGGCATGGGCATTTGTCGAAATAGCGATTCGACCCTACGATCTAGCTCTAATTCCTCGATGTATGAGCTAGAGATAGCAATATTAAGCCATTCAGCCCCGCCACCTTCAACCTCAGTACCAAGAGCCTTTAGCTTTCCCGCTAGCACATCTTTACCAAAATTATGGTCAAGAATACCTTTTACGGTAACAATCTTTTCTTGATCACGATCGCTGGTAAAGGTGTCTTGAGGTTCACCGTAATAAAGTTGGCTGACCCAGCGTGCTACATCAAGGTCACTTTTGAGCTGTCTGACATAGCCCTTAACATCATTACTAACCCAGTTATAGCGCGGATCGGCTGTATTAATGCTAAATAGTTCTTGTGGATGTTTGCAGCCAAAATGATCAAGGGCTTTTGCTTCTATGGAATCAGATCGGCGACCATAGGCTTTACCGTTGCTAGTAACAAGGGCTATCTTTTCTTTTTCTAGCTCCTCAACCTTTGACTCAAGCTCAGTGTTCTTATCCTTTAGCTCATTAGCCTTTGTTTCGGCCTGTTCGACTCTTTCAGTTAATTTTTCAATTTTCGTAGCGATGCCGCTCATACTCTCCCCTTAAAAATTTATTTACAAAGTCTTTCGAGCATTTGATCAACCTTTGATTCTAGCTCTTTTACTTTTTTTGTTTCTGTCTCAGTATCTTGGCTCTCATTAGATGGCTTAGGCTGAAGAAACTTAATATTGTCAAACTTAAGTAGTAGATGTTTAAGTAGCCGATTCGTTGTCTGTACTTCTGATTTTAAAGGCTCAATGTCAATTACCGTAGGCTCTGTTAGGACATCTTTCATCGTTAGGAACTCTTGTCGGAATTCTTTTTGGTTAAAGCATTTTGTTGTAAAAAAGCTGTATTGATTTTCAGGAATAGGGACTACTGAGATTTCAACAAGCTTAGCTTTTTTAACGATCCTAACTGACTTCCCTTCGATCTCGCCTTGCACGGATTCAACCGTTTCAAAACCAACTGAAAAGGATTTTAGAGAGCCTTCTTTTACAAGAGTCTTGATATGAAGCATATCAGGATGCTTTGACTTTGTTAGAGTAGCCTTGACTCTTAAGCCGTGCTCATCGACTTCGATAGCATCGATCATCCCGATATTAAGCTTTGATACAAGATCGCTCGATCCCATGGTATGGATGATCATTAGAACCGGGTTTTCTTTAAACTCGGATAAATCCCAGGCACCAGGCTCAATAAAATCATCACCACGGTCAATAAAAGGTTTTCCATCTTTCATCGAAAGATTGGCGTAACCTTCAATAGTAAGGTCATCCTTAGCTTTAGTATCAAAGTTACAAAACAAATATTTAAGCATCACCTTGATCTCCAACGAGAACTACATCACAGACACAATTAACAACCTCTTTAGCTGATCCATTGGGGTCATGGGGGAAGCGTAGGCCAATACTAAAGATTTCATTGATTCCCACGGTTTCTTTGTGCAAGGGAATGTGTTCATCTCTTACCGCCATCGATCCACTAGTAAGCCACATTTTTCTAAGACCGGGATTCTCTTTGGCGGCAATTCTAAATCCAGCTTCTTTACCAAGGGCTTGAGCAGTATAGCTTTCGGTGCGACCTATTCGCCTAAGTTGAAATGCCCGAGCATTGGCATTCAAGACTTTCTCTTTAAGATCGATTAGGATCTCGTCCTGAGTTTTATTTCTTGCTAGTCCTGTTTCAATCACGCTCATCATGCTCTCTGTCGTGCCCTCAGAAAATCCGCTAAAAGCTTTTATCCCTCGCGCCTTTAATTGCGCTCTGCCTTTATCGTCTATATTGCTGATGGCATCGAAAAGGGGGGAATCCTGAAATTGTTTGGGAAACGGGCTTTCATATGCGCTAGCAAGGCCATAGTCGAAACTATTTTCTGTAATGTTTGTAAAGCCTTCGGTAAAGCTTTCCTCGTAGTCGGAAAAAATTTCCAAAAAAATATTTTTGAGGGATTTACTCGAACCTTGAGACTCTTTTACGGTTAATGCGGCATAGCATTTTGTCGCTCTAGCAAGCTCGGAGCTGACCACTGGCATTAGTTCATCAAGGGTCGCTAGATAGACATTAAGGCCGAGTTCTGTTATTTGCTCCTCATCCTGGTCAGCTCTTGCGTTACGAATCTGAGCCTTGGTCTCAAACCATTCATCAATCTTAAGATCTTTCTGGGTGAGGGATTTTTCTTCGGAGTTTTCTTGTGGTTTACTTCCGACGACTGTTTGCTCAAATGGTTTAGGACCAAGGGCATCGCCATCTGGGTGAGGTTCTATTGAATAAAGTTCCGCCCTGACTTCATTTATGGTGTGGACGGATAGCATTTCTCCTGCAAGCTCAGCTTTAGCTTTTTTGTCCTCTTGTAGGATTTCAACATCGCTATTGTCAAAAAGTAGTAAATGGTTTTTATCGAGCTTTCCGAGTCTTCGGTAGTGCTTTGTCATATTACCTGCGACAAGACGTTGACTAGGTAATAGAGTACGCGCCCAAAAATTCTTTAGTGCCTGTTTGGTTTCTTCACTCCCCATGCTTCCTGATTCATTGATCGAAAATTCATGTTTAGGGGCACCGAGAAGGTTAATAACAGTTTCCCGGTTGAGTTTGACATATTCACTTAGCTTTTGATCACCGAGTTTGGTTTCTGTTGGAGTGATATCCACCCCTGCTGGCAATATGATTGGTCGCCTTTGTTGCTGTCTTCCTGTGTAGGCTTGCTCAAATGATCGGAGAAGACGTAACGCCGAGCGTTCATTGGCGTTCCCGATCTTAATAGCAAATTGTGGCTGTGCTCCCTTGATGTAATAATTATTTAAAAACTCACTAGTGAAACGGTTAAATAACACAGCCCTTGACCCTGGAACAAAAGCAGAGAGACCCCAATAATAACTAGATGGATTGGGCTTTTTAATATGGATCACCTCGCTAGGGTTAATCCTTAGCTTTTTAAGTCCGGGATTAGCGGGATCGGTGACAAGATAGCCTGATATGATTCCGCGCTTTTCGCTGATCTCTAGTTCAATGTTTTCCGCTGGAATAGGAATTGTGCCTTGCGTCCGGGTCGCCCATAATACGGCGTTTCCCATCAGAACAAGATCAACAGCTATGACATACATCCATGAATGATAGTCATGAAACTCGTTGGGGTCTTCAAGTGATTCTTGTAGAGGATGTCCTTCTTCCAAAAAATGAAGGTAGCGCCCCTTAATGAGTTCCCTACGGTAAACTTTAAGTTTTTGATTATGAAGCTTTGAAGCTACTAGGTCACATACAATATAGACCCAATCCTCAGTAAAAAAGAGACCCTTTAGATCAAGCTTATTTGCAGTAAAGCGGGTTGTTTCCTTGTAGTGCCCGGATGAACCGAAGCTGTTTTCTAAAGTTGTCCAACCGCCTGCACTTTTCACAAGCAAACCTTTTAATTCTCTATTTTCGAACGAAGATAAGCTATGTCGGGCCTTGTCGTTATTCCTATCCATTCCATTAGTCCTTTTTCACTGTCGGTAAAGATTTCACCTTCCGACCAAATTGAATCTTCTATGAGTTCGTCATAATATGATTGAAGTGGGGAGAGTTGATCGAGCAATAGGATTGCTGAGCTAGTATCAACAAATCTTAGCATTCCTGCGTTAACAAGCATAAGAGCTGCAACACAATCATCATTCATTCCTATTGGTGCAGCAAAAAGCATATTTCCGTGTTCTGTGATTGTAAGCTGATAGGCTTCAAGTTCATCTCTAATAACTTTAATATTAGGCATTAAAAGCCGCTTTTGCTCTAGGCTTGTGATAAGCTTTGTTGCCATTTCAGCTTTAGAATGCATTGAAAAATTAACGCCCTCAGTCGGTAGGTCTGTCTCTCTTAGTTGATCCTCAATGGCAGTTCCCATGCCGGTCATATCATGCAGAATAAGAGTTGTGCCGTAAAAGCGTTTTGAAAACTTGTAGAGATTTGCAATTTGCTGAGTAAAGTTAAGACCCCTTGATCTGTGAAATCCTACAACCCTGGGACCTTCGGGATGACCATAAGCAACAGCTACAAATACTGTATAATCGCCGTCTGGTTTTCTCGCCCAATCGGCACCGATAACGACATCATATTGATCGGCCTTAGGATCAAAGATTTCGTAATAATCGGGGATGGTCGTAATCTCTTGACCGAAAAGACAAGCACTAACATTTTGAAAGATGTCACCATCATCAATAAATTTAGCTTCATAGTATTGCTTGAAAAGACGTTCAGGCAGAGTGCGTCTTGCTTCATCAATTACTTCTTTGGCAATGTGAGGATTGGCCGCTGTAGGAGCTGTTAGAAAGAGACTCTTAGGGTGCCTTCCTTCATATGCCGCCTGCTCCATTTCAAGCTTTGCAGCCATGCATTTTTTATAGAACCAATTATTTTTTCCTAACGGTGTCGAGGGAGCTATAATTTTACCGCGTCCGAGTGAGCGTGTGTGCGTTACAGTCGTGCGTATGGAAGCATAAACATCAGGTTTTTGTTTTGACGCTTCATCTATGACCCAGCCGTCTACCCGATCACCTTCAATTGTCTTTTCAGGATCTTTGCCGTGGACAAAGAACATGTCAGTATTGATACCGTTGATTCCAATGGTCAATTCTGATTTATTCGGCTTAATAAACTGTTCGGGTAAAAGCTTTCGGATGAGGTCAAAGCCAATTTTAGATTGACGGTAAACTGGAGCAGACCAGCCCCATCGTGATGACGGTAGCGCAGGTGCAGATAAAGCCATTGCTGCACCACAGGAAAAGGTCTTTCCGAACTTCGTTCCACAGCAAATAAAGAGTTCTTCAGCATAAGGGTGACTAAAAAAAGTCATGATTTGCCGCTGAATATCACCATGCGGTGGAGGGATTTCTATGCTTATGGTCTTTGCTTCACTCACTCTTATACCTCGACAACAAGGGTTAAGGATAGATCCGTCAAAAGATGCTCTGCTAGGGGGTAATCCTAAATTTGTTTTGTTTGGATATGTTTGAAAATTTTTAAGCTTAGGTACTCATTCAGATAATAGAGATATTTCAAACTTTTTTGGTGGGTCAAATTTTATTTTCTCTTTGGGATCTGCTTTATAGAAGCTTGGACAAAGCAAAGGAATGTCTATGGTTGCACTACTTATAACATCTTCGATTGATAGCCCTGATAATTACAATGACCAGCTTGCAGGTGGCGGCATTGGTGCTGACCTTGGCGTAGTGTCCGATGGAGCTTACGCACCGCTTATCGACAAAGTGTCAAATACGGGTCAATTAAATGTGTTTGTAAGACATGATGGAAATGAACCGATACAAGACGTTAAGCTTTTCATTGGTGACTATACAGGCTCAACAGACCAAATCTACGGTGGTTCTTCAAGTTCACAAAATGACTTTGACTCTATTCTCTCCCTGGGTGCCAATTCAGGAAGTTCAAAAAACAATCAAGATGGTCATTCATCGGGCCTATGGGTTGATTTTAATCCAATAGAAGTAAATAACCTTGCGCGCTTTGATAGGGCTTCAAGACCCACAGAAGTAAGGGTATTTGGCGATAGCGGGGCAGGTTCGGAGCTTAGCCGTGGTATTCCGATCGCTGCGACCGCTATGGTTTTTAACGATAATGGCATTGCTAAGAAAGCAGTAACTCCATTTGAAGGCACCATTGGGGTAGATTCAAACCTTGGGACCGCTGCTTTTTTCGCCCTAAGAATCTATATACCGAAAAGCTCCCAGGTAAGTGGGACCATTCAGCTAGCTTTAAATATTAGTTATTCATTTACAGCATAAGGATTTGAGATGGATCATGAACTGATCATGATTAGATGGAAACTCGTTTATGACGAATTTGAAAGACTAGGCCCTTGGGATGGTAAAGCTGATGAGTATACCGATAAAGCAAGCTCGTACTCTAAATATGGCCTTCGTAAAGCTGCCATAGAAATCGCAGCAGACTATGAAGATATACCATTAGAACTACTATCTTTGCCTGGAAGATCCTTCGAAGAATTTAGATGGATTGCTACCGCATCGTTTCATCGTAGGCAATCCAAAGTAGTTGGCCTCGCGCTTATTGGAAAGGACTTCAAAGTAGAGCTATTCAAAGATGGCGCTATAGAACAATATGATAAAAGGAATAAAAGGTGGATAAAAAGGAAATCAGTTTAGGGATCGTTGCTGTAAGTATCTTATTCGGTGCTGCAATATATTCACAAACGACGGATCAATTAATTTCCCGATTAGGAATTGTGTACCCGGCATATGATGAGCCTGGAGGTAGGCCGCTCTACGAAAAAATGCAAAGGGCTTGGGAAAAGGTTGGAGACAATATCAACAGTCGTTACGTTGAATATACTGGAATTGAAGCTAATCAGGCTGTAAGCATAAATCATGGTTTAGGAGTTAGTTTAGATGAAATATCAGTCTTACTCTACAGTGGTACAGGAAGCGAAAAAGTACGAATTGCGTCGCCTAGTCAGGCTGGATGGCGTATTGATCCCAGTGACAACAATGAAGCCCAAGAAGTCAAGGTCACGACCCCTGCTACTGGTGGGCCTTTTGATTTTAGCGTTGTCCTCATTAATGATGGTGGCGTTTTAAGAAGAGATTTTTCCATGAATCGTCCACGAGCTTCTTTCATTGGCGCAATAGGCTCACCTGATGATCCTAATGCGGTGATTGGAGGGCGAACGCTAACTGATTCAGAATTATCTACAAGATTTGAAAGTTGGGTATTTTGGAACTTTAATGAAACTCTTGATACAAGTGGTGATAAAAATTTTTGTACAACTTCATGTAACTTGACTTTAAAAAATTCCGATACTACTGCAACATATGTGAATGGTATTCAAGGTCAAAATGGTATTAGTCTCGAAAATTCAGCATTAACTATAGCACATCCATTATTTAACAGTGAATCAAGTTTTTCAGTAAGTTTTTGGTTTAATCCATCTGATTTCGATGGAAGTTATACATACTTCGGCACAGCCGATGATTTATTTACGACTGGATACAGAGTTAGAATCTATCAAGATCGTATAGCATTTGTTTTTAAAGGTGTTTTTAAAGATTCAATTATTATTGTAAATGAGGACATACTTACTAATATTACTGATCGCTGGAATCACTTTGTCCTCTCTTTTGATACAAATGGATTTATAAAGATTTATATTAACAATGTTTTAGTAATTGATCACCTATTAGAGGATTTTTTAAGTGTCAGTGACAGCAACTCCTTTACTCTACTTGGAAAAGCTAATGATGGTAATAAAGTGCCAGTTTTGCTTGATGAATTTCTTTTTGTAAATGGCATAATTTCATCAGAAGATGTAAAGGATATGACTTCATATACTTTTCAGCATAATGCTGATATCCCGGTGACAAACCAGCTTTGGCATCTCAAGCTATATAATGACATATTTAACATTAACAGGATAGATTACAATAGACGCACGCCCAATAGTATAAAATGGAATATTCTTGACTTATCGCCGGAAACATCTTTAACAGCTATCATGTATACAAATGAAGTGTCAGTCGATAGTTTTGACGTTGTAACCTATGATAGTCAAATACTTATCAGTGTACCATCTACATTAGCCCATGGCCTTCATGTGATTCCTTCTAAAGTGACTATACAATATGAAGTAGAGCGAAATCGCTGGCAAGAAATTGATAGTAGTCTTTGTGCATTTGATAACATCAATCTATACTGCGATTTTTCAAGCTTTTCTGTTGGGGAGGACCATAGGGTTAGAATTCTGGCTAGTAGGTCGCCTATAGCTTTCGGAGTTGCCGAAGCTGGTAAAAATCAAAAGGGAATAGTCACCAACCAGGCTCAAGTTCTAGGAGGTGATAAGACTTTAAAGATTTCTCACCCCGTGGGAGATATTATTAGGCTATTTGGTGGGCTTACCATTTCGGGGCTTACCGATAGCATTATTAGGCTTGATCCTAATGGATCGGATCGATCCGTAACGCTTGCTAATGCAGGGTGGACTAAGGGGCGTTCTATTCATGTTTGCAATGTAGGTACAGCGAATCAGGTTAATATCAAGGCATTTGATCAATCGGACATCTTGCCAGTCTTACCTTCTTCTTGTTTGGAGCTTGTTGCGACTTCATCGACTCCATTATCTTCCTTTGACTGGCTCTCTTTGTAGGGCCAGTATTTCTTAATAGCGGCCATAAGCTTTATATCGAAATCTTTTTCTAGATTCCTATATGGGTAGACGAACGCAATGAGGTGCTTAAACCGAAGTAAAAAGTCCTTTGGTTTATCTTTTGATAGATCTAATAAGGGAGATATGGAAATAAAATATTTATTAACAAATGGATTTGTATCTTCAAAAAAATACTCATAACTAAGATAGTGCTTTTTCAAGTATCTTAAGCATTTTGACACTCGCTTATCATCCAGTGACCTTTCTCCCACATAATATTGTTGGATGTTTTGCGGATAGACATCGAGAAACTTTGCTATGTTTGTTTTTGATCCTAAGCAATCTTTCATCATATTTAGTAATTCTATTTGATCTATTTTATTCACTTAGCAAATCTCATTTTTAATGTATTAATAAATGCTCATATTTTAATACATGTAACTATTTGATTATATGTAATAATATGCATTTAAAGTCTTTTAAAGTAATTTATTTCTAAAGGCGCTTACTTCTATATCCGACTAGACTCCTTGTCATTAGCAATTAACACAATCGAGGATTAGTGATGATTCTATCAGATATTGCCGAAATCCAAAGCAATTTTACAGACGCGAGCTTTTGGCTTGTGAACTACACGAATGCAAAGCTAGTGGGTAAGCCTACAAGCCAGTACCGGCGCGAGTTTATAGGGGTAAAGGCTAAGAACAAAGATGATGCTTTCTACCTCTTCCATATGATTATGTGCTTCTACAAGGCGGGACGTTTTCGCAGTGTAATGAGAGGAGAATCGGGATATGTGTCACTTTGTCTGCAATCAATTCAAAATCTTGGAGTGATGAGGTTAAGCAGCGATCAAAGAAAAATTGTAAAGGGTATTTTAACCCAGGTTTCCAGTCTGCAAAACGCTATTAGCAAGGAACTAACGGACCTACTGGAGGAAGAAGGTCAACTCTGCGAAAGGGCCGAAGTGCCCATTGATACCTATCTAAATCACTTTTTTTCAATCGGTGCTAAATACACCAAGATTGTGGACGAATTGAAACATTATACGAAAAAACAAGCTTAGAAGGAGTTTTTATGGATCAAAGAAAGTATATGGCAAACATTGCCAAACAAATGACCAACGTACCGAGTAATATTGTTCGTGACCTTACAACGTACCAAATCAAAGGGCTGACTAGTGAACAGGTCAGCACTCTCGATACTTATCTAATGTACTTTGAGAAGTTCGGCGATTTCATTGAGCTAATAAGACAAGATCTTAGTCAGTCTATTAATGGCAAGGTTACTCACTATAGCCGTGAAACCGACGAATGAAACGGGGCTAAAGCCCCGCCTCTAAGCCGCTGGTTGCTTGTTGAAAGCCTGTAGAATCTCCCTTGCTCCTTCGATGGCGAGTAATGTTAGCTCAAAGCCTTCATTGACAGAAAGATCCGCAGTTTCAGCCGGTACAAGCTCGATGCCGCTAATAGCCTCGGCTAGCTTTGTCTTAAACTCATCGTTCCCAAGTAACTTGAGTAGATCGAAATAATCCAAGCCGTCTCCCGTAGCCTCCTTGCCGATCATAACACCAAGCACCGTTACAAACTTTAGCACCTCTTTTAAATTTTCAATTCCTTGCTTTTCCATAAATTTCCTTTCTATAGTCTACGGATGCCTAAAAGACAGTCCTTTGAAAAATACCGTTCACAAACTGAATTACCTTGGTTGCCACCGAGGACAAGAAAGTCATCCCCTTTTCTGCCAAGGTAGAAACCAACATGGCCCTGCCAACTATCAGGCGCTACCCTCCAAAAGATAACTAGATCCCCGGCGCGGACTTTCTCAAATGGAACATCAACGCCCATTTTCAGCCACTCCCTAGCGGTCGCTGCTCTATTAGGTAGAGAAGGTCTAGTAAACTCCGGTAACTCTGAGACCACAAAAGCAATGAACAGAGCACACCAACTTGTTTCTTCAGACTTCACCCAATATTGTCCTGATTGCCTTGCATAGTGGAGAATCCGGGGGTTGTTTTCTACCCCTGGTATTTCTTTTACGCCTAGTTCTGCCATCGCGATTTGCAAAAGTAGATTGTTCACTATTTCCACCTTTTTACCGACGCATCTTTGCGCTCGTTACCTTAACTAACTCAAAGCCACCATATCCATCATAGGAAGCCTGATATGAGTCGAAAGGGGTCAATCTCAAAATTGTTTAGTTTTATGGGTGCCGAAGGCGGTTTTGTTATTGAAGAATAGCGGCTTAAGAAAAATGCATTAAAATTTTGTTTTTAGGAATGGCGCTGGTGCGCGGTGCCACTCACTACGTAGTCTTTGATCGACTTGACTCTTAGACATGTTGAGGATAGATGCGATTTTAGTTGCAAGGATACCTTTTGACTTCATATATTTGAAATTTAATCTATTGGGGACTTTCTTTAAATCGATGATGGTATTTTTTCACAAGGTAATCAATGTTTGACACCTTTAAGATACTCTTCCACCACTTGTGTTGGAACTTCGTGTGAAAATGATAGAATAGTATCACCAGTATCATAACAGCCTTCATCACTATTCTTTTCCATAATTTCTCCATTTTCCATGTGAATTATTTTCATTTTGCGAAGTTTATTTTTATTTGGATTTTGTCCATAAAACAATTCAACCATTTTTGCTATTTGAATAATTCCCCAAGCAGTGTATATACTATATATCAAAGAAAAGACAAATAGATTTAGACCTACAAATTTTGTAAACTTAATTACCTCAAAACTTAATTTATAGTTTGTTTCTCCAATAAAAACCCCAAAGGAAGTATTTCCGTATTTAATTTCACAAAGTGAAGCCATTAGAATGGTTACTAATTGAATTAAGATTAGCACTACAAATTTCGTGATAATAGACATATAGATTGAGCCACCATGAGGGCACTTAATATTCACTGTTTTCCTAATAAAATCCGTATTTCCAGATGCGATGAATATAGCAAGGCTTGCTAAAGAAAACCCAACTAGATTGGGTAGTATGTCTATTGTTTGCTTAATCCAAAGTTCACTGCCACCAAGGAAGTGAATTAATATCGCTAAAGCAATAGAAAAAAGCAATGGTAGCCAAACTATCTTGAGTAGAGTCTTCAATCAGAACTTTCCCATTCTTCTTTCATCGATTTTTCCCATAGTATTTCGAATATTTCATTATTCGCATGCTTAGTGTCAATTTTTTTGGTTTCACTTAAGGGGTATTTATTTGAAGAACGAATCTCTTTTTTTCCTTTGTGTGTTCCTTCTGATCTCACGTATCCATTTTTTTGGGCTATTCTAGATTTCATAAGTAGTTTGTCATTCTTTTCAATAGAACTACCTTTTGAAGCATGATGTTCTAGTACAATCTTGCCAGTTTGAGTTTCTTGCATATCTTCCATAAAAGCTTTTAACTCTTCTCCAAAAGCATTAGGCCTCTCTATCACTAACTTTAATTTTTTTATTTTATCCATTTCGAAAATTCTATCGAGTGTTTTTCGAGAAGACAAGATGTTACAATGGCCCTGACCGAACTTGCTAACTATTATAGGTTGAACCAATGCCTCTTGAAAAAAAATTTCAAGGGTAGAGGGACTTAATTGCCCATGTTGGTTTTTAGATTCGTAAATCAAAACATGACTTTGAAGATCAAATAAAAATGGAAACATTTTAAGGTTAGGTTTAACATGATTGGGGATGTTTAATCCTTCGATATCTTCTGTACTAATAGCCTCCTCAGTGATTTCATTAAACCAAGGGCTGTTTTTGTCTATTTCCATATATCTAAAAACTAATCCTTGAAAAAACCGTCGTCTTAGATAGATAATTGGTTTACCAAGGAGTCTAGTTTTTTTTCCTCTTATTAACTTAGTGAATTTTTTCTCGACTAAAATGTTAAAAACATCTTCGTAGGTGTTTTTTTTATCATGCTTTTCAACTCTAATATTTAAAAAACTAAAGGTTACCAGCCTCACAGATTTCCCTCATTTTTGGTTAGCCGGTTAATATAAGTTTAGAAGCCTTTCGTCAGGTAGTTGAAAAATTATTAGTTTAAATTTATCCTTGCATGAAATTACTTACTTAGATAACAAGTAACAGCAATGAATCTTACTTTTTTTCATAGAGCCTTTTAGGCTAATTAGGATACTGGAGTTTTCTGTTAGTAAACAAGGTGGAGCGTGCTAGGTAGGTGAAACTTTAAACTAGAAAATCATTTAAATGATGCCCATAATCTATCTTTGTTAAATAAATCTGGGATCGATATTTACTATGAAGTAATTAATGTAAACCCTATCCTCGATTAAAAGAGGGTACTTCCTAACTGCCTGCTAGCTGTTGCTTTTGCTTTTATGTTTTCAAAGTCGATTTCAAAATTTCTTTCTTCCTCAGAATCTTCAAACGATGGCATTTCGGTTGCATACTCTGTTTTTCCAAGAAGATATTTTATATTGTCCGGTCCTAACTCCCGCTTTGCTTCGGGTGTTATTTCCTTCTCAATGTAGTTGTTTATGTTTTGTCGATGTTCTGGGGTTAGCTCGAAAGCAAGTTCGTCAATTGAATGGACATAGATATTGTCCTTCCATTTGACTTTGATTAATGGGTGTCCATGTTTTTTTGTAAGGCTATAGTGAGGATCACAAAAAGGACTCGACTTGGTTCTCGTTGCTTTGTCACAAACGACACATCGGCCACGATAAACTAGTTTTTTGTTCTTTGCCATTGATTGACCTCCTTGCTTAAAGACTAATTCTAGGGGTTATTATTGCAGCAGAAAATAGATTTTAAAAAATTTCTCACGGTACTAGCACACTCCTAACAAATGTTGGGTATAGTGGTGTTAGGGGGGGATTAACGGAAATTTCTAAACATTGTCCCCGATTTTCGAGAACATAATAACAACTTACGTCTAAGAATTTCTCTAGTTTTGCCTATATTTTGGTTTGTGTGTGCTATAGGTTTTTTATGCGATTTTTGGGGAGCAAAATAAGAGTCAAACTAACGTCTCAGCTCAGGCATTATTACCGTCAAATCGCCTAAACAAAAGTTTGGTGAATCGGCAAAAGTAGCAATCTCAGCACTAAATCAAAACACGCTTCTCGGATATCGACAATATATTAACAACTTATATCTAGATATTTCTTCCAGTTTCGCGATCATTTAACACTTGTTTTTTGTCTGTGAAATCCTTTAGCAATCAAGCATTTAACTCACTGAAAATATTAAGCCGCTAAAGCTCTTTCTGCGAGGGTTTTTTGATCACTTTAATTTGGCTGGCTTGCTGGTTGTTTGCCAGCTTCGTTGTCACAAGTTCGGTTTTCCGGTTCGGCTTGGAAGAATTCGCTCTTGTGTTTGCTTATAGAGCTTTCGAAAATAAAAGAGTTATTTTTTGTTTTTTAAGCTTCACTTTTCGGTAGATTTTTTGGCTTTCCGATTTTATCATTGATTACCGTACCATCGCTGCTTATACAAGATTTAAACAAGTATAGGTTATTTTGGCTTGTTGAATGTTTTTAGCTCTTCATTTCAATATAGTGAAATAAGTGATAGGTCCAATCTTGGAGTAAGAATGATTGACCATATAGTAGAACTCATTGAACTAGGCCCACATAGTCTACCAGATCTTCCTATGAGCAACAATTTCTCATTCGATGCTCTTTCTGCACAAAAGGAGTTTATGGGTTACGAAGAAAAGCAAATTGAGAAGGCGCTTGATCATTTGGTCAAAAAAGGATCTATTGAAGTCGTTCCTTGTGCATCCAAGAGATTTGGATTCACCTTCAAAGGACGTATTGATGCTGAGAAAAGAAAACAAGACTTAGGTCTTCGCCACTATTCCCTTGCAGAACAAAAGTCTGAGAATATAGGCAAATTAATTCTCTCTATAATTGAAGCAAAGAATATCGCAAACTCGCAGCTCAAAGGGGGATTTTTTGCCTCAAGCCCTCAGATTACTTTTAATGAGGTTCAAATCTACTTTCATAAGCACCAGCTAGAAACGATACTGGATCATGGTAAAATTCTTGAATCGAAAGGATTGATCAAGATAGATTATGAAAACAAGTTACTAAAGCAAACCGATGCGGGGAGGAAGACTTATGTCAAGACGTTTGCTAAAGAACTTTGCATTGACGCAGATACAAGCGTATTATCTAAGTCTCGACCGCTGACTATATTCTATGCTTGGCAGTCCGATTACTCGAATTCTCGAAATGTAATTTCTAAATCGATTGGCGATATTATAGAAAGACTAAATGGTATATCGAAAAGGCCCTTAGAGATCGTTGAGGCTATTAGAGATGGTGATGGTTCTTCAAATATCTTAGACAATATTAAAACCAGGATTGCAAGCTCAACATTTTTCTTGGGCGACATCTCACCTATATTTTCTCTAAATGGCAAAATCTATTCGAACTCGTGCGTTCTTATTGAGGTTGGGTTTGCTCTCGAACATATGGATGAAAAAAATGTCCTGTTGTTGTGTAAAAAGAGAGACTCGTTAACTAGCTATCTGGACGAAATCGATAAAACAGAACATATGATTATCAAGAGTACAGAAAAAAACTGGGAGTCAGTCTCGAATTTTCCTTTTGACATATCACATTTCGCCAGAATTTACTTTGAAGATAAAAAAAGCCTAGTTAATAGACTAGGAACAGAACTAGAAAGCCGCCTTAAACAACTCAACTTACTCTTCGAATGATCATTCACAGCTAATGGAGATAAAGTAATTCTCAACTATTGAAATCAGTGGATGCCACCTTATTAGCAAAATAACAAACCAGCATACAAATGTTTTCATTAAGTTCAGTCATTAATTAGTGAAATTTATGACGTTTGCTTCAATGTCAACTACCTCACCCTTAGACTTCTCAATCTTATCATTGGTAATGATCCCATCTCCCAAAACTGAAGTCTCGATAATATAAAAGCTGCTTATGTTATAATGGATAAAATCTATCATAGTTAGAAGAAGTTGGATTCCCTGGTGAAGGTTGTTCATTATTATAATAATATGATTTTAGTCTTACATATTGTTCTTGTTCTAATCTACTAAAATGAAACATAGAATGGGGATCATCTGTTTTTGTAGATTCTTTAATAAAATGTTTTAGGGTTTGTATTATTTTTTCAAAAACAGGATCTATAGCGACCACCTTTTTTAGCTCAATACCCACTTTATTTAGTTCCACACAACTTTGTGCATAGGATGTACCTGCATTTTTACCTATTAAGAGGACCCAGTCATTTGTAAGTTTAAATAAGACTTCTGGTTTGAGAGATATTGCATTTGGCTGTGAATTTCCAAGATTTAACTCAATTAAAATGTTTGCTAGTGCAATATCATTTGAGTCTTTTTTGTCGAACATAGGTATAAAAAGATTTCCTATTGTAGATGCTAAAGCTTTCTCAATTGTAAGCGCTTCTTCCTTCGAAAGAGTTTTAACAAACTCTAGAGTTCTGCTAGAAATAGAACTTGGTTCAGAAAGTTCTTGATTCAAAATATTCGCCCATAGTTTCTTTAGATCTTCATCGTAGGAATTTTTTGAACAATCAATAAAATCTGCTATGAATTTTCTAGTAGGTGGTTTTATATCTTCCTGATGAGTACTTGATGCAGTTATTTGAAATATATCTAAAATATTTTCTGATTGCTCTATCCCAAGACCAAGTCTAGCGGATATTTCTCCAATAATTTCTAATTTTCTTTCACAGTATTTTTTGTCTTCCTCAAGTTGTTTCATCCGTCTTTCATTTGCGGCATCTTGAATCATTGATTGCGCTTTGGCATCCTTTTTAGCAAGCCAATCTGGTAAGACCTTCTCAAAAAGATTGAGCCCTTTTTTGAGAACTGATGATACTTCTTTCGTAGCGTCAGCTATTGACTTAATTTCATCAGACATGAAGCACCACTCCTATATATTCTATATCATATCTATCACTATCGATTGAGGGAACTATAATCTCCGCATTAGCAAAGTACTATTGCTGATGACCTATATTTTCGAATTTTGTAGATGAAATGAGCTGACTACCTTCTGTAACTTTGTTAGCTTAATCTTAGTCAACTTTTCCATTGATAGAGTTTCTTATTCTTTTCATTTCATTAATCAAATTATTTTTGGCTTGCTCTAATTCTCCCTTTTCTATTAGAAAGGCATTTTCCCATTGTTTTTTGACCACCTTGTAATCTAGCCGATCTGTATGATCAGGCCAACCCATAGTAATAAGCATATCAAACCCAACACGCATATCAATCCATTTACTTCGTAGTTTCTCGTAGTCTGGTATTAAGTCTTCTTTAACGTAAAGGTGTATCAAATCAAACTCGTTTAGAAAATGATCTAGTTCCTTTTTACATTCTTTAATGCGTTGTGCCCTTTGTTTAGTGAAGTCTAATCCAGAGGTAATTGAAAGATTAGTAATAAAATTCAAGGAATTTATGAACATTATTCCTCGCTTCAACCATTCAATTTCTTGTATCAAAAGTGGATTTTGCCTTACTTTTGAGGATTCGTCTCTGTTTTTTTTCCATTCTCTGGATAGACCAGGAAACCCAAAAATAACTGTAAGCATTGCAGCTATACCTGCTAATAATGTGCCTGTGCCAGAACCATATTTACTCACTTTATCCAAAATAAAGAAACTATGTATGCTACCAATTCCCAATAGACAAGCTATGTAAATAAGAAAGCTAATTATCATCCATTTTGTATAGCTCATAACTTCCCTTTTATTTTCAACAGACATGATTTTTGCTCGATAGTATTTAAGTTTTAAAAAAAATCAACTAAGAAATGATGCGAGGTTGGGTATATGAGTCTAAATTAATTGATATTGAATTTCAGTGAGGAAAACAGTGTATTGAAAATATAATTATTGTTCGGTCCTTGTTTCACATGTATTGCTATCAATTACTCTTACATCAACGACCTCTCCTTTAGGCTTCTCAATCTTCTCATTAGTGATAGTCCCATCACCTGAAATTGAAGTCTTGAAGATATAGAGGTTATTCTGGCTCACCGTCTGCCTATCAGGATCTTTACCCAGTGCTGTAAGTACATAACTGGCAGCACTGTTCCTAATCCGTTCGTCCTTACTGCCCATGTTCTTAATTAAAGTGCGCCAAGCCTTCTTCTCTGCAATCTCCTTTAAGCGGGCCACATTCAGCTCATAGGGCTTGTAAGCCTCTTGGAACTCCTTGGACCTTATGCGCTTAGAAACGGCGCTCTGAGATAGCCCTACAAGCTCAGAAATGGCAGTCGTAGTGAGGTCAGGGTTAGCGACCTTAGCCTTGAGGATCGTCCTGTTGATATCGTCAAGGTCTTTAGCTGACATTTTTGCGCTCTTTCTTTTTGGTAGCTCTTAACTCTTTGGCAGTTTCAAAAACCTCTCTGACTTGGAAAGGGTTGCCAAGGTCAAGCCACTTGCTATCAAACTCGTATAGATCCGTTTCTTCTGTGACCTCGCAGACGATGGCCCCAAAGGCGTGATAGCGTTTTCTTGCTATCGATGTGACTACCTGCCTATCATCGACAAAGAGTCTTGCTTTTTGACCGCAGTCAAGGAAAGCCTTCAGGAAGTTGTCTACATCGCCGGATCTGTGGGTCATGGGATAGTCCAGCTTTCGCTTTATAGCTTCTCTGGTTTTGCGCAAGTAGAAGCAAACTTCAACCTTAATAGGCGTTTCTTCTGGGATTGTTTCGTTGTCAAAAGTTTGGATCATTCTATCAACCAGGCTTTGGACATATAGATTAAAAGATTTGGGATAGTATGGCTTTCCAAATTTTTTGAATCGCGCTCTTACCTGGGGCATAGGGCCGATAAATAGTATCTTGGGTGCATTCATTTTCTAAACTCATGGAGCTATGGGATTGTAGGAATAACTTCCTTATAATTCCACGATAGAACATTTTTTGTGAGAATCAAGTAATTTTTCGCAGCGTTTAAATCATTGGAACGGTAGAGTGCTCTACAGTAATAGAATGGCTAGTTCCGATTTTCTTTTGAATTTCTTGAACCGCCATCTTTGTGGCTTTGTAGCGAGCATGGTTTTGCTTTGGTCCACAAGTTATCTTGGAAATACAATCTAGCCATTCACATTGTGCGGGTAGTGGTGTTACAGTTTTTTCGCGAAAATGATCTCCATAAGAAAAGGATTTAATACTGGATGATTTGTGAATAAAATTACCATCGTAGCATAATTGAATATGTCTCCATTCCTGTTCCGATTCATAAGCTTTATGTTTAAAACAAGCACATAGCTGCTTAAGAAAAGCCATTATTACTTCCATTTTTTCAATACTATAATTTTTAAAGAATGGTGAACATAAATCAAAAAAGTCCTTCATTAGATCTTTTTTTTCCCAATCATTATATTTTACTGGAATAACTTCGAGCAGATGTGATCTAGGGTTAACTATATTTTGTCCAGATTCTTCTTTAATGAAAGCATTTTTAGAATCAAATTCAATACAGTAACCTAACCCTTTATTTCCATATTCTCTCCACTGTGAAATGTCAGTATCTCCTGCATTGGAAAAACAGGCAAAATAGAAAGTGACACGATCTTTTATGCCTGTGAAAATTTTAGTTATTTCCTCCAAAAGAGCATTCTCAAGTCTAGGCTCGAATTTTGATTCTGAAATATGATTTATCGCAATTTCCAGTCCATGCCTTATCTCAGAGGGGTCATTCATATCATCATAAGGTGATAACCATAAACATTTTTCCGTAAGCATATTTGATATCGCACTAGAACTGCCTGTATAATGATACAGTTTCTCTGGTACATTTTTTTTCATTTTCTTTTCTAATTCGAACCAAACTTGATCTAGTTCTGATTCTTCAGCTATTTTAGTTTTTTCCACCTAGCAGCTCCTAGTTGGTTGAAGTCCAAAAGTGCTCATAAATGTCATGCTTTGTCTATTTTATCAAATACTGGAATATTTTGTGACTTAGGGAAAAAATGTAGAAGCTAAAGTTAATTATTCCTAGGTATGGAAACTATATCTATATATTTACAACAACTCGGTATCTGTATTCATGAAGGCAATTATAAATATTAGCTATGATCTTTTCCTCTTCGCTGACAATTTGGAGTAGTCTATCAATGTTTTTTATTCCATATTTCAAAACCAACATTCCTTTTCCTCTAGTTCATAGTCTGAGGATCAGTAGACGGTGGTAGCCTAGGTTTTATTGCATTACTAATGGATAAGAAAGGTTCACGCTGCAAATAGAGAGAGCTTGTGAGTAGCCATGTTGGCTTCTTACACAGCTTCACATAATTCACACTAGGGTGGTGAACCAGGAAA
>JBNKNM010000077.1:0-23122 GCA_050293845.1 Pseudobacteriovorax sp. | reverse complement strand
ATAGCTCCCCAGCCCCGTAGCTACCTTTAACAGGGATTCGTTCTGGCTGAAATACACTAAGCTTTAACCCAGCATATTTTACTTGTCCTTCCTTGAAAGAAATCCCTGTTTTTTTAAAAGGAATCCATCCCAGAGACTTTTTTCCTCTCCAACGAAGTTTTCGCTTCTTAAATTGACGACGTCTTAGTGCATACTCTGAGCACACTTCTTGAACTGTCGTAAATTAATACCAAGCTCTTTTCCAGATCCCTTTGTTAGCTTTTGAAGGTCGTAGCCAGATAACCATTCGGATCTTTCTCTAATGGCCTTGAACGAGGTGCCGTTACAATAGTTCCATACAAAATTCACAGCTCTCGACATCCCCTTTAGTTTCTTAAAAGAGGTAGGTCATGCAGGTATCTACATCCGACCATCAATTACAGCAAGGTTGGCATTGGGTAGAAATTGACGTTTTTGATACCAAACGTCAAATGTCACTGATTTTTTTAAATTTAAATCCTTTAAAATTCAAGACTTACAATTAATACGAACGTTTGAATAAATTTTCGATTGCTAATTCCGAAAAGTAATTTAACATACAGACGTATAAAACGAACGTTTGAACTCAGGACGTAACCATGGAACAAAAATTCAAAACAAGACTTCTTTTTTTTATTAGCATGTTAGCTCTTCCCGCTTATTCACAGCCTTTAACTGAAGCTGATTTTATTGCTCTGGCCAGAGATAAGTCTCCCCATCTGTCTAAGCTAGAGGCAGCTTCGCGACAGCAAGAGCTGAACCTTAATCGTTTTGAAGAAAAGTTTGGGGCTACTGCATTTGCTAACGGAAACTACTCAGATACTAACGAGCTATCCTACTCCCCCACTTTTCCCATTTTTGGACCGACTCAAACTGTTTCAGTTGGTGTACGGAAAAGCTTAAGAAAAGGAATTTCAAGTAGCGTTGCCCTAGCTGTCGACCAAAGAAGCACGACAGACAGCATGATTGAGAATTTAACTACGACCGGAATAGAAGCTTCCGTTAGCATAGACTTATGGAAGAATTTCTTGGGTCGTATGGATCAAAATAATTTCAATGCGAATTTATATTCTCTGCAAGCTTCACAGATTAGAAGCCAAATCCAACAAAAAGAATTTGAACTTAATATTCGTAAAATATATTGGGCTATGATTGCCAACCGTGAAGCTCAGCAACTCACGCAAGAACTTTTAAAAAATGCTGAAAAGCAACTTTCAGAGACACGAGAGCGATTTAAAGCATCTGTAGCTTCGAGATCCGATGTATCCCGATTAAAAGCGCAAGTTTCAGTACGAAAAAATGTCGTAAAATCACTCCAGATCCAAAGAACTCAATTAGAACTTCAGATAAAAACACTGCTGCCTAGCCTTGCTGAAAAAGAATATCTGTCTCTAGCTTCTGTAAACTTGAATCAAGCCGTAGAAAATGTATTTCAGTGCACAGAAATAATTAAGAAAAGCAATCGATCACCATTAGCAAACACGAAATATAGTAAGTTAATCTCATCACTTGATAGCCACTTCAATAGTCGTAAAAGCGTCATTAGTCGACATGATGAAATTGATCTCAAACTAACAGGATCTTATGGAATCAGTGGCCGATCAGATTCTTACAATAACTCAGTCCGTCGCATAGAAGACAGTACAATCAATGGCTTTGCCATTGCCCTAGAACTTTCAGCCCCCATAGGCGGTCATACCAAGCGAACGAAAAATTCTGAACTCGCCCTCGAACAAGCACGCTATGAATCTGAAAGAGACGCACTGCTTCTAAATTTAAAGGCACAGAGAAAAACCATAATGTCGCAAATAGATCTACTATATGAAACAATTGCTTACCAACGAGAGACTACCAACTTGCTAACGCTCAGTTCTCGGGATATCGAAAAACAGTACCGACAAGCACGAATCTCTCTTATCGAACTGATTCGAGAACAAGATTCCTTGCAGGACAGCCAACTCAATAAAATAGATGCCTATCTATTAGTTATCAATACTCTTTTTGATTATTTAAAAGTTTTTACTGAAACACCATGTAACATAAATTCTTAGGGACAAGGTAGACATGAACATCGCAAAGTTTTTTCTCGATAATTCAAAGTTCACACTAATTCTAACAGCCATGGTAGTTTTGTTTGGAGTTAATGGTTTAAAAAACCTAAACTCCGAGTCATACCCTGCTGTTGATTTTGCATCTGCAACGATTACAACAAGGTACGATGGGGCTTCTGCGGAAGAGATTGAGACCCGAATAACCAAGCCAATCGAAGAAGAGATCCGTTCGGTCTCTGGCCTTAAAGATGTTCGTTCTGTAAGCCAGGCCGGAGAAAGCACCATTTTTGTCCGCCTCGACATTGACAATATAGATGTTACTGAAGCCATGTCGGACTTACAACGATCTGTTGATCGCGTATCGAAACTTCCCCCAGACCTAAAAGATCGTCCAAAATTCTTAGAGCTAAAATCTGAAGAATTTCCTGTCATCAACCTAGGGATCATTGGTTCAAATAAGAATCGCCAGCGTGATCTTATCGCAGAATCCCTTAAGGAATCCCTTGAAAATAACAAAGCAGTTCTTAATGTTAGGTATTCCGCTCACCAAGAACGTCAGTTTCGGGTGCAGCTTGACCCGAAACGCCTCGATAAATTCCATGTAGGTATCAATGAAGTTATCACCAAGATACAAAATAAGAATGTCAATATCCCAGGCGGTCTCCTAAAGAATGCCAGCAAACAAAAGCTATTGAGACTTGAAGGAAAAATCGAAGATGTTAAAGAACTAGAACAAATAATAATTCGTTCCAATTTTTCGGGGAAGAAAGTAACTCTTGGCGACATTGCGACTGTCGTCGATGGGCAAGCTGAACCTAAAGTAAAAGCACTTGTAGATGGGGAAGAAGCTACATTATTAACCGTAACGAAAAAATCTGGCTCAGATACAATTCAACTAGTTGATGGACTGAACGAAGTTATTTCTAGCTACCAAAAATCATACCCAGACTACAAATTTAACGTTTATAACAACGAAGCAGCCAAGGTTAAAAATCGACTTGAAGTTTTGACCTCTAACGCAGTATCTGGACTTGTTTTAGTCATAGTATTTCTCCTCATATTTCTCCCTGGTCGCATCGGAATTATGGCTAGTCTGTCACTACCAATTGCCGTACTTGCCACTTTCGGCTTTATGGCAGCTTTCGATATGAATTTAAATGCAATTACTATACTGGCTCTTGTCATTGCTCTCGGTATGCTGGTAGACAACAGCGTAGTTATCAGCGAAAACTATGCACGTCTCCATAAAGAGGGCTATTCATCCAAGGAAGCTGCCTTAACTTCAATCAGTAAATTATGGCTTCCCATCAGTGCTACAGCCTTTACTACTATTGCGGCCTTTCTTCCCATGCTCGTTACTAAGGGAATCATGGGACAATTCATTAAACTTATCCCGATTGTTGTCACTGTCGCTCTTTTAGCAAGTCTGGCAGAAAGCTTCTTTTTTCTCCCTATGCGACTTGTCCGAAAGAACGAAAAAGGCGTTAGGAGCATCGACAAAGAGGATAGCAACGAAAAGAGTGATGACGATTGGTTTCAACGCCTTGTAATAACACCCTTTGAAAGCTTTATGAGATGGACTATAAGTCATCGCTACATTGCAGCTTTAGGATTTAGTATTCTCATTGCAGGTTCTTTCTACATGATGTTTGGAGTCAATAAGTTTATTCTATTCCCATCGGATCAAACAGAGGTATATATAGCACGAGTCGAGCTACCAAAGGGAACCCCTCTTAATTCTACCCAGGATCAACTAAAAACCATCTCTTCTTCAATATTCAAAAATCAGGGCGAACACATAGTTACGTTAGTAACTCAAGCTGGTGTCTCTCAAACCGCACCCAATGACCCGCAAGCGAAGAGAGGGGATAATGTTGGCTTCATTCGTATCTCTGTGAATGAAAACGCCAAGAATAACATCGACGATAGTGTCTTTATTCGAAGTTTAGAAACGATTCCCATTCCAGAAGGAGTAGATATATCATTCGAAGCACTCGCTAATGGTCCCCCAGTTGGAAAACCAGTGAACGGTACTATTCGTTCTTCCAACCCTGAAACACTAGCCATGGTAAGTGAAAAAATAATAGAGCGACTATCTTCCGTCGAAGGTATAAAAAATATTGAAATCAATGATATCTTCGGTGACGACAGAGTATATATAGACGTCAATGAAGCTGTTGCCAGTCGGCTGGGTTTAAGTTTAGAAGGCATAGGTAGTATAATCAGAACTGCCGTTTCTGGCAGCCGCATATCAAATGTTGACCTTAAAAACAAAGAAGTTGATATTTTGGTAGAATTCGCACCAAACGCACGTTCAGAAATTTCAGATCTCGGCAAGATTAAAATCATGGACCCAAGAGGATTTTTGGTTCCCCTAGATCATGTCGCTAGTCTCCGTGAAGAGGATGGCAAACCACAGATTAATCGCTTTGACTTTCAACGAGCTAAAACCATTACAGCTGATATTGACGAGACTAAAATCACTGCCATTGCTGCTAATAAGGTACTGGCTGATACCTTTGCATCTTTCCAAAAAGATTATCAAGAAGTTTCCATTGTTTTTGGAGGTGAGCAGGAGAGTACAAAAGAGTCGCTACAGAGCCTTTTCGATGCCCTTATTCTTTCTTTAGCTGGGATATTTGCGCTCCTTGTTTTTCTATTTAGATCTTATTTAAGACCTCTCATTATTATGACCACTATTCCGCTAGGATTGGTAGGTTTCTCCGTAGCTTTTTATCTTCACGACCGACCGATTAGTTTCTTAGCCCTTATTGGAGTTATAGGATTAGGGGGAATTATCGTTAATTCTGGAATCGTTTTGATCTCATTCATTGACGACATGAAGAAAGAGAGCCCGGATTTATCCATGGACGAAATCTTGGTCAAATCGTCAGGACTCCGTCTAAAGGCCGTTATAGTGAGTTCCCTAACAACCATTTCCGGCCTTCTTCCAACAGCTTATGGAATTGGTGGCAGTGATGCCATTTTGATACCTATGACTCTTGCCATGGCTTGGGGATTGACAAGCGGTACAGTTTTGACTCTAGTATGGGTTCCCTGTGCCTACGGTATCCTTGAAGATACGATCTCCTTATGGGATAGGATGACAAAGTCATTGAAAATGTCTAAGATTAGGCCTTCGTTAGATAGACAGGACGTAAGTGAGACTACGCCGATTAGTCTTAGCATAAAAAGCCAGTCGACAAAATCTTAGAATTCATATTTTTCCAGGAGAGTCCGTGTGGCAGATGACACCAAAGAAAAAATTCTGAAAACAGCTGGTGAGCTCTTCGCCACCAGCGGATTTCATGGTGTGTCTATTCGTGATATTGCAAAGCAAGCAGACGTAAATCTGTCTGCTGTTAATTACCATTTTAAGAACAAGGATGGGCTATTCGGAGCAATTCTGGCTCAGGCCAAGATGCTATTCAACAGTAAAGTTAAAGCCGCCGATGATGGCAAGACCGACGCCCTTACATTTGCTCTCAGAATAAGGCAGATTTTTGCAGATCATTCTGACGAGTTTCGTAATGGTTTTACTATCTTTCTATCTGGCGAGGATCACACAGACCTATTGACCCGAATTTATACAGAAACCTCAGAAATTTGCCTCCCCGGACAATCTACCTATATTGCTGCACTGCATCGCGAAATTCCCGGATTGGGGGATGCAGCCGCAAATTGGGCATCCCATGTAATTCTCAGTTACCTTGCCCATGAGGCCATGTTTACGACAACACAGTTCTATAAAATGGCATGTAGCGTGGCACCATCAAAATTTAATGAGGATTTGAAAGATAAGTTAGCAACCGAGATGGTTATCGCAGTATTGAGTCATTTAAAGGCGAACCATAAAGAGATAAATGCAAAACTTCTTAAAACCGACTAGAATATTTCGAGTATTCTTTAAAGAATACCATTACGATGCTGAATAGTATCTCTAAAGAACAAGTTGCTTTGATACTATTAAATCAACCCAGAGTTACAAGGAAATGACCTGCTCGCACGGATCTGCGGGGACTTTGGGAGAGTTAATCTCCCAATTCGACCCAGACTCTCTTATTCTTCAAACTTAAGTTGTTTCCGCCTTTTAGGATTCAATCCAAGAAACACACAAGGCACTACATATAATGTAAAGACCGTAGATAGGCTTACTCCACCCAATACTGTGAGGGCCATAGGAATCCTAGTCTCATTTCCTGGCCCAAAGGCGAATGCTGCCGGCATTGCTGCTGCCAAAGTGGCTGTAGTGGTCATCAATATAGGTCGCAAGCGAATCGGGCAAGCTTCCCCCAATGCATCCTTAAGACTCTTACCTTCATCGCGCAATTGGTTTGTGAATTCAACTAATAGAATCGAATTCTTCATGACAATACCCATGGTTAAGAGCATACCTATAACACTGTAGACATTTAGGGTTTGTCCGCCCAATATCAATGCAGCTATAGATCCAATAAGACCAAATGGAACTGCAAGATAGACAATAAAGGGGTCCATAAAGGAATTAAACTGACTTGCTAGAACCATGTAGGCAATTATCAATCCTAAAATCATAATAAATACAATACTTAGGATCTTGTCATCAGGGGTATCAGAAAAACGAATATAATATTTATCAGGTAAAATTTTATCAGCTATGGCGCGGACAGCTTTAATCGCCTCTCCTTGGGAGGCCCCTTTAGCAAGTGAACTATCAACTCTAATTCCCCGGACACGATCTTCCCTAAAAATACTTTCTGGTCCCATGTGGTTTTCGACATCGACTACCTCAGTAATAGGAATAAGTTCACCTCGATTATTACGCACTAAAATTGGCTTTAAATCTGCTGTTGACTGACGATTCTCTTCTGCGAGTTGAAGAAATATATCGTAACGCCGGCTACCCTCAGTATACTGAGCAACTACAATTCCCCCCAATGTTGCATTGATGGTATTGGTGATTTCAGCTATTTCAACACCTCTTGCAATGGCCTTTTTTCGATTGGGAACCAAGCGGACTTCGGGTAATTCACGGACGTCATTGGAACGAACGCCTACCATAAGTCCAGTGTCTTGCATTTCCTTCTGCATCAATTCAAAAAACCGTTTCTGCTCTTCAGTATCCGGGCCGTTCACAGTGAACTCCACAGGACTTCCTCTACGACCCCCAATAGCACTCCCAAAGCGATCTCTCAAAATCACCTTGAGACCATCTATGGCTTTCGCCTGGGCTCTTAACTCTTCACTAACAGCCGCAATTCCTAACTCTCGTTCATGAGGCTTTTTTAAAATAAGGACTCCATTGCCACGGTTCCCTTGCCCTCCTTGCCCGAAACCCCCAATAGCCACAAACGTTCGTTCTACAGCTGGATGCGCCAATGCTATTTTTTCAAACTGTGATATTTTTTCGCTGGTGTAATCCATCGACCGACCGTCTGGGGCCAAAAATATTGTAAAAATAACAGAGCGATCTTGAGCGGGAGCAAATTCTGATGGTAGAAGCTTTACCATGTAAAATGCTCCTACTACAAACAATAGCGACCCTAATATCACAAGTTTTTTAAAACGCAGTGCTGTGGTAAGGCTGCTACTGTAGCGCCGCTTCAACCATTCTAAAAAATTCTCGAAGTTCCGTCCTAACCAGCTTCTTTTCTTCTGAATGGATAGAAATTGAGAGCACCGCATAGGAGCCAGCGTCAGTGCTTCCAGGGAAGAAAGTGCTACAGCTACGGAAATGGTGACTGCAAATTCCCAAAAGAAGCGCCCTTCAATGCCTTCCATGAACGTGATAGGAATAAATATCGCGATCAAAGCAAGACTAGTAGCAATTATAGCGAATGTAATTTCTTTCGCTCCCTTAAAAGCCGCCTGCACCCGATCATATCCCATTTGCATATAGCGAGTAATATTTTCAAGCATAATAATCGCGTCATCAACGACCACACCAATCGCCAAAGCTAGCCCCAATAAAGAGAATGTGTTTAGCGTAAAACCTAAAGCGTGTATTATTATAAATGTACCGATAATTGACGTGGGAATAGCCAGTAAAATATTACTTGTCGCCGACCAAGACCCTAGAAAAAACCAACACACAATCGAAGTTAAGATCGCCGATAGCCCTAGGGTAAACATCAATTCGTCTACGCTTTCTCTCACAAATTGCGTTCGATCGAAATTAACCATCATTCCGGCATCAGGGCTTAATTCTTTATTAATTTCAGCTATGCGCTCATAGAGATTATCAGCGACATCGACGGCATTTTCACCATTTTGTTTTTGCAATGCCATACCCATTGCATTTTTACCATTAATGCGAGAAAGTCGTCGCAGGTTCTCAATACCTTCATATACATTTGCCACATCTTTTAAATAGATTGTTGCAAAGTTTGGCTGACCCCCACGGCGCGAAATGATGATATATTTAAACGCTTCGGGATCTTTAATTTCTCCCATTATTCTTATGAGTGATTCATCGGCCTTATATTCAAACTTTCCCGCTGGTAGTTCACGATGTTCTCTACGGATGGAATCAACGATATCTTGTGCTGTTAGCTGAAAGTATTGGAGCTTCTCTGGAATTAAATCTACGCGTAAAATAGGATTATGGTAACCAAAAGCTCTAATTTCAGCGACGCCGGTCACAGTGCTGAGACGATCTCGGACTCGATCCCTAAAAAGAACCATTAGCTCTCTTTGGTTCAATTTATCTGAATAGAGAGATGCAAACATTACGGGCTCATCGGCAGCATTGGATTTAGTAACCACAGGTGCATCAAGGCTGTCAGGCAAACCTCTTTGAGCCCGCCCTAGCACTGTTTGTATTTCCTGCAGCGCAAAGTCAATATTGCGTGACAACTCGAATTCGACTTCGATGTTGGCAACCCCTCGCTGAGCGGTAGAACTAATATTGCGAATACCCTGAATACTTACTAAGTAGCTCTCAACTGTTTCGATGATATCTTTTTCAACCACTGCGGGAGTGGCACCTTCGTAGGCATAACTAATCCTAACACTGGGGTAGTCAACATCTGGGTTTTCATTTATTCCCATTTGAGAGAAGGATAGCAATCCGAAGAATATCAACCCAAACATTAATACCCATGCAAAAACAGGACGGCGAATGGAAATTTCAGATAGGCTCATGGAATATCCCCTACGAGGCTTTTTAGTTGATGAAACAAAAGCCCATTTTCATATGTCTTTGCGCTTAGAGCCTGTTTTAAAATAAGATAATCCTCCAAAGACCGTAGAACATCTAACACTGAAACTAACCCAGTATCGTATTCCCTTTGATGTATTTCGTAACTACGCTTTGCCAAAGCCACAGCTTCTTTAAGCTTCCCCTGCTCTTTTTGACCTAGCCTTAGTTGATCACGTCGGGAAATGAATTGATTTTTTAGAGTAAGTTCTACATATTTCAATTCGTTTGTTAGCTTGGATTCCTCTAGCTTTGAAACCATTGATAAGGCTTTAGTCTCGCCGCCAGAATATATCTCCCAGGTCGCTTGTAGTTGGGCACTCCAGCTTTGTCGATAGTTTTCCTCATTATGGAATGGAGTATAGCCGAGATTTAGGTCAAGGGAAGGCTTATAGGAACTTGCGAGCAGCGCCTGTTCTTGACTTTGAATTTTGATTTGCTGCCGCTTTGAGATAACTAAAGGGTGACTATCCAATTTTGACAGCCAGGTATGAGGGATTTGATATTTCCTATTTTGATAAAATAGGTTTTGGGATCTTATAGAGGTTCCCAAAAAAGTAGCGAGTTGCATTTTATATGCATCTAGAGAACCTTTAGCTGCAGTTATCTGGGCTGCAACCCGAGCTTCTTGGACCCTAGCCGCTATAAGGTCTGTAGTTTTACTTTTACCTATCTTAGTTCTATTGGAAATAATAGTAATTCGTTTTTTAAGAGCTCTTAACTGTTCTTCATAATTGTCGATAAGACTACTGGCAGTCAGGGTTTGAAAATATAGGTTCGCTACGCTTTCATAAAGAGATAGTAGTGCTACAGATTCACTGGCCCTCCTTAACTCTACCACCTGCTCCAGTTGCTTAATAGCCTCTTGAAGCGCTCCCCCCTTGTATATACTTTGTGTCAAAAGTAGGCCTGCGGAGCGGGTGGAACTGTTAAAATCACTGTTGAAATTTCTTAACTCATACAGATTACCACTTGCCGTGATCTGAGGCCACAGGCTCGATTTTGCGATCTCTTTCTGATAGTTAGCAATTGAAATATCAAGACGAGCGTTTTGCACCGTATAGTAACGAGCTTTGACTTGTTCATAAGCAGATTCTAGAGACAAGGCGGAGACTGTTTCGCCTGCTCCAAAGAATAACACAACAAACAAAGCGCTAATGCCAATCCTCATATACATCCTCTGCATCAACTCCACATATTAATCCGACTTCGGAGCGGAACAATAGTTATGACTTGTTACTCTATACTACAAAAGTAGTGAGAACCAGAAACCTTTTACGGCACTTCTTATGAGCCTTGAATATAGGTCTCTTTAGCCCCCTAATTAATAGGAGACTTATCCCTCGAATCCTATATACAATAATGGCTGAGAAAGCTAGAAAAAGTGGCTCAAATTGGAGAGCTATAAGTCCCAACACTACATTGACAGGGAATAAACCGCGGAAAGAGGATCAGTAGAGAGTCCACCAGTCCTTCCCGGCGTAGCAGGAAGCTTCAGAAACTAATAACAATCAGTTGTAGACGTGGTATCTTAGGCCGGAAATATGGAAATCGATAGCGAGGAATCTATGTTTAGCTATAACTTTAAACAACTATCCCTGGGTATGGCAGTTGGTTTACTTTCGTTGCAAAGCGCTTCCTGTACTCAATGGATGGATGAGCCGGTTCGTGGAGCCGTTACCTCTAATAAGACCAAAGAAATCAAATTAGATATCCATAAGTTTTCTTTAGACAACGGCCTAGAGGTCATACTACATCGCGATACGTCTGATCCAATCGTAGCCTTGACGACGATGGTTCACGTTGGCTCTAATCGTGAAAAGAAGGGGCGCACCGGATTCGCTCATTTCTTTGAACATATGTCGTTTAAGGATTCTGAGAATGTACCGCGAGGTTCCAATCGAAAGTATATTCCCGAACTAGGGGGGATTCGCAATGGGGGGACCTGGCGCGATGGGACTATATATTACGAAGTTGTTCCAAAAGATGCTTTTGAGAAACTACTTTGGATTGATTCTGATCGACTTGGCTACATGATAAATACTGTAGCTAAAAATGAGTTGGAAAATGAAAAACAAGTCGTAAAGAATGAGAAGCGTCAGCGCGTTGATAATCGACCTTATGGTCATACTGGAACTGTTATCGCAAAAGCATTATATCCAGAAGGTCATCCCTACAGTTGGCCCGTAATTGGAGAGCTTGAAGATCTTCAAAATGCAACCCTTGAGGATGTAAAAGAATTTTATCATAAGTACTATGTCCCTAACAATGTAACCTTCGTTATTGCTGGTGATATTGAAATTGAAAAAACCAAAAAACTAGTACACAAATGGTTTGGGGAGATTAAACGCGGGCCAGAGGTACCCCTTCCTGAACGAAATCTTGTGAAACTAAAGAATTCGAAGAAGCTATATCATCTGGATAATTTTGCAAAGTTGCCAGAGATGAGAATTGTCTTTCCCACCGTTGATAGTAAATCCAAGGATAGCGCTGCACTAGATATACTGGGCGAGATCCTGAGCAGCAAACAATCTCCCATTTACAAAACCATTGTCGAACAAGAAAAAATGGCCGCTTTCATTACAGCCTCCCATGATTCTTCCGAAATTGCAGGAGAGTTTGTGTTTACCGTGCGTGCCAGTGATAAGATTCCTCTTGATAAGATTTATAGCTCCTTTCGTTCGTCTTTAGATCAGTTTGTCGCTGGTATAGTTAGTAACTCAGATCTAGAAGCGATCAAAGTTGCTGAAATTGCCAAAATGTACGCGCAAATGTCTACTGTACTGGGGAAAGCTCGTATGCTAGCAACTAGCAACGAATACTTCCAAGATCCTTTGTATTTCAACCAACAGTTAAAGAATATTGAGGCAGTGACACCTGTTGACATAAAGAGGGTATTTACTAAATACATCGAAGGAAAGCCCTATCTTGCAACAAGCTTTGTTCCTAGAAGCAACCCAGATTTAGTACTGACAGGATCGGTGCGTGCAGCGATCAAGGAAGAGCCTATTGTCATAGGCGCTGAAAAAGTTTATATGCCGTCGATGATGAAGTATAAGAAATCACCTTCTTCCTTCCCCAGGAACGAACCGCCCCTCAGCGGCAAGTTTGCGTTTACCCTACCAAAGCTTCAAAAAGTAAAAGAAACCAATGGTACTGAAATTTATTTATTTCAAGATGATGAGGTGCCCCTAGTCAACTTTTCAATCACATGGGACGGGGGGCAATATATATTAAAGAAAAATCAAGCTGGTGCGGCTGAAGCGTTAGTAGCCGTCTTGTCAGAAGGTAGTGAGACCTTAGATAGCGCGACCTTCGAAAAAATTGTAAAACAGCTGGGTGCTAAGATAGATGTTTCGGTTGATAATCATCAGATTGAAATTTCGGGATACACTTTAGCAGAAAATTTTGAAGAGACAATGGCCGTCATTGAAGATATGGTTTTTCAACCTCGGTTTGATTCTAAAACCCTTGCTAAAGTCAAAAGGAAGCAGCTTGCTGCCATCGTCCAGAGCTATGGATCGCCCCTTGCCATTGCAAGAAAGACCACAAGACAGATTACCTACAATAAAAATCACCCACTATATCAAGATAGTTTAGGTTCAAAAGAGACGGTAAAGGCACTAACTGTAAAGGATTTAACTTCTCTATGGTCCCAGCATTTGGTGGGAGCCAGAATTCACTTCCATGCAGTGGGTGCAGTGACTATAGATCGAATTCAGAAAAGCCTAAGTGGTCGATGGCGGGATATCCCCAGAGGTACAGCCGTTAACTTTGAACTACCACTAATTAAACCCGACGGTAAGGCTCAGGTGTATTTCATCGATGTACCAGGCTCTAAGCAGTCGGTGATTATCGGGCGCATACCAGGAGTGGATGGCAATCATAGAGACTTCGAAAATATTGTATTCGCGAATCAAAGGATTGGTGGAGGCATGAGTGCTCGGCTGGCTCAGGTATTGAGAATCCAGAAGGGGTATACCTACGGCGCAGGATCCTACCATACTAAGGCACCTTTTCAAAGCCCCTGGATGCTAAGTACCAGCGTGAGAAGCAATGTTACCCTGGAGTCCTTACAAGAAATTCAAAAAATACTTAAAAATTATGCTAAGGATTTTTCTGGTGAGGATCTTACCGTCACCAAAAACATGTTGGTTAAGAATAAGGCTATTAAATACGAGGCGGGGGACAGTAGGCTTAATCTATTGCGGGAACTGAGCCTCTTTGAAATGGATGAGGATGAATTCCTCCTCATCCAAAATAATCTTTTAGATTTAAAGCGTTCGGACGTTCAAAAAATTATAGGGACCTACCTAAATCCCAAGAATATAGACTACATTGTAGTGGGGGATGCCAAAACCCAGTTGAATAGACTGGGACGACTTGGTCTTGGAAAACCCATTCTTTTGAAAGTGGGCGGTAAGGTGTAAAATTTAGATCTGATCTTATACGAACCCTATTTTGACACTTCGTTTTAACTGCCCGGTGAACTACTCAGTCCTTTAGGGTCGAGTAGATTTTTTGACGAATCGAGATAATATTAACTAGAACTGTATCAGACAGGATAGGTATGATAGCACTTTTAGAAGCAAAGAAAGCAGGTTTACTTCACCCCAGAAATTGGCTTAGCAACATCGTCGCCGGCACTATCGTAGGCGTGGTCGCCCTACCCCTTGCTATGGCCTTTGCTATAGCATCCGGAGCTAAACCAGAGCAGGGTATTTACACAGCAATCATAGCTGGTTTTTTTGTCTCGACCTGCGGCGGCAGCCGCATACAAATTGCAGGCCCTACTGGTGCCTTCATTGTTGTTCTCTCAGGCATCACCGTAAAGTATGGTATCGACGGCCTGCAGATTGCCACGATCATTGCCGGTTTGATGCTGCTTCTTCTCGGCCTAACTAAAATGGGGTCCATGATCAAGTTCATCCCTGATCCCGTTATCACAGGGTTCACGGCTGGTATTGCCATCATTATCTGGGTAGGACAATGGAAGGATTTCTTTGGTCTACCGGAGATTCCAGCCGGGCACTTTCATACCAAGTTTTATTACCTTATACAGGAGTTCCCGCACCTGCACCTGCCGACAACGCTCCTGGCTACCCTATCGCTAGCGCTAATCCTATTTGGTCCGAAGACACCCGGCCTAAAACGGATTCCCGGCCCCCTGACGGCACTTCTAGTGGGGACTCTAGTACAACTGCTGATTGAGCCCTCTGGGGTACGTACGATTGGTAGCGCTTTTGGTGGTATTCCGCAAGGCCTGCCTTCTTTTTCCTTACCTGAGATCGGGTGGACAAGGGTTGTTGAGCTCATCGCCCCTGCGTTTACCATCGCAATGCTAGGCGCTATTGAATCGTTACTATCGGCTGTGGTTGCAGATGGCATGGTGGGGACCCGTCATGATTCTAATCAAGAGCTTATTGGCCAAGGCCTTGCCAACGTCATCACCCCTCTTTTTGGTGGAATTGCTGCCACCGGAGCTATAGCACGGACAGCCACCAATGTCAGAAACGGAGGGAACAGCCCCTTATCTGGGATCATTCACTCCTTGACTCTGGTGGTCGTTTTAATTGTCCTAGCTCCTTTCGCTGTCCACATTCCCTTAGCCACTCTAGCAGCTATTTTATTTGTTGTTGCCTGGAATATGGGCGAAGCTAAACATGTTCTGAGAATGATCCGACAGGCGCCGCGGGCTGATGTTGTCATTCTGCTGATCACCTTATTTCTGACTGTATTCGCAGATTTGGTGGTAGCGGTAAATATCGGTGTGATTCTAGCGACACTGCATTTTTTAGGTAGAATGGCTTCTAGCGTTGAAGTCCGTCAGATCACAGAAGAGGAATTGGCCCATGAGTTTTCCCATAAGGGCATCCATAACCTACCCGATGATGTGCTCGTTTTTATTGTAGAAGGACCGTTCTTTTTTGGAGCCGTTACCAACTTTGAAAGAGCACTCGTATTTACCCATACGGTACCTAAACAGCTGATAATAAGACTGAAGTGGGTACCTTTTATTGACATAACTGGGCTGCAAACACTGCAAGAAACCATAGTCAACCTTCAAAAACGAGGCGTCATTATTGCCATCTCAGGGGCAAACAAACGTGTCACGGCAAAATTAGCAAGGGCAGGTATTATCAACTTAGTGGGCAAGGACAATATGTTTGCCACCTTTGAAGATGCCCTGCACCGATGGGGAAAGACCAAAGACTAGTTCATCCCCCACGATGGGGGCTCTAATTGGTGAGGGCGCCCTATCAAAAAGACCATCAGAGCTTCAGCGGAATAGGGTTACCCAAATTTACAAATTCCAGTTAGAATAGAAAAAATCCTTACACAGTCTGTATTAGCTAGGACCCCCCATGAGACGTTATGTGATTGCGAACCCCCTGGCTGGCAATGGCCGTAGCCTTAAAACCACCAATTTTCTCGTAGAGCAATTTCCTGACTTAGGACGGGATCACGTGGTCCTTTGCCCAACTCCCCAAGACGTTCGTCTTCAGACGCGTAAAGCATTAGAAGACGGAGCGCAGCAGATTATAGCAGTGGGGGGGGATGGGACCATATGTCAAGCAGCTAGCGCATTTTTCTTGCAAGAACGTAACTTATTTCCTCAGGCATCCCTTGCCTGCGTTCCTGCTGGTACTGGCTGTGATTTTTTTAAATCTATTGCTGGAAAAGAAGATCCCGTAAAGATTATCCGCGAAGGCTACAAAAAACCTATTGATATGGTTTTCTTAGATATCGATGGTCAGAGCTTATATAGCATCAACACGATCAGCCTGGGCATTACTACAAGTATAGTTTCGAAGAAGGAACATCTTCCCAAGTGGATCCCTAGTAGATTTTCTTATACTATTCCTACTCTTGCTGTCATCGGCAAGATGCGGTCTCAAAATCTCCAAATTAGCGTTGATGGTACATCAATTTCCGGTGATTTTCTAGCCATCTTGATGAACAAAGGCTACTATGGAGGAGGTGGCATGAAACTAGGGGAACCGAACTTTCACGACTCAGGTAAGATTGCCGTAAGTATAGCAGCTGCACCCATTGGAATCTTCAAATTTCTAGTGAACATACTAAAGCTATATCACAGCGGGTTACGTAGCCTATCTTTTATAAGGACACTCGAAGGATGCAACATAAAGTTTCAGTTACCCCAACAGCAATTTATTGAAATTGACGGCGATCTCCATCAAGGCCGCAACGTAAGCATGTATCCCCTAAGAAAAGCGCTTCACGTCCACGTACCCAAACCTTAGAAGTATTTGTCCTTTGCAAGCGTTCAAAGAAGTGGAGAGTGGGTAGCTTAATTAACCTGTAATACCGTCTTGCCAAAAGCAAATTAACAAACAGAAGCAGGCAATTTTGACATTCTTGATGAGCAGTTTTTCAAGAACACCCCCCCGCTTGGCTGGCCTTGATCTGGTGCGTTATATCTCTTTCAGTAGATCCAGAGCGTCCTGCAAATTTTTTGCATTGTTGATGGCATTTGTTAATTGTTACAATACCGTATCTATCTTTGGAATTGAATGTATGAAACCTCAAAACATGGGCATTTTTAGAAGCATCAAAGCTACTGGTTACTCCTATCAGAGGTTTGTTCGAGCCTGGACCGGAATGTTACCTTAGCGCGTACCCTAGGTGCCATCTAAAAGTGTGGAGCCACTAAGCTGTTTATTGATGTGTATCTAGACGTAGGGGGATTTTCCTAGCTTTAGTTATCATCTCTGATTTGGTTATTTCCTAAAATATCATTTGTGAAATTGTACTACCGAATGACAGTAACATCCCATAACTCTCCTTTAATATGACTCCTATAGTTTATCAGTTGGTTTAAGAAAATTTATTTGCAATAAATTATGCAGATTTAGCTCAAATTATTAAGCTGCTGCGTTCTATGGAAAGGAATATTTTTTTCGTAACTTGATTTAAATCATGAGAACGCTTTCTAAATCACATAGTTTTTAATAATTGAGGTGAGATTCTGATGGACCCTCTATCAAAAAGTATCCGCATTAACAGTAGTCAGTTACTTGCCATAGTTGTAAAAAAAAATGTAAAGCTAACTTGGCTCGCTCATGTAACACTCGTCGATCGTAAGACCATTTCTCGTTGGATGAACGGTGAAATCAAACGCGTTCGCAGAGAAAACTTTGAAAAATTGGTAGAAGCCTTGGAATGTGAACCCGAAGATCTTATTTATGGAAATATGACTACATATGCAAGTAAAGAAGATCAAAAAGCCGCGATTGATGAAATATTGTCTCGAGTTGTACATTTTAAGGAAAAACACTCAGTAGAAAAAATCATAAAGGGCTTAATGATCCCTTCTCTACCTCCAGAAATACTCTTATCTTTATGCACGGCACTTTGTAAGTTCTACAGAAGTCAGAATCGTTATCAAGATGCTCTACTCTATGAAAAATATGCAAAATGTATCGATCAATCAGACGATATCTCATGCAAGTACCGTATGGTTCGTTAAGAATAATTTGGATCGTCAACAATTTTTTTAGTTACATTTATGCCATAAACATTTGCAATGCGCCCCCAAATGCCCCACTAAATTTGTTGATTCAGTTCTAAGTACAAGATACATCCATAACTATCGCTCGGTAATCTGAGCGCAATTGTTTTTTGTTTTAAAAGACGAAAGGAACAAAGATGATGATTGGGAGAAATCTTTTGCTGTTTGCGTTTACCTCCTTAGTTTGTACTACAGCATCTCTTGCAGTACCTTTACCTAAGTTGGAAAGCTATTCTATTCTCGGAAATACTTGCAACAAAGACAGTGTCGAAATCATTACGTTTGGGAGTCAACTCGTTGTCAAGCCGGACTACTTCGAAGTGAATCTTGAGGGTAATCAAATTATAACTGCCAACTGCAATGTTGCTGCAACATTCATAGTCGATCCTAACTATAGCTATTCTCTTGATAAAGTTACCTACTACGGATTGGCCGAAGGGCGAATGTCTTTTGTTAATTTTAATCGTGAGTACTATTGGGCAGGAGCACGTAGCGATCAAAGAAACGATCTATATTTTTTTAGCCGTAACGGTTATAGATCTTTACAAGAAAGTGATGCCGATTCAAATGTGGATAGGTATAATTATTTTCAAATTACTGACTATGTAGCAAATGATCTAGGGGATACCCGTGGTTGGAGTCCCTGTGGGGCTGAAAAAGTTACCCTCCGCGTTAGTACGTTTCTAACAGCTGGTCCCCAGCCTTATTCCGATTATGGTATTGCCAATGCTGGTATTCTTGCAGTTACGAGTGAAGGACCAATGTCTGCATCGTTTAAGGCAAAACCTTGTCGTTAAAAATATTTTTTTAAGGAGAAAACCGTGCTTAGATTGCTATCTTTTGTTTTTATCGGATCGTTTTATATTGTAACAACTGCCTTTTCTCAATCCTCTGAGCCATCCATAGAGATCGTCGGCGCTAATATTGAGGGGGGGGATTGCAAAGCTGAAGGGACTGAGTTCGAACCAATTGTCGAAATCAACGGTAATGGAGCTTCGGTAACATTTCTTTTTTCCAATTACAAGTCTGTAAGCACTGATATAAATAGCTCTTATAGTACCTGTGACTTTAGAACAACCTTTAAGTTTCCAGAGGGTATCACGGGTACCTTAACGAGTGTGGAATATCGAGGTGTGGCAAGTGGTCTGGGGACAGAAAGTCAGGCTGGGATAGCTGGAATTACAAGGGAATACTCGTGGATCGGAGGTAGGGCTCGCGATGTTAGATCTGATGTCTTTGGATTTGATCAAAACCGCAATGCTAGCATTATGCAGACACAGGCTGAGGAGGTACAGGCTCCCCAGTTTTTTAATCCTAGATTCTTTATGCTTGATCAAATTAGGGAGCTAGTTGTTGCTCCTTGCAATCAAAATGAAAAAACTCTTATTTGGAATAGTATTTTATTTACCCAAGAACCGCTGAACGCGCCAGCAAATTTTCCTCCAACTCAGATTGAACTTACTTCAGTGGATGTATCATCTGAGGTTAAATTGTTTATCGAACTGAGGGATTGTGAATAATTATTTTAAAGTATCAACAGAGTCGACAAATACGCGAAAGCTATACAAAGATTTCTAAAGTCGACTCTGTTACAAGGCACCGACACAGATGCAAAGGAAGATTTAAGGCTCCTTTGTAATAGTAGATTGTTCAATTTGTTACCTTTTAACCGGCGCATCTTTGCGCTCGTTACCATAAAGCCACGAAGGAGAGAACAACACAGGCATTTATAAGTAGGAATGAGTTCTACTACTTTTAGCTAGGCTGGTATAACTTCTAACTTTTCAGCTTTTGTTTCTCTAACCTTAACTAAGGTAGCTGTCGAGGAATTTTCCGTGACGATGGCAATAATACCTAAAGTCATTATTGCTAATGTGCCCATCTTTCGATTGTAGATATGTTGCTCCTTAGCATCCTGAAATGCCGATGTAACATCAGCAGCTTCTGAACTTTCGATTAATCGCGCCCGTGGGTTGAAATGTTTCATTTCAACGATAGAAAACTTAACCGTTTACGGGATTTGGTTTTCAAAGGCACAGAGAATGCCATAATAACCAGAAGACTAGCTGCAAAGCCAGTTTTCACAAAGTTGTGAATTCTCTAATTGAATGTCAACTAGAGCTTTTTGATCTTCATCAATTTTTTTAATCGACTTAAAACCTAATTCTTTGATTTTTGCCGCTAATTTAGCTGGGCTTGAAGAAAAAGCTCCTAAGGCATCGCTGTTAGCCTCAATAAAAAGCACTATCTCTAACCCACTTCTACGGGCACGTTGAATAGTATCGTTTATACCATCCAGCACAAGACATTCGGCGCCTTCTACATCAATTTTCAAAACACGAGGCAAACAATCTGGAACCACAGAAATTAATTTTCGTGTTTTTACAGCGACCTGATTTACTTCATTGGGGTCGCGGACTGCTGCAAGACTGGTAAAGTCAGATTGAAGTAGATCCGCATTTAAACTTGCAGAGCCGTCTTGGTCGCTAATCGCTAAGTTAAATGTCTGAACTTTTTGCTGAAGCCCATTCTCCACAACGTTTTGTCGAAGATAGGTGAATGTCCTTGGATGTGGCTCGAATGAATAGACTTTATAACCCTCTTCTAAATGAGAGCCCGCTAACAACGAGTATTTGCCTAAATGGGCGCCTATATCCACGACATCACCCGAGCCTTGTAATTCTTTGAGAAATAAAGCTTTAAAAAACTGCTCGTGTGCTTCGTTACCTATAGCCTTGAGAACTCCATAGTCCTCAAAAGCTCCTTTGAGAGTCAGGTTATCAAAGGTTACAGACTTCGTTTTGATGAATTTAGCTAGCACCTTTTTGCCAAGTCGTTTGAGCTTCATAAGTCTTCCTTATTCTGAGTTTCTATAAGCTAATTGAATTATCAAGCAAAGACAAGGACCTTTGAATTCAGAAATTTAGTCTTTGAATCAGCTTGGCCATATCCGTGATTAAGGGGCCTAAATTTGCAACAAACATCTAAACTTGACATGCTACAGGTTAAAGTTTGCAACCAATAATTATTACAATCCGTCCAATTGCCACGCCAAACAAACCCACAATATGCTTAGTCTTTCGAAGCAAAAGAGATTTACCATTTACATCTGCACTTCTTGCGCATTACGAGACAGTGTCCCATCTGGTTGGCCCACTGGAAATTTGACAATATCTGGCTGATTTTTATTGAAATATACAACTCCAATCAGCTAAGGATCATTTAGCGATAATGCTGGACAAGGGATGATCTGAAAAAAAGAAACTATCAAATTAAGTTGCCTAAATAACTGTATTTAAAAAACTTTTGACTGATTATGGAGGCGATACGACAATAGGCAACTGTATCCAATTAGTTACAATGGTTTGCTCGCTGAAGGTAAGCAGTATGCCTTAATTCGCGTGATATCTGCTTTCATTTAATATCTGAAATAATCAGTAAATGGCTATATTGAAATCAAACCCAAGCCTCAAAAAACCTTGCCTGTATTTTTTTAAAGAGGCTTTGTGGTGTTTGATAAGATTAAGACTATCTTGAGCCTTTTCATTTAAAAATACACAATCAGAGCCCGATGCTGCGGATTCCCAGATTATCCCCTGAAAATCCAGGTGAGTATGGAGCTTACGTGACCACTCCTGAGAAATTTCTCGTGGGCAGGAAGGTGCAACCAAGTCACGGTTGGAACTTATAGCAAGGCATCCCGATGCCCGAAGATCCAATAATTTAATTTTTTTCGAGGTCTCAAGATATAAAATATACCAATAATCAGTGGTGAACTCTTCTGTATCCATGGATATTTCTAGAAAAGCTGTTGCCAGATCGCAGGCCGTATACAGAACGCAGGCAGAATCTGTTGCACCATGATGATCCCAGCGACCTCGGGGGCCGGTGGGATTAAACGAGAATCCAAATCGATCGTAGGTGTATTTTGAATGCATTCTTATGAGCTCAGTTTGCTCAGGAATGTTTGCATAGACTATTAAATCTGGATTTGGCTTCCAAGTTTCAGGACAGCGCAGCCTTTTTCTAAGCGTCAAGTAATAATTCCCCTGATATCAGCTAGTACTTCATCTAAATGCCCTTTCTTGAGGGCTTCCAGTGGTATTGAGTTTAATCTACTGTTATCTTTAGTTAAATAGTTAAATTTTCCTATGGGGGAGATTTCGGGAGGGAAGCTTTCTAGACACTGTTTAAGTTCTTGCGATACATAGCTGGTTTTATCAAATTGGAACTGAAATTGGGGAACGTAATAGGTATTGTTATGTTCAATTTTTAGAAGCGGCCTGATCATATTCCTGACACCCCGATCACTCAGGCCTGTCATGGATACTAGCTCTTTCACCGTTAGGGAAGCCTCTAAAAAAGCCTTTCTCTGCTTTGCCTGGCGCATGTAGTTAGCTTTTTCTAGCTTCTGCTTTTCGCCTTCGTTTAGGCCCTGGCTAATATCTTTAATGGCGTCAATGAGATAGCGATCGATCGGGTTGGCTTTAGACTCCTCAAAATGGGTCAAGGAGATCAGGATCTTACTAATATCCTCACGGATTTTTTTTTCCGTTGCGCCCATATCCTTTTTCTCCGAAGTCATTGCTACCTCCTCATCATTATACACCTTATCGGAATAAGTTAAAATCAAATTAGCTAATTTGCGGAAGTTTATTTCAATAATAATATCAATAAATTAAGAT
Source organism: Pseudobacteriovorax sp. (assembly GCA_050293845.1). Lineage (GTDB taxonomy): Bacteria > Bdellovibrionota_B > Oligoflexia > Oligoflexales > Oligoflexaceae > DT-89. Next base: position 658 of record JBNKNM010000077.1, on the reverse strand, counting down.
ATTTTTTCGTAAAAATAGTAGCTAGAGAATCATTTTGAGGTAGTTTATTTCATCTATAGCAATACTGCTTGTGATAGCCAGAATCCGAAACATCGCATTAGCAGCTTTGTGGCGCCAAAGCGTTAGTTTGCCGCCACAAAGCTAGCGATCAAGGGAGACTTAGCATCATCCTTAGGGCAATGATCGACTGCTTTTTGGGCAGCCGTACCCAAGGGTTTTTTGGCCATGAGAGAGTCCCGGACGACATTAGCATTGATTTGATCGAGGCTAGTGTCCCACTAGTTTGCCGTCGAGATCTACAAAAGCAAGATTTAGACATCTAGAGATGAATACTTTTTCAGAGTTGTTTTAAAGGAGAGACTCATCGGAAGATGGAGCGAAGTGTTCTGGCTGTGTAGCAACAGCTTCCACTCTAATATCCTTATATAGTTGCTAATCTTCCGGTAAAAGTTTCTCAACTTTGAATTTTGTTGACACTCCCTTGCCCCTTATTATTATTTAAGACTCATTTAAATACACTGACAAGTTAATTAACGTAACGGTTTATTTATGTTAATTAATAAAATATTATTTATTAATGAGTCATGATTATGCTTTACTATAATTACTTGTATTGCTACCTCTTGTTTGGCTTAGTTCAGATTACATTGTTTAAAGT
>JBNKNM010000076.1:0-23194 GCA_050293845.1 Pseudobacteriovorax sp. | reverse complement strand
CAGCTATACCCTTCCCTTAGGGGGACAAAATCCTCGTGACTTCAAACTGTTTTTTAACAACACCCCCATAAACTTTGTCAAAGTTGAGAATATTTTTACTATTGAAGCGACTGATCATGCTGAAAACCGCACCTTAACATTAAAGTATGAAGTTGATGATACGGAAGTTAAAGAATTTACTCTTCCAGATGTACCGATAGAAAATAGCATAGAGTTAATTTCGAACAATGTAGACTGTATGCTGGGTAATGGGTTTGAACTGGTGGAAGGTAAAATAGTTAGTAGCTGTGTTGTTCAGGACTTAACTGAGTTTGAGATAAAATATAAATATATTGGTATTAGACGTGAGTTTGACGCCAAAGTAGCAAACCCTGAGCAAGGTCGCTGGACAGTGAAAGTTGACGGTGTAGAAACTACCGAATATGAAAGAGTAGGAACCTACTTTATCATTAATGCAAATTTTCCTGTCGGTACCAGTATCAGTATACTTTATGAATATAGTAGCTAAAAGTTAAGCTTTAAAAACAGCAGTATACGTCCCTAGTCGTATACTGCTGCAAAACATTTCTACGAATCCAACCACTTACAACTTCAAAATGATCGGCGCTCTCACCTCTTCCGCTGCCTAGATCTAGGTTTTAGATACGGGAATTATTGTTGTAGCCATTTGGCTTTAGACTCGATACCTTAATGATTTTGCAACCACTAAAAGAATATCCATATGCCAGAAGAACTATCTTTTAGAAAGCTAGGACCCATTGTCGAAGCGCAATTTTCGTATGGAGCCCTACCATCCCCCTTTACTTACTTTGCAGCTTACGGACTTCGTGTTCCAGAAAGGCTTTCACAAGCTATTGCAAAACGCAAAATAGAATTCCTGGCTGGTAGGTTATGTGCTCTCGAAGCCATTAAAAAACTCGGATTTACAATAAAAACAACAGATATGCTACGCAGCAGCGAAGACAGGCAGCCGATATGGCCTAATGGAGTGACCGGTTCCATTACTCATTCATCAGGGCTTGCTGCAGCTATGGTTGTACCGAGTCAGAAAGATCTTCACATTGGTCTTGATGTTGAGGCTCTGATGTCAGAAGCAAGTGATGCCCTTATCAAGCAAATCTGTTTGCCCCATGAGTGGACCCAGCGCAACATAAGACTGCCCGCCCCCCTTTCATTAACTCTCATATTTTCGCTGAAAGAGTCACTCTATAAAGCTTTGTATCCACAAGTCAAAAAATTTTTTGGCTTCGATTACGCCAAGGTTGATTTGTCTTATTACCCCGACTACTTGACAATCACCCTAGTCAAAGATTTACCTGGTATCCCAGCAGGTACTAATTTTCGCGGATATTGCAATGTAAACAACAACATCTGCAAAACCTGGGTACAAATAAGAAAGCTCAGCTAGCGCTCGAAAGCGCTAGCTGGTATGGGATCTAAGAAAAGATAATACGGTCAATTTCGTCCCTGTCAATTTGAGAGTCAACAACCTCGTTATCAGTAAGAGATAGATCTAAATTATTGGACTGTGATGTAAAAAAATCGCTAATAAAAGCAAACCACCCCATGCTAACCTCCTTAGAGAACTACCGTTCACTATTACCTTCATTTAAAATACCGCGATATTTCCAACCTACAATTGATAGATTTAACCACTTTTGGTAACTCTGAGGGTTAGAACTATTATTTTTTCTTAGCTGCAACTTAAGCCGCTATTTCCATGGTCGAACAAAATGTTGTTCAGGCCAGACATAGTTAAAAGTACCAGTGTAGCGGATGTATGGACGAACTGTAACAAGGGGAAAACCTAGTGAATCCTAAAAATCGCAAAATACTGATTGTAGATGTCAATATTTCGATTCACGATGATTTTAAACGCTTTCTCCAACCTGCTAGCTATAGCCATCCAAACCCTAACTCTCATGAGGCAAAAAAGATCGGGATAGCTACCTTAAGCAAAACTAATGAAACTCAATATGAACTTGCATCGGCTTACCAAGGACTGGAAGCTATTGACTTAGTACAATTAGCCGAAGCAACAGGTACCCCTTTCGCTCTTGCTTTTGTCGACATGCGCATGCCTCCTGGTATTGATGGTTTGGAAACAATCAAAAAAATATGGGAAGTCTCCCCCTTAATGGAAGTAGTCCTTTGCACGTCGTACCCGGGGCGCTCTCTCGCTGAGATTACAGAATATCTAGGTGATACTAAGCGCTTACTTATCCTAAAGAAACCTTACGATCCCGTTGAAATTAAGCAAATGGCTGCTAGTCTTACGGAAAAATGGAGTTATACTCATGAAGCAAAGTACTACCTTGAAAATCTCGAAAGCCTACTCAACGAACGTACGAAAAGCCTGGATCACGAAAGATCTATGCGCATTCAGGCTTTAAAAATGGCAGCATTAGGAGAAATGGCTGGTGGTATTGCTCACGAAATTAATAATCCTTTAACCATTATTTACGGAAATGCAAATCGATTAATGGAAATCATCAGCCGCAACCCTATAGATCTGGATAAACTCTGCAAAATAACAACGAAGATTCTAAATACCAGTAAGCGCATTTCGCGAATCATCCAATCAATGCTATCCTCAGCCCATAGTCACGACAATCGAGGATTTCAAAATATCCTATTAAAAACAATCTTCGACGATTGCTTTGATATATGTCACGAGAAGTTTAAATCCCGTGGTATCAAAGTAGAACTGACAGATTTTAATCTTGACGGAATGATCGAATGCGATCACACACAGTTGGTTCAAGCTTTTATTAATTTACTAAACAATGCTCACGATGCCCTAGCTGAACTTGATTGCGAAAATAGATGGGTTCGCATTGAAGTAAATGACCATGGAGATCAGTATGAAATACGCTTCATTGACTCAGGAACTGGAATTCCTGACTTCATTGCTAACAAGATTCTAGAACCCTTCTTTACAACTAAAGCTATTGGTAAAGGAACTGGAATTGGTCTAAGCTTAGCTAAGAGCTTTATTAATGACCATCAAGGTAGCTTAATTCTTGATCGAAACCATTCCCATACCTGCTTTACCGTCAGACTTCATAAAAAATTACCATAATAGTAAATAGCTACACTACCTTTGGAAGGGTACCTGTAATCCCACTTCGATCAACCATATTTCATAATCGAACTCATCAGCTAAAGAGCTTAAATATTCATGCACACGCTTGGCCTGATGCCGCAAGTGATTCTGATTTAAAACTAATTTTTTCTCATCTTCGGTGAAAATACGTTCTTGGGGAACTTTGCCACTCTGTATGGATTTTATAAAGATTGACTTGCTATATTTCCGGGATAATTTGTAATAGACTAGGTACACTCCAAAAGCTTGGTTTTCATTTTCCCAAAAACTATGCAATGGAGAACCAAAAAGATGAAACATTTGATAGGTGGCATGCTTAACAAAGCCAAGCTCATAATGATGCAACTCTTCATATAAGTCGCTTAAAAGCTGCTGATCGATTTGCTGCACAACACTCATCGTTTGGCTCCCTCCCCTTCAATTATTATATTCATCGGTTGAACTACAAAACAAACTGTAGCTAATTAAGGGATGTTTATGATTCTTTCAAAACTATCAGAAACTTTCTTTGTTACACGTGGTTAGGACAGCTCACAAAATCATAGAACTATTAAGTCATAAGTGCTTCCACTAAGTTAATCTTGTAGACTGCGAGGAAATAGGATAATTTTGGAGCGCAAAAAATGCCCTATGGGGAACTATCAGCCCCGAATTATCGATCCTTTCTAGGAGTATAGCTGTGAAATTTGAAAGAATAGCCAACTTAGATACACTCTGTTTCCGCCAGAATGCAGAATATAATGTAATTCTACTACATGGTTATGGAGCTGACTTTCAAGATCTAGCAGGATTGCACCAAGTCATTCCGACAACTCAGCCAGTTAACTGGTTTTTTCCCAATGCTCCCCTTGAAACTAAAATAGCTCCCATGATGACTGGTAGAGCTTGGTTCCCTATCGATATGGCAGCTCTAGAAACTGCTCTAGCTCGCGGTGAAGCCCGCTATTTTGCTGATAAAATCCCTACTGGACTCACCCAATCTGCGGAAAAATTATACGAATTTCTGATGGGTGGTAATTTTGATCTTTCAAAAACAATCATGGGAGGGTTCAGCCAAGGTGCTATGGTTGCCAGCCATACTGTTTTAAGTCATGATCTAGCTATACCTTTGCTTTTACAGCTTTCGGGGACAATGGTGGGACATCAACTATTCAATCGAACAGAGTCCTCGAGTCATATGAAAGTATTCCAGAGCCATGGCACCCATGACCCTATCCTTCCCTTTGAAGCAGCCATAGCATTGAAAACTTGTCTGGAACAACTATGCGGAGAGGTCGCATTCGAGTCATTTCCAGGCGGCCATGAGATTCCTACCACTGTGATCAACGCTCTAGGACACGCCATCAGCGAGACTCTGACTCCCAGATCCAAAGTTTTCTGACATCGGCATCGTATATTTCAGATTTTCTAAGGGTTAGCGAATAGGCTCAGCTCGTAGAATAAGCCATTAATAACGGACATAGTGAGAAGAGTGACATCCTCTCTCGACTGAAGTCGAAAGCATCCTGTAGTTAGGATGTCCTAAAGAGAATTAGCTCATATACTTGTTGATATGAATTGCCGCTGCTGCAAGAGCTGAGCTGTAATACTTACAGCAATCTCACTTGGGTCACGCGAGCCAAGATCCAAACCAATGGGGCAGTGCAGGCTAGCAATCTTAGCATCATCGACCCCATGTTCCTTTAGATTTCGTCGCAAGACGATTGACTTTGAGTTACTACCAATAACGCCTACATAAGGGAATTCCCTTGAGGACAGAACTTCTGTCAATATTGGTAGGTCATAACTATGACCTTGAGTCAAAGAAATGATAAAACTGTTGTCAGCAATCTGTGATACATACTCCTGCATTACCGGCAATAGTTTTTTTTCCAGGCGATCATGGTCAGGCAACTTTCCCAACCACTCTGGCCTCGTTTCGAGACAAGTTATCCGACAGTCTATTGTTAACAACAAAGGAATCAAAGCTTGCGCAACATGACCGGCACCAAAAATCACGATATTCCAGCTTCGACTGAGATGGGGTTCGAAGAGTAAAGTAACCTCGCCACCACAGGTCATACCAATATCCTTTTTAAGATTCCACCTGACTAACTCACAACTTCTGGGCTGATTTACCTGCAGCATTTTCTGAGAATATGATATTGCTGCAGCTTCCAGCTTTCCTCCCCCAATAGTTCCGGCATATAGACCTTCCTGGGTCACTAGTATCTTTGCTCCAAGTTCCTGGGGTGCACTCAGTAAAACATCAGCCATGGTTACCATAACAAAGGATTGATGCTGTTCCATGAGCTTAGAGATGCCACTATAAAAGCCTTTCTGGTTCATAATTCTCATCCCTATCAGTTAACAAACGCAAAATTTCTTCACTTGTTGCGGGAAGCGTCATAGTGCTAGTTCGCTGCGGGTTGCGAAACTTTACAGCTTTTTTTGCTGCGGCCCAAATCGATAAGGCTAAGAGAAATGGGGGCTCACCTACAGCTTTGCTACCATGAATATTTTTTGAATTACCTTTGTTCTCGATTAAGTCAATATTAAAACATCGCGGTATATCCTGAATATTTGGAATTTTGTAGGTTGTAGGGGAATGCGTCAGGTACTTACCATCCTTGCTGATGTGCAAATCCTCACAGGTCACCCAACCCATGCCTTGAATAAATCCCCCTGCAATTTGCCCGTAGTCTACTCCGACATTAAGAGGGCGCCCCAAATCCATAAGGATATCTACCCGTAAAACTTTTAGCTCCCCTGTGTACTCATTGATTTCCACCTCGCTAGCCCCCACACCATTGGTAAAGTACAAAAAAGGTGATCCTTGGCCTTTGCTGCGGTCAAAATGAATATTCTTAGTTTTATAGTGGCCATACGCCCCTAAAGAAATACGATTAGTGTAGGCAAGTTTAATAAGTTTTGGAAAACTCAATTTTTCTTTAGGTTTATGTTTCAAAAAAACCTGCCCCTGATGAAAACAAACTTCCGGAAAACTTTCATAACTATCGTCACCAAATTCCCTACCCGAACTGATAGGATCAGGCTTTTGCTGCTTAGTACAGGATAAATAGTAGGAAGCATATTTCGCAAGCCGTCTCTTAATGAGACTTGCCGCTTCCCTGGCCGCTGAACCATTGAGATCCGAGCCACTCGATGCGGCTGTCGCCGATGTATTGTGATTTTTTTCAGTCGAAGTCGCCATGATTCTGACTTGATTGACATCGATGCCAAATACATCGGCAACTATCTGTGCTATCTTTATGTTCACCCCCTGCCCCATTTCAGTCGCGCCAGTGGAAACCTGTACTGTTCCATCCATATGAACATTAACGAGAGCATTAGCCTGATTGAGATGCTTTAAGGTGAAGGAAATTCCAAACTTAACAGGTGTTAACGCCAACCCCCTTACACAACCCCTGTTTTTGCAATTGAAAACCCGGATGTCCTCTTGTCTTTGATAATACTGACATTGAGCAGCGAGCTGTGAAAACAGCTGTGGTAGAGTATTATTTTCGACAATCTGTCCATAATGAGTTCGGTTTCTGCCTTGGGTACCATAAAGATTTCTTTCTCTAATTAGTAAGGGGTCCACATTTAAAAAAGTGGCTATTTCTTCCATAATATTTTCGATCACCCCAACACCTTGAGGACCTCCAAAACCACGAAATGCAGTGTTCGGAGGTAGATTTGTGCGGCATACACGCCCAGCAATACGCGCATGAGGGAGAAAGTAAGCGTTATCTATATGGAGCATAGCCCGTTGCAACACGGGAGCAGAAAGATCTAAGAAGGCTCCACCATTGCTGAATAATTTCACATCCAGAAACTGAATACTCCCTTCTTTATCAAAACCTACCCTATACTCACTAAGGAAAGGATGGCGCTTACCAGTGGCGATCATGTCATCGTCCTTGGACAGGTGCAGACGGGCTATTTTCTTGGTTTTATGACTCACCAAGGCGCACAGAGCAGCATAGTGACTAGCCTGCGATTCTTTCCCCCCGAACGCTCCCCCCATACGTTTTACTTGACACACCACTTGATTCAGAGACAGCCCCAAACTATGGGCGACCACATGCTGAACTTCAGACGGATGTTGCGTTGAGGAATGGACTAACAGCTCGTCATTCTCATCGGGAAAGGTTATAACACTTTGAGATTCAAGATAAAAATGATCCTGTCCCTTGCAATAAAAGGCTCCCTCCAGAACATGGGGAGCCTGCTCCAGAACTTCCTTGAAATTCCCACATTGATAGATAACTGGCTCTTGAAAAAATGAACCCTGCCTGCGGGCTTCCTTAATAGTCAGTATGGCATCTTGTTTCTCTATCATTAGCTTAATTTTTTCAGCTGCCCTATCAGCGACTTGTTGGTTAACGGCAGCAACTAAAGCGATAGGTTCACCAACATAGGAGATTTGCTCTGAAGCTAGAATTGGTTGATCCTTTACATTAGCTCCCCAGCAGTTATGCTGAAAGTCGGAAGCCTTATAAAAACTATGGACACCATCCATTTTTGCAGCTTCACTAAAATCAATATCTTGCAATTGCCCTCGCGCTACGGGGCTGGTAGCGATACCGATGTAAAGCTCCCCTCGAATGGGAGGGTAATCTTCTATAAACTGTGAAAGCCCGGTGACATGAGTCTTAGCAGAGTCATGGGGTGCAGAGATTTTCACAAAATTAGCCCTCCATCTTCGATTCAAAGAAAGACCTACGGATTAAGTTTGCAGCTAGATCTAATCGATAACGTGCACTACCCCGATGATCTGATAGTGGCTGCATCACCTGACCTACCATCTGTGCCGCCTGGTTAAAACTTTTTTGCGTAAAAGATTTTCCCACTAAATGATTTTCAATCTGAGAGATCCGCAAGGGGTAAGCGGCGACTCCACCATATGCTAAGCGCACCTTAGTAATGACTTTTCTATCGAGCTCTATGTAAAGAGCTGAACTAACAGTTGAAATATCCAGATCCTTACGTTTGGCAACTTTATACAGCTTAAACACTGAGCTCTTCTTTGGCTTATTAATATGCACCCCAGTAATAATTTCATCGGTGTCTAAATTCAAGGTTTTGTACCCATTATATAAATCTTTCAAACTCAGCTTGCGTTGCCCTTTCAAGGATTGAATCTCTAATGTACTATCTAAGACCAGCAAGGCAGGCATCGAGTCACCAATGGGAGATGCGTTGGCAATATTTCCGATAAGCGTCGCTGCATTTTTAATTTGGCCTGAAGCGAAAACCCTTATAAAACGACAAAGCTCAGGAATACTCCTCGCAATTATTTTTTCAAAATCAGTAAAACGAACACCAGCACCCATAAAAATAGCCTGCTTATCTTCTTCAATTTTCTGCAACTCTTCCACACCGTTTAAACAGATGATGTCCCGAAAATGGGCTCGGCGTTTATTGATCTGCACACCTAAGTCAGTCCCCCCTGCAAATAGAATAGCATCAGCGTGCTTTTTCTTTAACTCTAAGGCCTGATGAAGAGACTTCGGACCATAAAAAGTCACCCCATCATAGCTGATCTGCATCGGTATCTTTTTGTGCTTCTTGATATCTTCCCATAGTTCGTGACTATGATAACGATCTTTCAATCTTATAACTTGGGAAGGGTCAACACTTTTTGCAGCGTCAATAATGGATCTATAGCCGGTACAGCGGCAAAGGTTTCCTGTACAGTAGTTTTTTATAGATTTTTCTGAAGGATGATCCTTGTGCTCAAACAAGGCTGTAAGACTGCACACAAAGCCCGGAGTACAGAAACCACATTGTGAGCCATGGTGTTCCACCATGGCCCTTTGAATGGGAGAAAGCTTTTGATCTTGAGACACCCCCTCTACAGTCACGATGCTCGCTCCATCAAGACTATAGATTGGAGCAATACAAGAGTTAATAGTTTCATAGTATAATCGATCAGTTTTATCGAGCTCAAAAGCCCTTAAAACAGTACAAGATCCGCAATCACCCTCTGCACAAACAATCTTAGTACCTGTTAAACTCGCTTCATTTCTAAGATAATATGCTAGTGATTGAAAAGCTTTGTCACCAATAATGGTGTAGCGCTTTCCATTAATATATATAAGAACATAATCTCTCACGATCTATCCTCCGTGAACAAGACTTCCCGAAACTGGGATACCACTGAAAACAGTTATTCCCGCATATTTTATTCTATATGTGAGTAGGAGTTAAGCAAACCTTTGGGGCAAAGACCATCACAGTTTTGATTTCGGCCTTATCGAAATCCCTACCCGGTTATAGCTTTAGAGAATCCTAAGGTTAGGTAAAACTGTAAAAGCGAGCCAAGGCTAAATCAAATTCAAGTTCTCTTCAAGCTTTTTCTTGCGGAGTATTTCTGTAAATATCGAGATTTTCATATAAAAACACTTCATTTTTGTTACCTCTCAAAACATTTTAAATTGACAAACACAAAATTGCCGTTTAGCTTTTTAGCAAAACGCACATTTCAAGCGCCGGGATGCGTAGTGCGAGGCGTACCGAGCAACGAAAGGTTGTGAAGGCAGCGGCGCGGATTTACCTGCTATAGGGAGATAGACGATGAGTCAATTGACAACTCACGTCCTCGATACCGCATCAGGAAAACCCGCTGATGGCTTATCAGTACAATTGGTGCGTATCCTGAAGGATCAAAGTCGAGAGGTTTTGGGCAAGTTTGTCACTAATGACAATGGCAGAACTGACCAGGCTCTACTAAAAAATGGATTATTGCAGTCTGGTATCTACGAACTTTGTTTTGATGTCAGCTCTTACTTTGCTCGTCAACCAATTCCACAGTCGCAACCTCCCTTTTTAGATATTGTTACTATTCGTTTTTGTGTTACCCGTCCTGATGAAAACTATCATATCCCATTATTAGTATCGCCATGGTCTTATTCTACTTATCGCGGTAGCTAAAGGGGATAGTATACAAGTGGAATCATATATACTTGACTGGCTTTATCTGATCACTCGATGGGCTCATATAATAACTGCTATCGCTTGGATTGGAGCCTCATTTTACTTCGTTTGGCTTGATAATCATCTTGAAAAACCCCATACCCAGAATCTTATAGATAGGGGGGTCCATGGGGAGCTTTGGGCCGTTCACGGTGGCGGATTCTATAACTCCCATAAATATTTACTAGCTCCTAAAACCCTTCCGAAAAACCTCCACTGGTTTTATTGGGAATCCTATGGAACCTGGATGTCCGGATTCGGGCTTTTTTTACTGGTTTATCTGCTTAATGCCAAAGCTTTTTTGATAGATCCCACCCTGTTCCCCATGACTGTGACACAGGCTGTGGTGATAGCCCTTTCCTTGCTCGTATTTTCATGGGTCATCTACGATATGATATGCCGGCTATTTATTGACCGGAGCCGTATTTTAAACCTATCTATTATCATCTATATTATTATCCTCTCAATCGTCTCTTGCCACCTATTTCCCGGGAGAGCTGCTTTCTTAATTACGGGCGCAAGTATGGCAACCATCATGAGCGCTAATGTATTGGTTTGGATTATTCCGGGTCAAAGAAAAGTATTGGCGGCTATGAAAGCAGGAGACGCTCCCAACCCTAGATATGGTCAGCGCGGCAAACAACGCAGTGTTCATAACACCTACTTCACTCTACCTGTGCTGTTTTGCATGATATCGAATCATTTTAGCTTTTTATCCTTACATGAATATAATTGGTTGGCTCTCCTTTTCATGATGGCAGCTGGAGTCCTTATACGACAGTATTTTATTATGCGTCACCGCAGTATAAATCGCTGGGAACTCATTGTATTAGCTCTCATAGCGATAGTGCTCGTCATGATCCTAGTGCGACCTCGTGAAATCACTACAGGTTCCATGACTTCCTTACCAGGTTCAGTCGTTAGTAATTCTGCCATAACAGAAATCATTCATAAGCGCTGCTATGGATGCCATGCCAAGCAGCCAGAACTCATCCCATCGCCCCCAAAGGGCATCAGTTTTGAAAGTTACGCTGATATTAATCGCTATGCGGTACAGATCTTTATTCAAACTTGTCAGAATAAGGCCATGCCCCTTGGCAATATCACAAAGATGACCCAGGAGGAACGTGATGTTATTGCCGCATGGTACCATACAATAAGACAACATGAGAGTGGAAAAGAATCACCGTAAAAGAGAGGTTCTGTAGAACTTGATAACAAAAAAGGCAAGCTTATGAAGGATATCTGCGCAGTACTAGAAAATCTCCCCCCCCATACCTTGAAAGAAACCCTATATCACTGCTGCTCCAGTCATAGATGGGTCGATGCGATGGCAAAAAGGTTCCCTTTTGCAACAGATGAGGATTTATTTGAGGCTATGGAACAAGCGGCGGGTCAGCTTGCTGAAAGTGATTGGTTGGAAGCCTTCGCAGAACACCCCGAAATAGGCAATGTCAGTGATCTACAACAAAAATTTTCCGCAACAGCCCCATTTGCCAGTGAAGAACAGTCTCAAGTCCGCTATGCTGATTTATCAACCTTAAATCAATTGGCAGCTTTAAATCGAGAGTACAAGAACAAATTTGGCTTTATCTTCATCATCTGTGCTACAGAGAAATCTGCTTCAGAAATGCTAAAAGCCTTAAAAGCTCGCCTCCCAAACCCTCGCTCACAAGAACTTGAAACGGCAGCTCAAGAGCAGCTTAAAATAACAAGGTTAAGATTGAAAAAATTAGCCCAAAGCTAAACTTGATATGACAATAATTTATTTAACCTACGGAAGCCTGGCCATAGGCCCGAAAGCGATTAAGGCCGCCATCCGGGTAGAGTTTGATTCGCAACAGCTTAACTCCATAGACCTTACAAGGTAGCCGCAGCAAGTTACCGCGCCAGGCTTTAACATTAGTTTGCGGAACCAGAGTTTGCCACTCCCCCGCTACTTCTCCACAAACATCCAAATATAAAGGATTGTTAAAAATAAAATAAGAAAAATCAAATTCAAGTTCGACAATATCGCAAGGTCTATTCAAAAGCACCGTCACAAATTCGTGATGCTCCCCGCGACTTCTTTTGGTTTCTAGACCATCGAACATACCCTGGGGACTTTCGGGAGATAGTATATGATGGGCAGGGCCATAATGTTGATCGCTGCAAGCCGATATTTTTGCACCGCTTAATGCGGAGGCTACATTTATGGTTTCATGATGCTGTTGCCAAAATTTTAAGATCTGCTCCTCATCTATTGTAAGTACTTTAATATGCTTTGCCGGTGCTTTGGGAATGGGTTCCTGGTATCTCGTAACAAGGGGGTAATCGCTACCCCAATTAGAAACTTGCAACATTTCTGATGCAAGTTCCTGTTTACGATAAAGACCTATACGAGATATTCCCCCGTCTGGATAACCTGATAGCTTAAATCGAGACCATGATTTCTGTGCTGTTGGTACTAGCTTAAACCAGTGTTCACTATGGCCAAACAATTTATGGGTTGACAGCAAGGATATCCAAATATTTTGGTCATAATCCCAAGCATCTAGGGAAGCTGCTTCACAATGATTTCCATCGTGAAATTTTGTTGATATTTGTACCAAATCACATGAAACCGGATGGGAAAGTTCGAAGATAACGAACTCCTCTGTTTCCGTATTATGCCGCTGACTTTCCCAACTATCCATAATTTTTCCAGACACCCCAAATTCTAAGGGATCGAAAACAGGATCATAAGGACTAAACAAGTTTTCCGCCCTTGCAAACTGCTGACCACTGCAATATAAGATCTTTGCCCCCATAACCTTGTTAAAGCGTGAAAGATCGCTTTTTGGCCCCTTCGATTTAGGACGCTCGGGCAAGCGAGGTTCAAAAAAATCTGTTAGTGCGGCCTTTATTCCCAAATTTACAATTTCTTCCTGCTTATCGCCATCTAAATGGAGATTCATATCTCCCAAAGTAATTCCCTGCCAATCTTGAAGTAAAAATCTCGCTACCTCACAATTAAGCAGCATAGCTTGATGATCACTATTACTGGTAATGACAAAGCCATCTCCACAGTTTACTCCCTCAAAGCATATAGCGTATAAACCGCGAAAACCGTCATTCGCTGCTTGATGCAATGCTATCCGATTATCTCCAGCCTCGGCGATAAAGACCCCCAGACCCATATAAGCCCCCATAAACGCGAGACTCCCCCGGTCCCTCCCAGGGTATAGCATTTGTACGGCCGTATTATGACTCAATGCTCCTGAACCAGAGACATTATGGTAGGCGTTCACCAGATGACATAGGAACTGAGCAAAGGTTTCGGGACTTCCTTCCCCTCCTGCGGCCAATGCAGGGAAGGTAAGCCGTCCATTTTCAATAGCATCGCCATTGTCACGATAACCCCAGGCATAAATACCATCGCGTTGAGGTTCGAAATGAAAATTCTTTAAGCCAACCCCATCAAGGAAAGACCTCATCATACTCTCGGTATTTTCCTGGGTGATGAGTTCCAGGATATACTGGAGAAGAATGAACCCTCCTCCCGAATAGGAAAATATTTTCCCAGGTTCTTTCGCTACTAAAATAGCTGCGCTACCAGCCGCTCCCTCAAGTAGGGCTAAGCTGGAAGGACAGTTTCCCAAAGGGTGCCCTGCAACATAGTGCATTCCCAAGGCTGTATGATTCATAAGTTGATTAATTTTGACTGAATCAGCCCATGCGGGGTTAGAGCCCGGTGCTGCTTTTAATAGGTATTGGCTGCCATATTTTTTTAGGAGATCGTTGACGCTTTCTTCCATGCTAATTCCCAAGCTAGCAAAAAGCTCTATGGCAAAAGCTGTCGCTACGGTTTTGCTAAGGGAAGCCATTTGAAAACGCGTGGCTGCTTCAACAGCAGAACCCCCTTTTCTATGATTTCCCCATTGTAATGTTGCTTGGCAGTGGCAAGGTTGGCCCTTGATTGTAGCTATAGAAAGTCCGGGAACTTTATACTTTTGAAATATCTTTTCAATTTGCGTTTGTAGTTTATTGCTCATAAGTCACACTTCTAGCTGTTAAATATCAATAATCAACCGATAGGGAGCTTGCAATTCGATTTCGTCACAATTGTGACCATCTCCTTCCCGATCGACGATAAGGAAGTCCATATCATTGGTAAAGGGCAGACAGAAATGATGCCAAACCCCGCGTCTGTAGTTGACCCCTTGATAGCCATTAGTCATAAAAACCTTAATAGCCTGGGGGTCAAATTTCCCCTGCGGTGCGACCACTACCAAGAAGGGATCAGGACTCAGTGGGATAAAGGCTTGAGATCCCAAAGGATGGCGCTCCATCATAGTAATGGCAAGAGGCTGTGGCATACATTTAGCTTTAATGATACTGATGATAGCCTCTCCCCCTCCATCACCGATATCAACTTGAGCTAAACTGTGAATCCGCTCACCAAATCCACGGTTAATCGTGAGACCTACTTCATTTCCTTTCCAAGTAATGACCTCGCCAAAGGGCGAAAAATTTTTCCTATCAAGTGGCTGTGGTACAACTTTAGGAATACTTATGGGTTTGCTATTTGAACTTGTTGCATTTCTTTTTTTTATCATTCCCGCCTCCCCTTAATATTGGAACTGGCCTTTATACCAAAGGAGTGAACGACTCGGACCTAAAAAACCGAGATTTCGCGATCATTTTGTTCAACTTTCTTCGCCACCGGTGAAATGACTATACCTACAAAGGTTTTTACAGCCTATGTATGGTCAATTTTAAAGTCAAGACATAATCCTTTGACACCTAATAGCAAGACGTCCTCTAGGTTCATACCAAATGGTGTTCCTTGCTGACATTTTCTGGAAAAACTATGACTCTCTTATCGATCAGTATCTCTAGGTTCTTGCATTTCTATGTTTAAGCAATCAGCTTATAAGCGGGTCGATTAATAGGGAAGGAAAAAAGCTCACCAACCCCATCACGATGCTCTTAACCTTTTGCCAATGGCATATCAGCGGACATTATTCCCATCTGGTGATTTTTACCCTCTCCAAAGGGCTAAGGAAGTTATCTGGATCGTCTATGTGTTAGCTGTCCTACTAATAGCTAGATTTGTATATCTTGCCAATGGCTAAAAAAACTAGCTGGCATGATGCAAAAAACAGATGACTTTCTGGCTATCAAAGTTAGAATCATCCTACATTTAATCCGCGTTACTTGGAGGGAGTATGGCAAAAAAACGTGCTGTTGTCGAGTACCAACAACAGCTGGCTCATAAAAAACTGGAAAAATACGAGCAAAAACTGAAAGAACACAAAATTGATCCGAAAAGATTTAAAAACGACCCCCAATGGAGGCACTTGCAGTCAAAGATCACTCAACTCAATCTCCAAATCAAATATGTTGAAAAACGCGAAAGCTTCAAAAGACAAAACTAATACCTTTAACCTCGTTCTGGTATAATGATGAAAGACTTGCAACAGGCTGTCATACAATGGTTACAAGAGGCCGTAATCGGCCTGAGGCTCTGCCCTTTTGCAGAGCCAGTGCTTCGCAGTGATAAAATTAAATTTGTTTGGGAGAACCACAAAGAATTTGAGGTTATTAGCAGACGCGTTATTGATGAAATTGGATATCTCGACCAAAAGCTGGGAAAAGAAACCACTAGTCTTGTAATGTTACCTGAGTTAGCAAGTTTTGATGCATTTCTTCAGGTATATTATCAGATCGAAAGCCTCATTGAAGCCTCGCCATACCGGGGCCGCTTTCAAGTTGCTAGTTTCCATCCCGATTACGTTTTTGCTGATGCTAAGCCTGATGCTATCGAAAACTATACCAACCGTTCTCCTGTTCCCATGATCCATATCATCAACGAAGCAGATATCAGTCGCGCTGTAGACGTTTACAAAGATATCCAGAGTATCCCGGAAAACAACAAGATTAAGCTACGTAATATGGGACGGACGCAAGTTCAGGCTCTCTTCCGACAGTGGCTCACACCAAAAGAGTACTAGCTCACCGCTGGTACGACATAATAAAAAATAGAAAGAAAATGCAAGAGGCTTCCACCAATGACAAAAGAGTGCCAGATCGCATGGTTGTATGGCATTCTATCCAAAAGGTAAAATGCTGTACCCAAGGTATAGATAATTCCACCCCATGAAAGCAGTAAGAATCCGTCCCAGGGAAGTGATGCGATAATAGGTTTGATGATAAACAACGCTAACCAACCCATACCAATATAAAGCAAAGTTGAAATAACATTGAAACGACCAGTGAAGAATATCTTAAAAATCGAGCCCAGTACAGCTAATGTCCAGATAGCGACAAGCATAACCACCCCCCACTTATCTCCCAGGGTTACCACCGTAAATGGAGTGTAAGTACCTGCAATTAGGAAATAAATAGCCACATGGTCGATAATTTTGCAAACTCGCTTAGCATTTTGATTCTTGACCCCATGATAAATAGTGGAGCTACCGTAGACAAACATCAAGGAGATCCCAAAGATCACCACACTCCAAAGATAAGCCTTATTTGAAAAATCGAAGCCACGGTCAATCAGTAGTACAAAACCGACGATACTTAACAAGAAACCCAAGCCATGGGTTAAAGTGTTCAAGCGTTCTTCTTTGTGACAATATTGGCTTTCCATATGCATCCCTCCTACTATTAGGTTACCCCTTTCCTTCTTATACTGTTAGTCCACTATGTCTTTATTTACCTAAGTTTGACAATCTTCCAGTTACAGCCAAGTTTGAAAATTCAGATGGGGTACTTTAGATAAATGGATGCAAAAAATGCACCTGATCAAGGTGTGAGGCAAAATAACTGCAGTTAGCCCCATTAATTAAGACGATTTTTTGCCGAAACCACACTGAACGGGGCCATTTTCACGTCTGGGTACAACCTGCAAGGGATAGGCTGTATCAAAGTCCTCTGTAGCTAAGACCCCCTATCCATACCTCTAAAATTGAGGCATACTTCCGCATCGTAGTTTTACAGGTTGAATTAGGGTGAGTATATGACGACTAAGTTTTTAGAAACACAGGCAAATCATGAGATTCTTCCGCAAATTTCTCAGTGGCTCGATGGCCAGGCAACGATCACCTACAAAAAGCCTGAGAGCCCAGACCTCATGCGTTATTGGAGCCCTGAGCGCAAGCTCAGTTTTCTACGTCAAAATAAATTAGGACGTTTATCTCTCATCCCCTCCCCCAATTTTTTCACAGGCAGCCCTGGTAACTTGAAAGGATTGCCCTACAAAACGTTATTGCACTTAGATTATACAGCCTCTGCCCAAGGTTTGGAGTTTATTGAAAGCTATATCAAAGATTTTTTGCGAACCTATGCCAACACCCATACAGAAACATCAGCTACTGGCAAAAGTTCGACCCGAAGATTCCATCAAGCTATTGACATAATTAGAAATCATGTTGGAGCTGGCAAAGATAGCTTTGTAATTCCCTGTGGTTATGGAGCCACAGGTGCTATCGAACGAATTCAGAAGATTTTGGGGCTCTACTTTTCCCCTAAAGGACAAAAAAACGTTAGCGAAACTCTTAATATCGACCTTAAAAACCTTCTAGGGGAAAAGTATGTCGTTTTTGTCGGACCTAGTGAACACCACTCCAACGATGTCACCTGGCAGGATGCGGCGTTATGTTCCTTTGTTCGCATCAAAGCAATAAAGACCGGCCCCATGACAAACCATCTCGACTTAGTTGATTTAGAGAAGCAGCTCAAGAAATATTCCAATCATATTAAAATAGGCTCTTTTTCGGCAGCCTCTAATGTAACGGGCATGGAAACAGACCTGAAGGCTATAGGCAAAATTCTCAAACAGCATGAGGCTTATTTTTTCGTAGATTATGCCGCATCTGGCCCTTATACAAAGATTAACATCGATGAAATCGGAATCGATGGCATTTTTCTATCAACACACAAAAATATTGGTGGCGTCAACTTAGGCTTACTAGTAGGCAAGAACCGCATCTATGACCCTTCAGTTCATCCCTCTTTTGGCGGTGGTGGTACTGTGACCGCAGTAACTCCTTGGGAATACCATTTTCATGAAAAAATTGAAGAGCGTGAGTATCCTGGGACTCCAGCCATTAGGCAGGTTTGGCAAGCTGCCCTATCCTTTCAAATCAAGGAATGGATTGGCTTCGATACCATAAGGAATATCGATCAAACTTACACCAAACGTTTTATTGCCTTCATGGAACAGCACCCCATGCTGTCTCTCTTGGGAAACGCCGATCCCCATCTACGGGTCCCCATTTTTTCGTTTTTGATAAAACATGGTGATAAGATGCTGCATCATACCCTGGTAGCAGCCCTGCTGAATGACCTCTTTGGTATCCAAGCAAGATCAGGTTGCGCTTGTGCCGGACCTTTCGGCCATGAATTACTAGGAATTGAAAAGGATTTATCTGACCGATATGTAGAACTCATTCTTAACGTTCTCAATGGTTTTAAGCCAGGGTGGACCCGCATCGGTATTCATTACACCCTATCTGAAGAAGAATTTTCCTACACCCTTAAAGCATTAAACGCCATTGCATATTTCGGCCCTTTATTCTTGGATCAGTATTCACTAGACCCGTATACAGGTGAATGGATACACGATCATGCTCCCGAAATCCATGATGACTTAGATATCCGCCATGCGATCTACTATAGTGGTCAGCATACTCAGTTACCGCACCTTGATACCGAAGAGTCTCTCTATAAAGCATTTTCTAAGCAGTGGCAGGAATTTCTGTTGATTGCTTCTGCAAAAATAGCGGCCATTGTTATTGCAGAAGCTCCCCATCTTGGGAAAGATGCTTTCGATCAGCTAACCATGGCTGCACTTAAGCCAATTGAGGAGTTCCTGGATGAACCAAACTTTGCTACCGCAACACAGTTCAGTTCCTTACTAGCACAAGAACTTTGCCCTCTTATAGCTCCTCCGGGAAAAAACCCTGAACAGTGCCTTAAAGATATCAGGGATATGCTGGACAGACTGATTTTCCGCCCCCAAAACAACCTGGGACGTTACGAAGATTTCAGCAAGTTTGCTAAAGACGTCGACTTTTTCTATGTACCTAAAAATAAGCTCACGCGACACATCGATATGCAAACTATTGAGCATCACTCGAAAACATCTCATTGTCACCCCTGTCGCAGCTAAAAACTGGGATTCCAGCAATAGCTATATTTTCGAAGCTCAGGAAAAACTCAAAGGAATCAAATTAAAACCTCTGCAGAAAATTGCTCGCTTTGAACGGTGAGAAAGTATTCGCAGAGGAAAAAGTTCTTGGCATAGCCGATCTGGACACTAAAATGATCCCAAAGTTGACTGCGGTTTTTGCTGGCATCCATAACTATGGCATATAGTCTCAACTTAGCTGATTGACAAATCTAGCTATAGCTCGCTACATTGCCAGGTATCAACGATTTGATTTTTCCGGGAGGGCTTGATGAAAGGCTGTAAGTTTTTGTTACTTGTATGGCTGTCAACGTTTGTTTCTATAGCAGTTCCCCATTTGACAGCAGCACCGGGTATATCGAAAGTCGCAGATGTTCAAATGACTTATTCTGGCTTACCTGTTGTCTCTTATGGGGGTTATCTTAATGGAGAGTCTTTTCAGCAAGATGGAATACTTACTTACAATGGCTATCAATATACCTGCTTCTGGAATATCGAGCGCAGAGTAATCCTGGCCAGAAGGCGACTACCAGATGGCCAGTGGCAGAAAATCGAAATAAGCGACTATACCAATTCGGCCAATGATGCTCATAATACTATTTCGCTGGGTGTTAGTCCCAGCGATGGTACATTGCATGTTGCTTTTGATCATCATGGTGACGACCTCCACTATATCAGATCCGTCTCTGAGCTTGTCACAAACCCCGATGTTGTACCATGGGCAAAATCAAGCTTTAATCATGTTAGCGATCGATTGGGTAACACTTTTCTCACCGAGGTTACATACCCAAGGTTTATTACGACCCCAAACGGCAACATGCTATTTGAATACCGCTATGGCGCGAGTGGAAACGGAGATCAGAGACTGTTCGAATACACTGGTTACGGTAGGTGGACCGAAATTGGAACATATATTAACGGTATATCTGATGGCATCAATGCCTATCCCCATGGCCTTGAGTACAGGGGGAATAGACTACACATGACCTGGAGTTATCGTAGCTCGCCTAATGCTGCTACAAACTTTAATCTTTATTATATCTATAGTGATGACGACGGAAGAACCTGGAAAAATAACGCTGGTTTTAGAGTAGCGGTAACCGGCTCTTCCCCTGTTCGGCGATCAACTGAAGGAATTAGGGTATGGTCGATTCCACAGAATAGAGGGCTAATAAATCAGGAGCATATGACTGTCGACCATATGGGAAGAGTGCATGTTTTGCTCTCACACATGTCCGACACTCAATCTGATGACACTAATTTTGTCAGTGCTAGACGAAAGAGTGAGTTTTTTCATTACTGGCGAAATACGGATGGCATCTGGTCGCGAAATTCTTTAGGTCTAGGGGTGATAAAAAATTTTAGAGGGAAGCTAGCTGTATCTCCCAATAATGATCTGTATGCTATACTTCCAAATATCAGAATTATGTCTGCTTCAGCTGAGAAAAGCTGGAATGACTGGACTCTTATCAATACGCAAGATTCTGGCAGGTTCTTTTCCGATCCTTTGATAGATATAAGCAGGTTGCACCAAGAAGGTACCCTGACCGTTTACGCACCTCAGGCTAATTCGACGAATATTTATACTCTAGACTATAATTTTACTCCTGATTCAGGGGAATCATCAGGAATAGTGTCAGGAGCTACTTATAAAATTACCGTCCGTCACAGCGGAAAATCCCTAGATATAGATTCCAGTAACAACAACTTGATGCAGTATGACTATTGGGGAGGTGATAACCAGCAATTTGTTGTTACCAATGTAGGAAGCGGTTACTATCGCATATCCCCCTTATCCGCCACAGACTATGGGCTCGATGTTAACCAACAATCAACTGAAGATGGCGCGAATGTTCAGATATGGTCATACTGGGGCGGAGCTAATCAGCGGTGGCAAATTAATGATTTAGGCAATGGCTTCTATAGTATTATAAATCGGAATAGTGGCAAGAGTTTACATGTTGAGGATAGACACACGACCAACGGTGCGAATGTTCTCCAATGGACCTACCAGGGAGAGGACAATCAACAGTTTGCTTTTACAAGATTATAGTAGTTTGTTCAAAGGTCTTGTAAGTTATAAGCTTCACAATCTACCGCCGCAACAGCAAGTAGATCAAAGTTGCGGATATGTGATCTTCGTTACTATCTCTCCGCTTCAGGCCATTCTAGGCTTGAAGCCTTAACCATGCCTTAGTTAGCACTATCTCGCCCCTACAAGTAGAGAACAATCAGTAGTAGTTGAAGAAGATTCTTGCATCAGCGATTCAGTATGCTCGTCAAAGTTTTCCGGTCAGAGAACTCATTGCTTACAACATGGCTTGCCATGCCAATTATTTAAAATACTTTCCTCGTTTTAATGAAACTTTCATGCCCGGAGGGTGTACTCCCCGCAAAGCTAAAAATCACCAGATTTTAGCCATTCCTCTATTAGTGCAGAACCAGCCTCATCGACGACTCGGCTTGATATATAAGGCATATGATTTTCATCAGTAACCAGCATACGTTGGTAAAGTAAAGATTTTGCTGGGTTGGTACTTAGAATTTTGGCATCATCGATACCCAAATCACCGAATTTTATTGCTTGTGTCAAAAGTGGACTTAAATCTGTGTTAAATCGGAGATCAATCGTATCTTCAAATCCACCGGGACGATGACAAATAGCACAATTGATGTCTAGATAGCTACGCGCCCGGGTACGAAGGCTCACAGTCTCGTCAATATTTTTGGGTGTCGTGCGGGTGGCAGTTAAATCAGGTGACAGCCAGCCCAGTGCTTGCCAAGCCTCTATTTGATTGATGGCACCGTTACCGTAGTCGATCGCTAAATCTAGCTGTGCTAAGCTTAAGCCTGCGACTTGGTCGCTAACTTCGTTGTGGCAGTAGTAACACTCGCCAGCTGGGAAATACCACTTGATTTCCTTGATACCCCCTTCTGGTGACGCCCAGGTAAAATTTTCTTCAACGACATCATCGATAAGCTCCGCATCAGTTTTTCCGCTGTTCCACTGGTAGCTAAGCGACCTCCAAGAATCATCGTTTTTTATTAATATACGAGTTTCTAGGGGTTGGGGGCCCGCTGCTGTGGGTAAATCGAAGTGTTTGATTACTATAGATTCATTGGGCAGGTTTAAAAACTTTGCCTCATTCAAATTAACTTGAGCATTTGGTTTCAGGTATATCCAGCGGCGTTTTTCTGCACCATCAGACCAGTATCCTTGGTTGATGATATAAGGTAATAGGCCATCATTGGCTGTCAGGGGGCTTAGCTCGGCGAAGATTCCCAGTTCCGATAGCTTTTGGGGAGTCGGCTGGGTACTATCGAAAATCGCAAGATTATCCAGTTCAGCTGTAGCGGGAAGTAGGACGCGATCATTGTTCGCTTTTTTTGTACAGCTAAGGCTGGCAACGAATAAAACTATAATTGCGATGTAGGGTGCTAACACCATCACTCTATTTCCATATTTTTATGGTCAGTCTCATTTTCATCGGAACTAAGGGAGGAATCTTAATAGGCAAGACGAAAAATATCAGTTGGTAGGTGAGTAAATTTCTTTGCTTATGTGAACCTTATTGTTAATCTCATCTTCATCAAACTTCGCAACTCCTGAGAATGACGAGTTTAACAAAGGCGATTTTTAGATCAATGGCAAGCTATGGGGTGGTCATTTGTGGTCACCGAGTTATTGCCTGATTTCTTGCGAAGGTGCTCCACTAGAGATAGTTAAGAAATACGTATCCGAGTAAAGAAAACCACCAGACCCAAAAGCGGTTAGAAATCCCTAGAATTCAGAAATAGTAAATTTTACAATTAATCACTTTCAATTGATTTCGAGAACAGCGATACTTCATGGCGAGGCTCCCAAGTTCAGGATCTAAATTATTTTCTAGATGTCTGTCAATTACCCCCACCTAAAGGAGGGGGCTTGTGAGGTGACTCGCAAGGGAGACTAGTTGACCAGACCACTAGCA
>JBNKNM010000075.1:0-23657 GCA_050293845.1 Pseudobacteriovorax sp. | reverse complement strand
GGGATTTTCCAACAAGAGCACCGGAAGGAATGGATAGTTGTGAATGGCATTGGTGCCATTCGGATTCTCCGGTCATGAATTCAAGGTTATATTCGCCCTTCCCTGAAATTATTTTACATTGTACAGGAACTATATCGCCTGGAAGAAGTTTTAGGTGATCTCTCTTTTTTATTTTCTTTAATGGTATCACTGCTTCATCTTTTCCCAAAGGACTGAGGCGTCTGATGTGTGTCGATTCAGTAGATCGTTCCGCTAAATAAGATCTTTCAATTCTGTGGATAGCTTTTTTCTGAATAAAACGCCCCACAAGCAACAAGAATATGATTGCGGATAGTGAGTCAAAGTATATGGGACCAACACCTCTAAAAACATGGTATGTAGAATATCCAAAGGAGGACAGGAGTGCTATGGAAATAGGAAGGTCAAGATGAAGTTGTTTATTAAGAAGCGCACGCACTGTATTACTGTAAAAAGGTACACCGGCATAAAGTAAGCAAATTATAGCGAGACCCATGCCAATGTAACGAAATAAGTGAAAAAAATTGCCTGTTAAATCATCGCCAATGTAGTCCGCTGTAGCCAGCAGCATGATATTCATAAAACAGAAGAATGCTACACCAACCCGCAGAATATCGGTTCGATTATTATTATCGTGGTCGCGGTTAGGCGAGGCTGGGTACCCTAAGTCAAAGAGTAATTTTATTATCTTACTTAGTTTTGTGCGCTCAGGGTTGTATATGATTGTGGCAGACCCTGACGATAAATTAATAAAAATTTTTGCATCGCTGTCGAGTTTTTTGACCGCTTTCTCACAAACCCACGAGCAGGCATAACAATCTAAATTGTTGAGAAAGAGGTGACAGGTACGATATGGGAGGGTACTAGATTGACAAAACTCCTTCTGAAATTCGATGTCATCATAAATCTCGCTATCAAAATCCTCTCTGATTCTGGGGGGAGCATTACGACGATTGTTGAACTCATAGTAGCGCTCCAAGTGAAGTCCCTTGATCATATGAAAAGCGGTTTCGCAACCATGACAGCAGAATTGTTTTGAAAAGTTTGTGGGAATCGGGTTATCACAGTGTTTGCATAGTTTCTCTAGCGTCATAGGAGGCTGCTCGTGGACCATTCCGCTCATAATCATCTCACCCATATGCTTTCTGAACTTAATCCTCTAGACTTGATTGAGTTTATTTCGATTTTCTCATTTAGTTTTCTCAGCTCGCTGCACTGTGCTTTCATGTGTGCTCCATTGGTATGCTCATACTTGGGCAATCGTGGAAAACTTACTAGTCCTGGAGTTTGGATCTATAATATGGGTCGCATTCTTTCATACTCCGTTGCTGGGCTAATATTGGGCGGAACGGGAGAAATAATCCTGACAGCGATGCCACAATTAGGGCGCTTTCTTGCGTACTTTTTGGGTGTTGTCTTAATACTAGTAGCCATGCTCAAGGCAGGTAATTTACTGAGGGTGTGGAGAATAGAATTATCTACGCCAAACGTTAAGTTGACGCGACTTGTTTCTTTCATGAACGTTTGGCCTACCGGTCTTCGTGAATTCGGATTTGGCTTCATAACTGTTTTTCTCCCCTGTATGACTCTCACACCCGTTCTTGCTTTGGCAGCTACGTCTCAAAGCTCCATCAAGGGAGCGCTCCTGCTGCTTGCCTTTGGTCTTGGAACCGTTCCCGTCATGCTTGGAGCAACTTATGTGCCATTGATAATTTCCCGAAAAATGCCGCCTTTTTTACTTAGTTGGTTCGTTGTTTTATTTTTGTTAGCCGCTGGTATAGTTACAATAATTCGTTAACTATCTTACAGAATAGCTGAGGTATCTATGGGAAATATAGCACTTTCTGTGGGAAATCGCGCTTAACCTTCATATATTTCCCAGTATTTTTCATTGCGTCATTATAGCTTTTATGATAAGTGATACTGCAGAATAGATGAGGGTTCTTGTCGTGATGCGTATGGTATATATAATAGTCTCTACTTGTCTTCTGGAAGCTTGCGGTTCAGATTTCTCGAATAGCTTTAACAGGGTCGCCTATTCTTGCCGGGAATTGCCAGAATCAGGTTACTCCCTTCATCAGGTGGAGACTTATGATCAAAATACAGAGTTACTCGCCTACTTAAAACCATCCCCAGAACAACAATGGAAAGAAGTTCCCGAGATGATCACAGCGGGGGGCTGCTTAAAAAAGCCAGAGCAAGCGGAGCTGGTGTTTATTAGGGATAATGATCGCCGCGGCCTGGTCTTGGATAAGTTGTATTCTGGTAATATTACTTTAAAAACTATCGAGCTTCCCCGTATTGATGATGCATGTCCCCTTTTTGATCCTAACAATTTTACCTTAGGCTATGCTAAGAGTAATATTTCTCTAACAGACGAAAGGTACTGGGAACTTCTCTTATTAAGTATTTCTGTTAAACACCAAGGTGAAATACTTTTTCAAAGGGAAAATTTGAAGTATCCCGATTTGAAATCATTGGACTTTCCTGAAATTACCAGATCGATAGCTCAAGATGGTTTTGAGGTTATCATATCCCAGAAAAACTATTTAACAGGTTCACTGGATCAGACTTTCAGCTGTAGTTCCAAATTAAACTATGTTGTAATACCGATTATCTTTTAAAGTTGATACATAGAACCGTCCAAAAGGAGCATTCAAAATGGGAGCTGTCATCGAGTTTCTAGATTATCCTAAAGGACTATAAACATTTAATTCCACCTCAAAGATCAAATAAAAATAATGTAATTATAGATAGTTAAATGCAATTTGAACAATCATTTTATTTTTTTTTCTCCTTGTTCGATAAGTCTCATATGACAAACAAATAATCTTGTGAGGAGAATAACTATGAAAATACTTCTAGCCCTAACTACTTTGTTTTTCGCCGGCTCATCTTTTGCTGGAACCAATTTCGCAACCTTTAATTTCACACCCAACCCCGACCGTGTGGAAGAAATCAACCAGTTTTGGAATGAACTATTTAGTTCTGAGCTAACAACCGAAGAACTCGCAACTCAAGCGGGAAAGCTGAAGCCCAAAGCAGTTTTGCTACCTCAGGAAATCACCGAAGGTATAGAACATTTTTGGGTAAGCAAATAGTTAGTGAATGTAAAGCCAGATACCTTGTAGACCATTTGCCGGGATGAATAATCACTCCGGCAATTTTTTATTCAATTAAAGTAAGAACCTTCTAACTCAAAATCGTATTGGACAACCTTTATATTCCTATACTAAAGGTAGAGGCGTCACACCACTACCACCTATGGCATCTAAAGAAGCCTCCCCAGATGCCATTCCATCAGCAAAAGAGCGCCATAGATTACGGTTTGTCATACCATCAACCTGAAGGATTCCCTTCTTACCAATGACTCCGCCTAGCTTGCCAAATAGAGCACAAGGAATATTCTTCTGAGGATGTTGATTGTTAAAGTTGCCATTTATGAAATGCTCTCCCCCTTCGCTCATATAAACGATAGCCGATCGGTCTAACAGATTATAGCCTCCTGAAGCCATCCGCTCCGCTAAAGTTCCAATGCGCCGTTGGGCATCATCACAAAAACCCTTAAAACGCTGCCCCCCATCATTCGAACCATCACCATGAATAAATTGGTGCTGAGGATCACTATTATTATTTAAGAAAGAAAGCACAATAACCTGAGCGGCATCACAGGCCATGATTTGATAAGCTACATCCAGCATACCCTGATGTCTCTCGTCAACGCTATTACCGCTATTAATCACTGCATTCTTATTACAAGTGGGAGCTTCATAAGGTTCTCCTGCACTTCCAGTATCACCTGCAGACCCTTCTTCCCCACTCTCTACTGAAGATGTCTTCTTCAGCATATCCTGTAGAGCATAGACATAGTCATCAAACAAAGCTCCATCGCCACCTAAGTCACGTCGAATCCTACTCACGTCCTCAAGGCAGGAGTCTAATATGCTCTTTTTCCCACTTTGCACTAAAGCCATATCGTAGGAGTTCAGTCTCAGCGCAGAACCTCCAAAAACTGATCGCAACGCTGAACTGGGATCATTGAGCACCGCTACTTGCCCTCCCGAAGAGTCGCGAGCATAAACCCTATCACCAACATCAACCCCCAAATATGCTTTATTAAGTCCTGCTATGGTAGTGTAAAATGAAGGACCAGAAGATTTAAAAGTATTGAAGCTTAACAGGGCACTCTCTCCTCCATGCCAATCACCAATTCCTTCTCCCCCTTCATTCACTGTGGACGCATTGTCTAAACCTTTTAAAAATAGTGCATATTGCGACAAGGTTGACGGACTTAAGGAAGAGCTAAGAGCTGTTCTTGTACTGTCAAAACTGAAGTGTCCATTAGGGGTGGTACAAATCAATAATTTTAAACTTCCCTCTATTCCAAAAGCTTGGGTCTCTTGAAAAACCCTACCTAAGGCTCCGGCAATAATACCATTACTAGCATAACGAAAAAAAGAACGTCTATTAATCCTCTTAATTATCATGTGTGCCCCCCGATTTATCGTGAAAGAAAGGATTTTTGTGTTAATAAATTAGTAAAGACTTCATTAAATCTCAGAGCACCCTGAGAGGATGTTTTATAAGCAGAGGCGATGGTGCAAATATCCCGCTCTTCTTCCAGACGACCATGAATCATGCGGAAAGCTTGCACAACGATACAAACTTCAACTTCTTGAGAAGCTCCCAAAACTTCGTTCAGCCCGGCTATACCATTAAAAGTAGTTCTTTCACCTGAAAGAGTCAAAAGCTCGCCATTAGGGACTACAGGCTTTTGATGATTATCGATAGATTGCATCTGACCAGTGGAGGCCATATCTTCCATACCAAAGCCAACACCATTTACATACTGATGACACTGGCCACATGACCCCGATCCTGTCGCTTTATCGAAAGCATCGATAACACTAACATTGGTATCGAATTTTGTATTAGCGACAATTTCCCCTAAATTATCTGGTGTTTCCAAGTTATGACAAAGAAACTTTTCAAGAACATTTTTACCACGTAATGCCGGATTAGTTTTTGCAAGATTACTGGCTATGATAGCAAAACTTGGCTGACTCAACAAACCAACACGCCCTTGTGGGTAAGCAAGTTTGACAAGCCCTCCAGGTAAACCTGATAATTGAATGTTATCAGCTTGCGAAAAGCCAAATAACTGAGCCTCCGCACTGGAACCAATAGTAAAATTCGAACCAAAAATTCCATTCATATTATCCTGTTGGGTACGAATCAAGTAGTATAGGTAAGCCGAAGCTTCTCGGGTTAGATCATTCTTGAGTTGTTCATTGAGCATAAATTCGCTGTTACCAGCAAAGTTTTTGCTATCAATAACTTTTGTCGTCATCCAAGCACGCACAAAATTATCTAAACCTTCATAGAAACGATCATCAGCAATCATCTTGATTGCTTGTTGGCGGATCTGCGTTTCATTGCTAAGCTGTTTGTTATTGGCTAGCTGCACCAATTCATCAGTCAATTGACCTGCCCATAACACATCAGATAGAGTGGAGGCCACCTCCCAACTAGATAATTGACCTGAAAGACCAAAATTTCGCCGATAGAGAAAATAAGGAGATAAAAGAAGCCTTTCATTAAGCTCAGAAAAAGCTTCAATATTCCCACCTGCACTCGTAAAAAATGCAAGTTCTCGATCAATGGTTTCTTCATCAATTTCCATACGCCAGATAATGGGAAGTTTCTCCTTAAGCCATCGCTTCACACATATCTTAGCATCGGAACCACAATTTATTACATTCTGACCTGACCTACTAATAAAGCTTTCCACAATCGTCTTATTTACGTTCCCATAGGTTTCTAATTTCTCCGGCGAAAGAATATTGAATTGCCTTAGGTGTTCATATCCCATAATCACAGTCTGGGCAGGAAGGCTGGATTTTAGAACCTGTTCATCTATACTAATATCAAAGATAAACTTAGTAGCTAATATATACTCATTTGAGCTAAGAAGGCGCGTTTCCGGCTTACTTTTTTCTTCGGTACAAGTCCCATTATTGACTTCTTCCAAAAGATTGATGAAAATTTTATTTTGTAAGGCGGGTTCAAAGGCAGCTACCTTAGGCTGTTGCAGAGCCTCATCATTTACAGACTGATTTTCCTTTTTACTACGATTGTCACAGCTGCTCACAGCCAGCACCTGGTAAAACAAGAGTATTAACCCTATACAATTATAAATCATGCTATTAAATCCCACGGTTGGTGTTTCTTCTCTCATGCATCCTTTAAAGAATGCAAAGATCATTCCTAAAAGAGTATCCTATAATATACTTTAATTTCAGCTTGTTATGCGAAAGGATTCCAGCCACCTCAGTATGGAAACCCCGAACCGGTTATAAGATGCTCGTTGATTTCTTTATGATATAGGTGATTTACTAGAGACAGCCGCTACTATACTTGTGCTTATTCAATGTCCAAAGCCGTAAATTAGCTAATCCTCTAGAATTATGAGACTAATGCAAAGTTGAGGTGGGTAGTGTTAATAAACTGACTCTCCAGAGGGGAGCCAATTTACATAATTTCTATTTACCAAAGGAGACAAGAGCTTATTTCGCTTAGAATGAATCAAACTCGAGCTAAGCAAAGGGATCATAGACTAGTTAACTCAAAGATCGGTTAAGTCTTCCACATGAAAAACACGTATATTCTCGTGTCGGTTACCAAAATATGCCCACCAAAACATACGATTCATGATGACTGCATTTCCGAAAGGAATGATACTCCGCTTCTTCTGTCTGACAGAATGAATGCCTCGTTTTATCTTTTTGTAAAGCTTAATATTCAAACGATTCTTATGAAGCTCCTGAACGAGGTCACCGTGGATAATAATCTCATCCTGAGGTAATCCGGCAACGACAGTATAGACATGCCAGGCATCATCCCGAGGTACCGCTACAACTCCGGAGCAGGATTCCAATTTGTGAAGCTCCTTGGGGAGTCCTATGCTTTTCAATTTCGTCTGTAGCTCTTTGATACGCTCGCTGGAAAAAAACCGAGGCAACAAATGAATAAGGCTGTCTAGTAAAGTCATTTTCTTTGGCGCTCCTTGAAGGAAATCAACGAGAACCTTACCTTCCTTATCACTCAATCTTAGGCCTTTTTTAGTGACCTTCTTTTCGAATGTCTGAGCCAGGTTTTCGAGTAAGATGCTAACTTCCCTGCCGCCACGGATAGGGCCAAGGGCAAAAAACACATCGTGACTTAATGGTCCTGTAGCTACCCGAAACCCTTCATCTTCGCTTTTAATAAACAAAAAATTTGCTGTTCTTTGATGCCAATTGGCAGGATCGAAGCGTAAGCGGTGTTCTTTGACCCCTTCTGCCTCGGCCATTGCTGCTGCGAAGGAAGTCGTGGTTTCAGCATAGCGAACATCTGTACTCGCGAGAACAGACTTCAAGAGTTGCTTGGGCAGACTCGAAAAGCGCTGGAGTTTTCTAACCTCTTTAGCGATATTGCTTGCTGAAGATAGAAAAGTGAGGTTTCCTAAGTAATCATATAAATAAAATACCCCCGTAGTTTCAGGGAGATTCTTGATAACTTCAGGTTCGATACCCCAACCTAATCGCATTCCAGACTCGTAATCTCCTTGAAAGCGAATACCATCGATGACCTTATCAACACCCTTCTCAAGCATCTTCTTTTGTAGGCATTTAAACAACTCTAAGGTGAGATAGGCGTCGGCTTTTGCACGGTGTAATTTTTGATCAGCCGGGAGATTAAAAAATTCTGCTAGGCCCTTTAAGGATTTATCTGGAGCTTCTTGCACCAGCTTCTCCACTAGGAGATGCGTACAAAGATAGTAATTAGATACCATTCTACCGGTAACTTTTTCGGAAAAATAGCGAATAAACTTCATATCCCCTATTGTATTGTGACTTACTAGCACATCATCCTTGATAAACTCGACAAAGCCAGGCATCACCTCTTCAATTAGTGGTGCATCCTTCACCATTTTATTGGTGATCCCAGTCATTCTTCTTACAATAGGAGGGATAGGTACCTTAGGGTTTACCATACTGCTGAATGTATCGATAACCCTTCCACTTTTATAACGCAAAGCAAAAATTTCAGTAATTCCGTTACGCTCAGGATTCCCTCCTGTGGTTTCTATATCAAAAGCAATATAGGTTCCATTCGGAATCGCCTCGTTCAAATGCTTGGTTCGACCCCTTGCGGTAATCGCTAATGAATTGTTACGAGCTTTTTTAGAATTGGTCTTTGACCGATAGGGACGCTTACTCTGACTTTTGGGAACGTCCTGTTTAGAAGGATTACTGCTCAATGAAATCATTACCCTTTCCAATGAATGATTGCCCATTGCAACGTCTAGACCGCAAAGCCCTAACAATAAGCCCTTACGACATACCTTGCTTCTCGCTCTCTAGGAACTTAGTATTACTATCAAAAATTCAAGAAAGATTCACGAAAATTAACCCTTTCTCCACCATCATACGAATTTCATTGGGACGAACCTCCTTTTAAATCAACTTGGGAGTAGCTTCTTAGAGCGAACTTGCCGGCAAAATTCCTTGTAAAACAATTCACTTTTGAATTCACTCTGTAAGGCCCATAAGAACTGCTGTGCCCGCTCGGGGAGACCCCCTTGCAGATAATCAAGGACAGCATCCCTCACCGCTTCGCGAAAATTCTTACTAGGAGCCGCAATACCGCCGCTGAGATTGTCAACTGAAAGAAAAAAAGGCTGTTGCATACACACGGTAAACATCCACTCCAAAGCCTGTGGTTTTCGCTCAACCTTTTCAAACAGAACCTGCTCACTGAGATTGCGCCCATCGGGCTTGTACCAATAACCATAGTCTTCCAAACAACGACGTGAACGACCGGCGATACACCAGTGGGCGATTTCGTGAAGAGCACTGTTCCAAAATCCATGTGCAAAGTATATAAGATGGTATTCTTCGGGAGATGGAGCTGGAACATATAGGGGCTCTGCGGGTCCGTCCATTAACACTGTTCGATAGGTATCTTTGAAAAGCTTGTTAAAAATGAATATAATTCGATCTTTATGTTGGGAGTCGCTAGCCACAGGTGCCTCGTCAAAATTTGGATAAAGACATAGCACTTTCCCTTATTTTTTCAACGCTTTTCATGGCCATAGCTGCTCATGGCACAGAAAGCAACTTGGCGTATTATCTTCACTACTTCCTTCTAAACTAGAACCATGGCAATTATCGCAGGTTCCTATCGGGCTCTGAAATTGGGGGTCATGCCGATACCGTTCACCTTTTACTTCTGTATGGTCCTCAGTGGCGAAAACTTCGTCCTCAGATAGATGAGGCCAGCGGCGTCCATGGCATTTATAGCATGAAGGTTCTCCCTTTTCACCACCATCTAAATTGATTCCATGACAATAGCTACAGTATCGATTAGCCCGATCCATGGGAAATGCGTGGGATACTCCAGCGATATTAAACTCATGTGCTCGCACTGGCCGCAAACCTCTTGGTTCTAAACTGCATCCAAAAAGCAATATTGTGATGAATATGATCGAGATTCTTTCAAAAGATAGTATGATAGTAAAAACCCCTGTTTATTTTATTCAGTATTACGGAAGTTTAGCATGAGTTTATTCACGAAACCAACGCTGAGTCATTGGCAATTATTCATTTTCAGCTTATGGTACTTTAGCTCTTCTTACCAAGCCCATGCCACTCCCCTATTAGCATTAAGGGAGGCCCAAAACTGTGGTGGCTGTCATAAGCCTGGACGCGGTCAACGACCTTTTTTAGAGCGCCGCTGTTCCTTGGATTGCCAAGGGTGTCATGTAGACCCTACTGGAGCCGGTCCTCGCAACCAATGGGGGTACTATTATTCACAAGACCAGTCTTCATTATTCCATTATATTGAGCCCATCGACCCCCTACAGGATACCAGTCGTTTTGATATACATATCGATACTCGCATAATGCAATGGGATAAGGCCAATGGCGAACGGACTACATTTCCTATGAGTCTTGAGCCTGGTATTCGCTTGCGGCCATTTATTAACTATCTCCACATCTCCTACCAAGCCCTCCTGTTAGGCCGTATAGAAGACCAGCTCTTTCGCTTGGTTAATGAAGGTGATCGACGATTCCGAGAAAAGTACGCTGTTATGGTCGATGCATTACCATTAAATACCTATATCCGCTATTATCGGGGAACTCCTATGTATGGTATCAAGCGCCCCAACCACAGTTTATGGATCAGGCAACGTATTGGCTTGGATCAATTTGCGACAACAGATGCTTGGGAAATAGGCGGTACCCCTAATGTGCCATTTTTTCGGTATTCACAGATGCTAGGTGACCCCTATGTGGAAAAACCTTTTCGCCAAAAAGGTCATTCATTTCATGGGGGGGTTCGCGGGGTCACCCTTGGTTGGCATTTAAATGGTAGTACTTGGAATACAAGCTCTGATTATCACAAGATCAAAATGAAAGCGTTTGGTGCAGGAGCTAATATTTTCAAAACCCTCATCTATGGAGAACGAAACTGGCGCCGTGTCTCAACAAAAACTACTGAAACCGAAGCTTTATATGTCCACCCTGGCTCTACTATTACTGAATATACCTTAGCATTTGCTCAAATTACTGGTTTTACTGCTGGGGTTGTATGGGAAGAGCTTGTAGACGATACCCGAAACAACAGACGTAGAAGTTTCTTTGTCGATATGCATCCCATACCCGGTATCCAGTTTGAGCTTTGGCAACGTAGTGAAACCGGTAGTCGCTCTGTCAAAGATATTTTAGGTATTTTGCATCTATATGGAGATTGGTAGCACTTCGGCAAAAACAGCCATGACTGTAAGGATATTCCCCTATAACAGGTTAAAAGTTATGACTAGCAAGTTTAGTAACTTAGAGAGTATGATAAAAAAACTAGAATCGATGGGTTAAATATCTCAGCAATTAGATCTCTGTAAGCTAGCGAATAAACCTGCTGAAAACAAGACAAGGTTAATTTTCTGTATTTCCGCCGATGGTTCGTGTGAGAGGAGGTTGCTATGTTCAAATTCATACTTTTTTCGATATCTTTGATGGGTTGTGTCATCGGTCTCACCCCTGAAGAACGTTGTGAAAGTGTTGGCTATCCGGCAGGCACCGAAAGTTTTGCCCACTGTCTGGCCCTCGAAGGAGGGAATTTAGATGAAATCGTACAATCTCTGCCAAAAGACGATCCCGTATCTAAGCTGATCGATGCAGAGCAAATTGCTACTGAAATTGATCCTGAGAACTTTTGTATCGATAATGGGTTTAGAAAAGGAACAGCATTTTTTAAACAGTGTCTAGTTGTTGCTGAAGGCCGTAATCAATTCTACCCTGATGAAAGTTTCGAGGATGACCCTGGACTTCTACTTAGTGCTGAAGCCACGAGTACTGGGGAAGCCGAATAAAGCCCTTTCATCTGCGAAAGTTAGAACATTCTAGCTTGCCAAAGGCCGGCAAGCTGTATC
This sequence comes from Pseudobacteriovorax sp., assembly GCA_050293845.1. GTDB lineage: Bacteria > Bdellovibrionota_B > Oligoflexia > Oligoflexales > Oligoflexaceae > DT-89. Next base: position 12,163 of record JBNKNM010000075.1, on the reverse strand, counting down.
TGAAAAGTTCGGAGCTGCATTTATTCGCATCACCTCAGTGACGTCCTCACACGACTAAGTTTAAAACTATGCAACTTGGTAATCATTTCAATTTTAAGAAAAAATTTCTTTTCATTTTTCAAAAAAATAATAAAATTATATCTATAAACAGATGGTTAAGTTCGCAATACCCCCTTTTTTATCCATTTTAAAAATTTTAAGATTTTTCACCTAAAGACTCCTGCTGTTAGAGCCGATACTGACCGTAACGGTATTACGAGGGGTATCACCAATGTATGAGACACAATGTTTAGCTCTAATAAATAATATCAAGGAATTGCAACGATGCTTTAGCTGCAATACTTATTAAATTGCAAAACCATCAGTCAAGGAGACCATTAAATGAGATATCTCATTGGATGGGGAATTGTATTGGTATTTTGCAATACTCCCCTATTTGCTAGCCCTAGCGCAGTACAAATATTTTGTCAAAAATATGAAGCTTCCACTTTCTGTGTGGATCAAGAAAAATCTTGTACGGCTTGCCACAATGCACCCCCTTCCCTTAATGGCTATGGGGAGGCCATTCAAAAGGAAGTTGGTGGGGATTTAGCCAATCAGCTTTACGCTGCATTGAATACCGTTGAAAATTTAGATAGCGATGGTGATGGTGCTAGCAACAAAGTGGAAATATTATCAAACTCACACCCCGGTAATTCAGATATCAAGCCTGCATCTGAGGTAGCTATTAAATATGATCCTCTTATGGCTCTCAAGCGTATTAAATCAGTATACTGCGGTGAAAGCTTAACTTACACCGAAGCCACTTCCTTAGAGTCGAGTGCTGATCCCAAGTCCTTCCTTCATAGTACACTGGATAAGTGTCTAGCCAGCGATTATTGGATTAAGGAAGCGCTCCAGCGCATTGCCGACAAAAAAATACAACCGCTTAGCACGGTCGGCTACGGTGGCCAAGTTGTTATTGGCGACTATCGTTTTGACTATCGGCTTTTTTCCTATGTCATGTCTGGGGATCGCGATGTTCGTGACCTACTTGGTGCCCAATATCATGTTGACGAAAACTATAATAAAGTTGAAGGTACCATCGCCAGAGAAGAACAGTTTCAAGTTGGTGAAAGGATAGTCATTGCCGGCGGACAACCTTTAGCCCCAGAAAGACGCGCGGGGATGATCACAACCCAGTGGTTCATTTCCAATAATACCATGTTTGCTGCTCTACCACGAAATACAGCGTCCATGGCCTATAGAGCTTACCTCGGACTGGATCTGGCAAAGGGCGAGGGAATCATCCCGGTACCCGGAGAACCTCGTGATGTCGACAATAAGAATATAGCTCAACCAGCCTGTGCTGTATGCCATTCAACACTAGATCCCCTAGCCTATTCTTTTGCAAGCTACCAGGGCATCGAAGTGGGTATTGGCCTACTCTTTAACAATATTGGTACCTATGATGACGGACGCACACCCTGGGGAGGCGACGGAGTCATTTTCGGTCAGTCAGTTCAGGATTTACTAGAATGGGCCGCCATAGCCCGCGAGTCGGATGCTTTTAAAAAGAATGTCGTTAATATGATCTGGGAGTCCACGCTCAACAGAAAGCCATTTCCCCATGAAGTAGCGGAGTATGATGCCCTTTGGCGCGACCTGCCAACACAGGGATACTCCGTAAATAAGATGATTCACAGCTTTATTGATACGAATGCATTCGGGGGGATCATAGAATGAAATTTCGTGTACTAATAGCGGTTACCGCCACATTAGGTCTATCAGGATGTACCAATAATAAAATATTTGGCGGGTTTGGTGGGGGGAGTTCCAATAATTCCCATACCCCAAGGCCGGTCGATGGTGCTAACGAAGGGTTTGAACCATCTAAAAATTTAAAAAAGGGAAACACTGTTTGGAAGCGCTACCGGGCTTTCGAGCAGGGATTAATGGCAGGACTAGAACTCAGTAAGAATCAACTTTGTAACGAAATGGGCTCATTTTCATGCGTAGACAAAGTCCATCTAACTATCCTCGGTGGCAATGAAGCTTTCGATAGTGCCCAGCATGAGCGTCTTCAAGACCCTTCTATTTTAACATCAGTTGCTGTCAGTAGAGTCTTACTATCTGCTTGTTCCCAGAGAGCAGATTTGGATGAGCAATCTGGAGTGCAGGGAGCTGCCGTATTCAAACACTTCGCTTTAACAGGTTCAGGGACTGATGGGGGGGCTGTTACAGCCCAAGCTACAGAACTATATAAGCGCCTATTAGCACGCACACCTACTCAACAAGAGCTTTCAGCAATATCGGCGGCAAAAGATAATTTTACCTCCCCCAAAAGCTTAGCCATTGCCATGTGCTATGCAATTGGTTCTCATATTGAAAACATATTTATTTAGGGTGGAGGAGTAGTAACCATGGCAAAAAAAAGATTTAATCGCAGATCATTACTTAAGGCCACTGGAGCTGGTGCAATTGTCGGAGCCGTTCCCTTTGGTTATGGAAATAACTATAGCATTCAAGCGCAAGGAAACGACAAAAAATTTCTGTTTGTCATCGCCGCGACTGGCGGTGCCAGTGTCATTGACAGTTTTCTCGCCCAAAGTACCGGTCCGGCCGCGTACAATAACCTAACACAGGTCAATGGTTCAGTCTTTTCAGCTGCTCCCGTGCTTGATAACTCTATCCAAGGCGCTATCCCTTTAGGAAACGGTTATGCCCAGGCTACTTTTTTAACCAAGCATGGTGCTGATACTGTTGTTATGGCATCAGAAGTATCTAGCGTGAATCATATAATCGCAGCCAAAAGAGCGGCTACGGGAGACAATGTAAATTCAGGTCGTACTATTACTGAAGCAGCCGCCATGCAATTTGGAAATGGCTGCCCTCTACCCAACTTAGGGCTGTCTGGGGGCGGGTATGCCTTAAATGGTGATGATGATTCGATTCCCATTGGTGTCAGAGCTGAACCCATTTCTGACCCCCTTATGTTCGCCTTTGCAACCCATGGTTTTAAGGGCATCAATACCGAGATGTCGAGTCAGGATATTGCTGCAGCCCGACTTTTGAGAAGACAGTTGGAGGATGCGTCACACTTCGCCAAAAAGAATTCTAAAAACCTACTGATAGACACTTTCCGCCGCAATCGCGACCAACTGGTTGGTCAGCTCGAAAAGGGCGATGTCATTAGTAAATTAGTACTATTGGACCCCAATAGCTACGACCTGAGCGCCATTACTTCAGGATTATCTGCTGACATGCAGGCAATGGCTGCAAAGTTTCCAGCACTATCTACAGATCCATTTGAGGCTAAATTGGCTTTAGCCTTTTTAGCAGCAAAAAATGGTATGTCTAATACATTTACTATTTCACCCAACCAAAGTCCTCTTGTGCAGGCTGAAGGTACACCGAATCCCCCCATAGCTTTCGACTGGTCCCATGTGGATCATCGTGGTGCGCAAAATTCTATGTGGAGTTATATCTTAAAAGGCACCGACGCATTAATCGATTTGTTAAAAGCAACTGATATTGATGGCGACCCCGCAAAAGGGAAAATGTGGGACAAGAGCATGATTTATATTGCCACTGAGTTTGGTCGCGATAAAGTAGCTGCTGGTGGCAGTGGTCATCATCTCAACAATGGCAATATTTTCATTTCTCCTATGTTAAACGGAAATCGGATATTTGGTGGTGTAGACGCCAACACTGGTATTACTTTTGGCTTTAACAGCTCAACAGGTGAACCCGACCCCAGTAGTCCTAAAAATGAAAAAGATATTTATAGCGCTGTGGCTCATGGTCTTGGCATCGAGTTTCCAGGGCGTATCGATCAACTTGCCATGGTAAGAAAAAAGTAATGCTGAATATTTCGTAAGAGAAAAAAGTTTTATTCCGCTTTAATCCTACCGATAGAAGTATTCATACTTGTTGCTTGTTAAAGGTAGGTTATGGGTATTTCTAAACAAAGCCCTGTATTGATCGTGGTAGATAAGCAGGATGAAGAGCTTTTATTCAAAGCCGTCTTAAATTCACTAGGATTTCAAAATTTTCACATCATGCACGAGCTGGACGAAGCATACGAACATGCCGTACGCAGCTCTTATGAGCTTATTATTTGCGGACTGGACTTTCCAAACAGCTCGGGAACTATTCTTCTGCAAAAACTGCGGGCATCAGGCAACTATGGCTTGGAACCCTTTCTTTTTGTGGGTAAGAAAATCGGTCCCGATAGTTTGGCAATCCTAGCCGAATATGATATTCGCTATGTCATTATATATCCTATTTCACACCAAAAAATTAAAGATAAAATCAACTACATTATCAAAAATGAAAACTCCCTATCTCCAGCTTATGAGGCTTACCTTAATGCCAGGTCCTTTTATAATTCACAAATGTACGATCTAGCTCTTGAGGTTGCTGAAGCTTCCGATAAAGTCCCAGAACTACAGGAGAAGTGGTCTACACTCCTCGGTGATTGCCATATCGGAAAAGGTGATCTTGTCAAAAGTCTCAATTTTTACCAAGAAGCTCTAGAAATAAACCCTTCTTCGGTGGCTGCAAAAAATAAACTTGCAAAAATCCATATGTTGAAAGGTGAATACCAAGAAGCTACGCAAATTCTCAATCAATTGGCAGAATCCAATCCTTACCATATTCAAGTATTAGAGAACGCAGGACTGTCCAATATTGAAGTTGGCAACGAAGAACTCGCGGAAAAACAGATGGGCCGTCTTCATGAACTCGACAAAACTAACAAAGTTTGTTCTGTGGTAAAGACCAAAATACAGATAAAACGCAAAGATTATTCAAATATTTGTGATAGTTTAAAAGAATCGCACGATGAAAAAGAAATCGTCAACATACTAAACGAAGCCGGAGTAAAACTTACCAAGGAAAACAATATTCAAGCCGCTCTAGACATTTATAAGCAGGTCCTAGGAATTGTAACCACGCCGGAGTTTAAAGGTAAAATCCTATATAATATTGCCCTTGCTCACATTCGCAACAAAGATTACCCATCCGCTGAAGAAAGCTTAAAACTTTCAGATCAGTTCTACCCTGAATTGGTGCGAGCACGTCAATTGCTCCAACAATTGGAAGCGCAAAAAAAAGCTTCTTAATGCCCTGAATTTGTTGAATGAATCCCTACTCAAAACAATTAATGTTTATCGATTCGTTATCCGAAGTAGGATTAAGATGACTGGAGGAGAACGTTACTATGAAAAAGTTCTGTTTTTTTATAATTCTGACTTTCCTATTATTACCGCAAAATATACTCGCTGCATCATTCGGTGGAGGTGCAAACCTAGGACTTCCTATTCTTCCTGCACCAGTACCCATGCCAGGAATAGACCTTTTTTATGCCATGGGTGATCTGCACTTGGGGATTACGGCTGCCCAGGGCAGCCAGGATGTTACCTCGCTCGTGGAAGACTCATCGGCTAACAATTCGCTCACATCCATTGACAAATTCAATATTTCGGCCCAGTTAATGGGCCTTGAAGCCAGATTGTTTTTGCTTTTTGGAATGAATGTCGTATTCGGAATGGGGCAAAGTAATGTGGTCTTCGACTACAGTATATCTGACACTACTGGGGGTAACACTGCAGGTAAGATAGAGGTTAAAAGCACATACACAAAATTGGGGTTTGGTACAACCGGCCGCTTCGGATTGATTTATTTAGGTCTAGATCTCCTTGGTGTCTTAGCACCTATATCTTCTGATGTATCCTCAACTCTAAACACATCATTACCTGTAAGCGGTTCCGACCTTGAAAACCTAAATAGTGACCTTAAAAAAACTGGCGAAGATTTTGGTAAAAGCACCCTTGTTTCTTTCGCCATACTGAGATTAGGAATTCTCTTGTAAGAGCTTTTAAAATAGAGGGAATGGACTTTACATAAAACCTGTTTTTTAGGTTAATTTTCAAAAGGAAAATAGATCAAATTTTTATTCCTCCACTAAAACTATCTATTTCCCTGAATTGCAGAGTTAACTTCTATTTACTGGCTGGCCAAGACTTTCCCTTTCACTAATTTAAGAGTAAAAACTTATATGAACTAAATTTAATTCTAGGGGAACTCCCATGATCGTTCGCATTTTGCTTACAAGTTTGTTGGCCATTTCAGGGAACCTCACGGCAGCGGTAAGTTCCATTACTGATATTGTCTACACCAATGGATACATTACGGCGACTTTCACTCATGATTATTGTGGCGAACCACATTTTCAATTAAAAATAGAAGAGTGCTGGAGTGGTTACCCCTTATCGTGCCGTGGGAGTATTCTACCGAGTGAGGATATGGATCAAGACTGCAATGATGCTAGCAAGATAGTTACTAAAAAGTTTCCTATACCCCACAGTTACACCGACACGGCTTTCCTTCTGAAGGTAAAACTAGTAAATGGTTCCACCTTTAACGTGACCGTTTCAGATTCTGTGCAACAGCCAGCAGTCATTCGCAGTATCGAGTTAATACCAGCAACCACCCCAGAAGGTATACTAACAGGGTATCAATATCGTGCTGAGATTCAATTAGGTACGAACCAATGCTACGCTAGGGGAACTGAAGCTTTTATGGAGAGTCGTATCGAGGGGAATAAAGTTGTATTGCAGGCCTATCGAACATTTGCCCAAATAAAGAACCACTTTCCTTGCAGTATAGAAGAATATAAACCTATCACAAAAATACAGAACGGCTTCGTAACCCTGGACCAAAGGGACAGCTCTTTTATTGTTATTAAAAACTTAGAGAAAATAAATCAAAATCAAACGATTACAATTCCTAACGAAGAGAAGTCTCTTGGGCATTGATATTTACTTAAAAGACGGATAAATAAAAAGCCGACTTTAAGTCAGGCATTTTATTTATCCAATCTGCCATCATGATTCGTGTACGTTAATTAAAGTCAGCCAATTAACACACGAAGGCTTTCCTATAACTTCGCATCCTACGAGTCCTAATATCTTCATTTCAATGCTAATTTTTTTATTACGCTTTAGGCTATTTTTAGATAATAGATACTAAGTCTTGGTTTTACCTATTAAAAATGACACAATTGGCTTCAAACATGAGGAAAACTGATGGATTTTAGATATCTTAAAGCATTTATGGCAACTGCAGCTCATGGGAGCTTTTCAAAAGCAGCAGATGAATTGAACATTGCTCAATCGGCAGTAAGTCGACAAATAAAGCTATTGGAAGAGTCGATCAACGAAGAGCTTATTTTGCGTTCATCAAAGCATATTACCCTAACCCCCAAGGGTAAAGAAATATTAGAGCATGCCAATAACTTTATGGATCAGATCAATCAAACTTTGTCTGATGAACAAACTAAAACCATCCGGATTGGCATTATACATGGATTGTTGGAAAGCTGGTTCCCACAGGTTATGGTTAATTACTACAAAAGTAATAAAAACAATCTGCTGATCCAAATTGCAAACTTCCAAAAGCTCCAAGATCGCCTTGCAGCAGGAAAATACGATATTATATTCACTCCCTATAATCTGCAAAATGACATTATTACCTCGCGCCTGATTTTTGAGGAAACCCGGAAAATTGCATCACAAAAGCCCATCAGCTTAGGAGATCTCGAAAACGAGCGCTGGATTATTTATAATAAAGAAGATTTGTTACTCAAGTTAAAGATCAAGCCCTCGACGCGCATGATCGAAGTGAACTCCATCACCTCGATGTTAAGATTTGTCAAAGAAGGGCTCGGTGTTGCTGTATTGCCTGACCACATACTCCGCTTAGAGCCGGATCTCTATACTATAGACCTACCGCGGCATGAAAAGTCTGCCATATATATGTCTACATTAAATTACGCAGCCATGCCCCCTTATCTTAAGAGGCTAATCGATGAAATATTCTCAGTGCCTCCTGTAGAGGGACTCCGCTAAAGGTGTTGGCTTCTTCCAGGAAAACGGCACCGGACCAACGAAGTATCATGAAATCCCTTTGTCTCCAAAGATTTTAGCACCAAACCCTCAACATAATCGGGAGCCTTCTGCATCTGCTCCATGCAACGCTTTGCCGAGTAAATGAGAGGGAGAGTTTCAATATATTCTGAGCGATAGATCCGAGGTAGCAGATCATAACGTTCTCGATAGCATTTGCTATGTTGCAGCTCCCCGCTTCGCTTTAATATATCGAACACGAATATTTTGCGGCTGGCCTTTAGCCACTCAGTATCTATGACAGTCCAATCAAACTGTGGTGCAAAAAGTCTGTAAAGGTCAGCTGCCAATTCTGCAGAAGGCTGCACCTTATGCAATTGACCCTGGCGATTGTAAACTAGTAGCCTTTGGCTAGAATCTGCAGGGATATGAATCTGAGCCCGATGTCCATGAATTTTTAATTGTGCTGCCCAACCATGGCTTAAAATGCGCTGTATAGCCTGCACATCAGCCCTAATGCTGGTTTTTGGATGAGGAGCTTTGATGAAAGGGGACTCATTCAGGATGACACCTCGACTAAATATGGTCGGATTGTTAATAGATCGAATATCAGACACAAGACCTACTACCTTATGGGATGGCAAGAAAGTCCTATATAAGCTTTCCCACCCTCTGCTGCAAGGTCTTATTTAGCGAACATAATGTTTCAATTTTAAGTCCTGCGCGATATCTGCCAATTCCTTCTCGTTCTTGACAAATTTCTTAGCTTGTTCCAATGCATTATCCTTCGCCTTTAAAAGCATAGGCTTGAATAATTTAGCCAAAACCGTTTCTGGAAGGGTCTGCAAGGCATCGACAACCGCATCATAGTTAGCTTCCAGCACCTGGGGATCAAAGCGAATACTGCGCAAATCTCGCTCTACAAGAGCACTTGCCGCCTCTTCTCCCCACTTTTCTGTAAACACCTCCACATCCTCTTCAGCCAATCCAGCGCTTGACTTCATAACTACATACGTCACCATGGATTCATCACCCAAGATTTTAAAACTACCATCATGACCTACTAAGGAACGGTGACTGAACTCCCGCCGCGCATAGTCCATAACCTTATCCTTATGAACTGTAGCCTCTCCTTCATAATGTTTAGCTTGCTCCTGACATTCCCTAAAACTATCGATCGCCTCACGAATATCCTGGGGTGGCGTCACAGTATCTGCTGCCTGGGGCGGTGGATTCTTACTTTTTTTCACACTAAAGGGGTCAGCTCTACCTTTTTTTTCTACCATGATCCTTCTCCTAGATATGACTATCTTATCGGACCAGAACCTTCCTTTAATGCTACCTTTTAGTAATTATACCCGGATGTTAAAAACACCCCTTCCCGCTCTGCATCACTTCAGCAAGACATTGCTTCATGAACCGAGGTTAACATAGAAGTTTATATTTACTTGTGCCTGATTAGCGGCATTCCTTCCCTGCCACTTCCAGAAAATCTGGATAACTCTGAGTTCCGGAAGCGGGCTGATCGAAGTCAAGACTTCGTAACCCGAGCCAACAGGTCCGTATAGTTTTGTTGTTGCCGATCAATTTGGTGCCACAAATCACCTGTTTGCTGTAATCGGGAGGCAACGGTACAAATGTTGAACTGTTTGGGATGCACACCAGCCCCTTCTACTTCTTGCCAAGAAATCGGCATTGATACCGGAGCCCCTGGTAAAGGACGCGGCGAATAAGGAGCCACAATGGTTTGACTTTTACGGTTTTGATAGCAGTCAAGGTAAATGCGCGCCCGACGTCTTGAAGGGCTACGCTCCAAGCTAGTGAGCTTTGGAAAGTGCTGCTGCACCCGCTTTGCCACAGCTAGGCAGAATGTTCGGCTATCATCGAAGCTGGCTTGCCCCGCTAGTGGCACGTGGATATGCACACCGCTAGCTCCAGAGGTCTTGCAATAGCTCACAATACCCCGACCTGCTAGGAATTTTCCTATAAAATTGGTCAGTTCAAGTACTTCTTGAAAGGGGTTGCCATCGGGATCAAGGTCTATGACAGCCATGGCAGGTTGTAGTAGGGACTGCCAGCGAGAAAGCCATGGATTGATTTCAAGGACAGCAAGATTTGCAAGGTAAAGCAAAGTGTCTTCATTATTTCCCAACAGATAGTTAAGGGTTTTCCCCGAGCTAGCTGAATGGACCCGATGAGTTTTCACATACTTGGGCAGAAAACCGACAAAATCCTTCTGAAAAAACCCAATCGCTTGTATCCCTTGTGGGAAGCGTTGTACAGAAAGAGGGCAATCTTTGATATAGGGGATAAGATAGGGAGCGACAAGGCGATAGTAGCCCAACAAATGAGCCTTGCTAATACCGACATCTGGCCATAAAACCTTATTACCATGAGCTAATCGTACCGGCCCGTCATAGCTACGGCTCAGGACTAGAAGATCGCTTAACTGGTCTGTTACCGCCACATTATCTGGTACACGCTCCTCTTTTCTAGCAACAGCTTGGGGGGATTCCGTTCTTTTCATGGTTCCCCTCACCCAGGTTTTCGTTAGTCCAGATATGTATGGGCTCAGAGTATGTCTCTGCAGCAATACCATATTCCGGTTGTTGTGGCTTTCAGAATAAGGCTCAGGAATTTTAAAAAGAGGATATATTGAGCAAAACTGTTCGCGAAATATAAAACGATCACAAAGTGACATTCTTAGAAAAGATTTTCCTTGCCAAAATAAAATATCCCAGACAACAAACTGAGGGGAATTCCCATCCTTATCCCTCAAAGTAACATCCAAAACAGCAACTGTCTCCAAGGGCATTATTTTATGTCGTAGGCCTTTAAAGCGCGCAAAATAATCAAGATTACCTATCGAGCGAAATGAACTTCTATGGCCATTGATCACAAGAAGTCCTCGAACTCCTTTCACCCAGTATTCCATAGTCCAGCCCTCTAGGGGCACAAGCTGATCGGAAAGAATCGGTTTAGATAACTTTACTGCAGGAGGACCAGAGCATAATTCCGGCTCGTCTAGAGTTGGTGCTATTGTTGTATGATATAGTTTTTTTGAGGAAGGAGTATGACCACCCACCTGCTTCGAGTACCAAACCTTCTTACTCTGACGAATCTCATCAAATCCCAGCCCCGATCGAATAGAGGTTTCCGGCCAACGTTGTTGTTTGGTAGAGGCAAACGAGTCCCACTTTTTCACCAACAACCAGTTACGACTGTGCCCCATGCGAATCAGGGCGAATTCTCCCTTGAGACGCTTACCATCAAGAATAAAGGTAATTTGCCCGTTATTTAAGCCTTCAAGGGATTTTTGCATACTTATGGCGAAGCTATCGCTAGATCTTTCTAAGTAGGTACCCTCATCCCAGATCATCACTGTCCCGGCCCCGTAGTTTCCCTTAGGTATGACTCCCTCGAAATCTGCATATGCTAAAGGATGGTCTTCGACAAAAACAGCTAAACGCTGATCAGCAGGATTTAGTGAAGGCCCCTTTGGTATCGCCCAGCTCTTAAGGCTATGACCTATTTGTAATCTCAGGTCATAATGGAAGTGGGAAGCTTTGTGACACTGGACTACAAACCGTCCCTCCACCTTTTGAGAGTTATGATCATCTTGCGGCTCTGGAGTTTGTTGAAAATTGCGTTTCTTGTTGTAATTGTCAAGACTCACCGTGTTGTCTCCTCACACTTCTTTTCGGAGATACCATCATAGTGCTTAGGATAAACTGAGTTTTTCAGAATACGGTTAACCTCCAAGGATCATTTATTTGACATGGCGCTCGACGCCCGGTGTTAATTCATGGATAATAAGGAAAAGCATTATTTGGGGTCTAAAATGACTAAGGTTGTAATAGTTGAAGATGATGAAGACATCAAACAAACAATCAGCGATCATTTAGAGCTTTTGGGGTTCGAGACAGACTCCTGTTTGAATGACAGAGAGTTAACTGAACTTCTCAATCAGTATCAGCCTGATCTGATCTTACTTGATGTTAGACTCCCCCAGAAAAGTGGCATTGAAATAGCCAAAGACCTTAAAAGCAATTCACAAACAAAGCATATTCCTTTAATAGCAGTCAGTGGTAGCTCTAATATTGACGATATACAAACATATACTAGTATTGGTTTTGCTGACACTTGCCCCAAACCAAGCTCCAGCAAAACTATAGCTGAAATGAAAATTATTTTCAAAAAAGAATTTGTTCCCATTATGCTAAAGTAAAATAAAATGTTGCTCCTTTTTCAACTTCCCCTTCGGCCCACATGTT
>JBNKNM010000074.1:0-23904 GCA_050293845.1 Pseudobacteriovorax sp. | reverse complement strand
CTTTTTTCTATGCCTTATAAAAGTATTTGTTGAATCTAAAAATTTGCATGTTGATAGAAGACGACATGAACTATCCACTCATTTTTTTATTAAATTTTTCAAGTCACCCGTTCTATCTTCAACCCTATTTTCCAAATTTCTTACCAATTCTTGCATGCGAACAGCCATTTGTTTAAATGATCGGGCTAGATCACCAATTTCATCTTTTCTTTCCAAGCCGATTTGGTGATTCCAATCACCCTGACCTATTTTCTTCACTGAACTATTTAATTTTCTGATAGGTTTAGAAATACGCTCGGAGGCCCAGTAGCCGAGTGCGAAAAATAACGAAAGGATTAAAGTAGATGCGATAATGGCCCACTCTAAAGTATCCCACATATGGCCAGCATAGCCTATCTCTGGTAATACACTAAAAATAAAGAATTTTTGTCCATCAACCTTACCTGCTATTGGTTGGACATTAGCGAAGACTTGTCCACTTTCTCCCTGACTTACAAAATATTGTTCGTTCTCTAAATCAACAAGAACACCAAGCTGGTCATAGGCATCTCTCGCAGTACAGCGAATCCAGCATGCAGGGTGTTCATAAGCCACCGATTGCCCGTTCCAATCAAAGTCCAAAAAAAGTCCAACATCTGCCAGAATTCCCTGCCTATCTAAAATAAAAGCTTTGGCATGCTCACTAATTGACCATTTTTCCATCCTTGACTTTAAAATGTTTTCCGTTAGCAGAAGGCCTATATAAACATCTAATTTTCCAAGATCTTTGTTCCCTTTATCCCAAAGCACATAGAAATGCTTCCCCCCCACTGATACGGTCTTTGGAGGAGGTAATTTTGAAACATCTGCAACCATGGCAGTTAAATCAGCATGGTTAGGAGCAACTAAGAGGGTCTCACCTTGCCTTATCGTCGTGTCAATCGTTCCCTTTGTTTCCAGCACAGCAATAACATCTTCTTTATTCTTAACAACAATACCCGCAATACCTGCTTGATTCATCGTTACAAGCCCCTGTAGCAATGAGGCTAAGCGATTGAGACTTATGTCAGTATTACTACTCAAATCATTGGCTATGAGCTGCATGATATTTTGATGGTTTTCCCGTATTTGCTGAATTTCATCAGCTATTCTGTTTGCTGTCGCTGCTGTAATATCCTGTGAAATACGCTGTAAAATTTTTTGAGAGGAGGTGATTGTAACGATGATTATCATAAACAGCGAAACCAGTCCCACTATAGTAAAGGGGAGACTAAAATAATGCTGGAGCTTATTTGATTTAAGAAAATTTAACATCCGACTCTCCTATTCTGAGATCGGAATCTTGAGGTCCTCATTTATGGGCAAGTTCTGCAGCCCTTGATATGAAAAATGGCATCGGTTCTGAGGGCCTCAGCAAACTCGGTTTCTTATATCGGTAAGGTTTTCAAGAGATACAATATGGCGGAAACTACTCCTCCACTTAAAGGAAGAGGTTTCCCTGGAGATATTTGATGAAGAGCCACAAGGCTCCTCTAGGGAGCTACATGGTCTAAACAAACTTCAGTTGTAGCTCCTTAATATAAGATTTCATTTTAGTCACAAGTTCGATACATTCTTGGAGTTTACGCTCCTTAGCTTGGGACTCAAGATCCCTAGCAAAAGTTCCCAAGTCACTAAGGCCATAGCCAGCTGCATTACCAGCAACTTTATGACCTATTTGCTTCAGTACATCAAAATCTTTTCTCTCTAATGAAATTTCTAAATTCATAAGATCCTCTTCCCGATTGCGTAAATATACGGGAAAAACCTCCTCTAGTTCCTTATCGACCTCAACAAGCATTTTTTCCCCCAAGTGACGGAGATTGTTAATGAGTAATAGCTCTGTCCTATATTGATTATACTGCAACCTGAATTTGAAGCCCAACACATAGGTCAATTTTACCTACTTCCCCAAACCCTTGACGTCTGCGGGCGACACAGCACTGATGGAGTTGGTATTTATCTTATATTCTTAGAATAATTTCAAAACTTAATAATTATTCAGCCTAATTTTTTTATTTTGTCGTGAATGATTGACAAAAAACTAGAAGTTTTTATAATTTGCGGACTTTTCTAAGGGACAGTTGCGCCCTCGTTTTTTCTTTTGGGAGTTGACATGAAAGCATTAGTAGAAGAAGTAAACAGCGTTCAAAAACGCATTAAGGTTGAGCTATCCCAAGAAGACGTAAAATCTGCATTTGACAGCGTCTACCTGAGGCTGCGGAAAAAAGCTAAAATCAAGGGGTTTCGTCCTGGTAAAGCTCCTTTAGGGATCATCAAAAAATTCTATGGTGATTCAGCGGCGAGGGATGTTGCCGATCATCTCATAAAAAATCACCTGTTCTCAGCTATTAAAGATCAAAGTATTCAGCCCATAGCCGCCCCAATCCTAGAAACAGAAGAACTACCCGTTGAAAATGAACCATTCTCGTTTTCAGCACTCATCGATATACTACCAGCCATCAGTGTAGATGGTTACAAAGGCTTAGAAATCTCATACCAAGCTGCAGTTGTAGATGACACTGCTTTAGAACGAGAACTTGAGGTTATTCAAAGACGTCAGGCTAAAACCAAGGATGTTGAAAACAAAGACACTCCTGCTGCTGAAGGCTTGATTGCAACAGTATCTCAAAAAGCCATACTTGATGGTGAAGACTTCCCTCCCTACTCCTTCGATAAAGTACCGGTAGACCTTGGCAAAGGTCATTTAGTAAAAGAAATGGAATCGCAAATTCTAGGTCTTAAGGTGGGCGAGGAAAAGAGTTACGAAATAACGATTTCCGAAAATTTTCAAGACGAATCGTTTATAGGTAAAAAAGTAAATTGCACTGTTAAAGTAGAATCTTTGCAGGAACTTATCTCACCTGAACTCAATGACGACCTTGCCAAAGATCTTGGTTTGGAGTCTCTGGAAGAGTTAAAAGCTAACATTATGACCAGCTTAAAAAAGCAGGCTGAGCAACAAAAAAGAAATCAGCTAGAGGCAAGCATCCTTGACCAGCTATCTGCTAAAAATTCGTTTGATGTCCCCCCCTCTATGGTGGACCAAGTCATTGATAGCATGTTCAATGAATTTCAATTTCCGGATGACAATGTCCGCGATGAAGCTAAAAAAGATCCTGAAAAGCGCAAGGAATTACTTGAAACTGCAAAGCAACGGACCAAAAATACCCTTATCTTGTCTGAAGTGATTAAGGCTGAAAAGCTCGAAGTTAATGATGATGATTTAGACGCTTGGGTACGAGAAATAGTCGGTGCTCAAACAGAAGGCCAGGAACTGGATGATAAGCTCATTGAAACCTTCAAAGAATCTGCTGGAAGTCAAGCCCGCGAAAGTTTACTTTTCAAAAAAGCCATCGATTTTATCATTGATAACGGCCAAGTCACCGAGACAACCTCTAAGTAAGATCCAGAAAAAAATCTCTAACTTACGTAAATTTGGTTAGTAAAAATCCCTTTTCTCATCTAATCTATGAGAAAGGGGATTTCTTCCTAAAGAAGTTCCTAATTTCGACGAAGACGTCACATGAAGAGTCTTGTCATTAGACTTCGTGTGGCTTAAGCTTAAGTCTCGTATGTGCTGGTTTACACCTAGTTTTTGGTGCCAGCACGATTGTCAACAAGAGTTGAATGAGGACGTCGCAATGGCTCTAGTACCAGTTGTTGTCGAGCAAACAAATCGCGGTGAACGATCTTGGGATATTTACTCGCGCCTGTTAAATGAGAGAATCGTTATGCTAGGTTCGCCGGTTATGGACGAAATAGCTAACGTAATAGTTGCTCAGCTACTTTATCTTGAGAGTGCAGACCCCGAGAAAGACATCAATTTTTACATTAATTCCCCAGGAGGTTCTGTAACAGCTGGTTTGGCTATCTATGATTGTATGCAGCTAATCCGGCCAGATGTTCGTACCTATTGTATCGGTCAATGTTGCAGCATGGGCGCTTGGCTCCTAGCGGCGGGAGCTCCTGGTAAAAGACATGCTTTACCTAATTCGCGCATCATGATTCATCAACCCCTTGGTGGCGCAGGAGGTCAGGCAACGGACATCGATATTCATGCTCAAGAGATCATCTACTTGAAGCATAAAATGGCAGGTATCCTTGGCCGTCACACGGACAAAGATACTGAACAAATACTCAAAGATATTGACCGCGACTATTTTATGTCGGCGGAGCAGGCAAAGGAATATGGCATCGTTGATGATATTATTGCACCGGCGAAGAAAAATAATTCCTAGAGGTAATTGATGACTTTTGCTCCCACCGATGGAATAACCGGGAGCAACCAAAAAGGGAGAGTGACTTTATGGCCAGCAAAGACAGTGGACTTCACTGTAGTTTCTGCGGCAAATCACAGAAGGAAGTGAAGAAGCTCATCGCAGGACCTAATGTGTACATTTGTGACGAGTGTATCCAGCTTTGTAATGACATTATTGCCGAAGAAGTTGAGAAGGAAGAGCTCCTAAACACCTCTAACAAAGTGCCAAATCCAAAAGATATTAAGCGGATCTTAGACGAATATATCATTGGCCAAGAGCGAGCTAAAAAAACTTTAGCGGTCGCCGTTCACAACCACTACAAACGGATTGATGCCAAACAAGCTAATGATGAGATAGAACTCAGTAAATCTAACATTCTACTCATCGGTCCCACAGGTAGCGGCAAAACCCTTCTTGCCCAAACACTGGCCCGCATACTAAACGTACCATTTACGATTTCTGATGCAACCAACCTCACTGAAGCTGGGTATGTAGGTGAAGACGTTGAGAATATTATTCTCAACCTCCTACAAAACGCTGATTATGATGTAGAGCTAGCACAGCGTGGTATTGGCTACATTGATGAAATTGATAAAATCGCTAGAAAAGGTGATAACCCTTCAATTACCAGAGATGTCTCAGGAGAAGGCGTACAGCAAGCCTTGCTGAAAATTATTGAGGGTACCATCGCTAACGTGCCACCAAGGGGTGGTCGCAAGCACCCTCAGCAGGAATTCTTACAAGTAGATACTACGAATGTCTTATTCATCTGTGGAGGAGCCTTTGCTGGATTAGAGGATATTATTGCCCAACGGATGGAAACATCAACCCTAGGCTTTGGTGCAGAAATTTCTTCAAAAGCAAAACGTGATGTTTCAAATCTACTATCTAAAGTAACAACAGCAGACCTTGCTAAGTTTGGCTTAATACCAGAGTTCATAGGCCGATTGCCAGTTATTTGTTCCCTAGAGCAACTTACAGAAGACGCCCTCATTGAAATTCTAACAAAGCCTAAAAATGCCATTGTTAAGCAATTTCACCGCCTGTTTGAATTTGAAAATGTAGATTTAAAATTCACTGATGGGGCATTAAGAGCCGTAGTTCAAGAAGCCATCAAGCGCAAGACAGGGGCTCGTGGACTGAGAGCTATTCTTGAAGAATCGATGCTTGAAATTATGTATGAAATTCCGTCCCAGGAGAGTGTGAAAGAAGTCGTCATTACAGAAGAATTGATAGTCAGCGGCAAACAACCCATATTGGTATATCGAACCCAAGAAGAGATGGATGCTGCACGCGAAGCTTCAGATAAAGAGAAAAAGGACTTTGGGACAGGTTCCAATAAATAACAGAATTGCCAACACATACTATCTATAAGGATCTTCCCGCAATGAAGGTCCTTTTTTAGTTTCGACACTTTGTCATTAAAAGGACTGTTTTCCCCCATATTCTTAAGATACACTAATAATAGACCATGAACATGAAAACTGTCGCTCTAATTATGCATCAACCGATGTAGTGTCGACATATCTTGCGAGGAGGCGTTACTCTATGCCGGGTGATTTAAGTAACCCCGTTTCCAATGCTGCTGTTGTTCGCATTCCCCTTCTCCCGTTACGGGATATATTAGTTTTTCCGTCAACTGTAGTACCACTATTTGTTGGCCGCGAGAAATCAATCCAGGCTTTAGAACAGGCCATGGCGGCCAATAAGGAAATATTCCTTGCAGCCCAGATTAAGGCAAAGACCAATGAGCCATCGCCGGATGATATCTATCGCGTGGGGACGATCTCTACAATTTTACAGCTTCTGCGCCTTCCAGATGGCACCGTTAAGGTATTGGTGGAAGGTCAAAGACGAGCCCGTATTAACGATTTTATCCAAACCGATGAGTTTTTCTTCGTAGAAGCAGAGGAACTTCCAGAAACCTCTAGCTCCGGAGTGGAAAATGAAGCTCTGCTGCGGACAGTAAAGATGTCTTTTGATAATTACGTAAGACTTAATAAGCGTATTCCACCGGAAATGCTACTTTCCATTGCTTCCATGGACGATGAGTCAAAGCTAGCCGATACCCTAGTCGCTCATCTTAACAATTTAAAGCTTCAAGACAAACAGCGACTACTGGAACAGACTGACCCAGCCAAACGTCTAGAAGAACTGTATGGCTATATCCAATCTGAGATTGAAATTATGCGGGTTGAGAAGAAAATTCGCGCACGCGTCAAAAGACAAATGGAAAAAACTCAGAAAGAATATTACCTGAATGAGCAGATGCAGGCCATTCAAAAGGAACTTGGGGACCGCGATGATGGTCGTAATGAACTGCAGGAGCTAGAAAGCCTTGTGAAAAAGAAAAAAATGGCTAAGGAGGCCAAAGAGCGTGTAAATAAGGAGATTAAAAAGCTTAAACAAATGTCACCTATGTCTGCTGAGGCTACTGTAGTACGCAACTATATCGATACGATTCTTTCTCTACCTTGGGAAGAATATTCTGATGAAATCCGCGATACCATATATGCCGAAGATGTTCTTAATAAAGATCATTTTGGCCTACATAAAGTCAAGGATCGTATTCTCGAATATCTATCCATCCGCGGACTCGTTAATCATCTAAAGGGCCCCATCTTATGCTTAGTGGGACCCCCTGGTGTTGGCAAAACTTCCCTAGCGAGAAGTGTAGCTGCAGCCACCGGACGTGAATTTGTACGGGTATCATTGGGAGGTGTCCGCGATGAAGCTGAAATTCGGGGGCATCGCAGAACATATATCGGCTCCATGCCAGGTAAAATCATTCTAGCATTACGTAAAGCCGGTAAATCCAATCCTGTTCTACTTCTCGATGAGATCGATAAAATCAGTCAGGACTTCCGGGGTGACCCTTCGTCAGCATTGTTAGAAGTTCTTGATCCGGAGCAGAATTCCTGCTTTGTCGATCACTATCTCGATTTGGACTATGATCTTTCCAAGGTGTTATTCTTAGCAACTGCGAACTCACTGCATTCCATCCCGGCCCCTCTCTTGGACCGTATGGAGATTATTTCACTCGCTGGTTATATTGAGGACGAAAAGCTCTCTATTTCCAATCAATACCTGATCCCAAAGCAATTAAAAGAAAATGGATTAGATGGACAAGATATTCACTTTTCTCCCAAAGCTATCAAAGAAATCGTACGTTATTACACCCGCGAGTCTGGGGTGAGAAGTCTAGAGAGAGAAATTGCCACCGTGTTTAGAAAGCTGGCACGGAAGCACTTAAAGAAAATTGAAGAAACCCAAAAGGATGACAAAAAAACCCCTCTTAGAACCCGCATTGAGCTCAAGGCCGGTGATATTGCTGAAAAAATCTCAGAAAAGTCCATAAACAAATACCTTGGTCCCCGTAGATTCAGAATTGGCCTCCAAAGCACTATCCATGAGGTCGGGCTTTGTACTGGGATGGCCTGGACTCAGGTGGGTGGCGATTTACTAGTCACTGAAGTAGCTATCATTCCAGGAAAGGGTAAGCTAACCATCACGGGTAAGCTGGGTGAAGTTATGCAAGAATCGGCACAGGCAGCCTTATCCTACGTTCGATCACGGGCTGTATTTCTTGATATTCAGGAAGAGTTCTATACAAAAGTAGATATTCATATTCACGTTCCCGAAGGTGCTATTCCGAAGGATGGACCTAGCGCAGGTATTACTATGGCCACAGCACTAACAAGCGCTCTAACAATCAGACCTGTCAGCAAAGATGTCGCAATGACAGGTGAAATCACCCTAAGGGGCAGAGTTCTCCCCATTGGCGGCTTAAAAGAAAAATTACTAGCGGCTCACCGGGGTGGTATCAAAAAAGTGATTATACCTGCTGAAAATGAAAAGGATCTCATTGATGTCCCTAAAAACATCCTAAAAGAAATTACTATTGTTCCTGTCGAACACATGGATAATGTTCTGATGCATGCCTTAGTATGGAAGCATCCGGATGCAAGTACTGAGGTTCAAGACGAACTATTTGAGAGGCTTAAGAAGGTTACCGAGGCTGAAATCGGAGATCTGGCCTTTGCCCACTGATAGACTGCTATCTTGTAATACTAAAGCCAATGGATTCATATCCTTGGCTTTTTTTCTTTCCATCAATAATTTCCTTAAACCTGTCACCAAGACTGCCGAAAATACATCTTGCAGCCATATACCCAGAATCTGAAAATTTCGGATAGGGTATTTCCGTAAATGCTTTGATAGTGATGTGTGCAAGTACACGATGCTGCTCGTAGAGGTAGGATACAGAACTAATCATCAGTAGTTAATCAGGATGATTTTTATGCCGAAGTTGATCCCTGAGTAGTGGCCATTTTCTACATCCAGGCTCTACCTTGCCTAAAAGGGACTTATTATGACGAAGAAATTTAAATCAACTGAAGAGACCATCCACTTTGTTGAAGCTCTTAAAAGGCGATGGATGGCTACTGTTGATGCCATAGTTGACCCCATTATGATCATTGATCGGGAATATAATATTCAGCAAACCAACAAAGCCCTAGCGCAACATTCAAATCGCGACTTCCGTAGTCTGATCGGTAGCAAGTGCTATGAAGTCTTTGCCAAACGCGCAACCCCTTGCCCTGGCTGTTTAATGCAACAAACTCTCGACAGCGATCAACCCAATCGATTCGAACTGGATGGTGTGTGTCACGGAAAATTCCATGAAGTTTCTTCCCAACCTATCCATAACAAAGAAGGCAAAATCGATGGTGTTTTGCAAATATACAGAGACAGAACCCTTGCTAAACAGCTTGAAAAGCAACTTCTGCAAAGTGAAAAACTTGCATCCATTGGGCTTCTGGCTGGTGGAATTGCCCATGAGATCAACAATCCACTTGGGGGAATACTAGTTTTCTCCCAGATGCTACTGAAGGAAATTGATCCTAAAGATCCTCATTTTGAAGATGTTAAAGAAATTGAAAGCGCAACCCAACGCTGCAAGTCCATTGTCGAAAACCTCCTCGATTTTGCCCGACAGCAACCTGAAATTCATGAAGATAAACTGGTCTCTGTAGACCTTTTACCCTGTTTGAAATCGGCTATTAAATTTGCATCGGTAGCTGATGGAGCCAAAGATATTGAAATTGCAGAGGAGTACCATGTTGATCACTTATTTGTTATGGGAAATCGTAACAAAGCTATCCAAATATTCCTCAACCTGATTCAGAATGCTTTTCATGCTATGCCCGATGGTGGCACTTTAATTACAAGAGCCAAAGTTACCAATGGCTATGCCATTATCGAGATTGAAGATACAGGCTTTGGCATCCCTGCAGATGAAATCGACAGGATTTTTGATCCCTTCTATACTTCAAAAGAAGAAGGCAAGGGCACTGGCTTAGGACTTTCAATATGTCATGGCATCGCAGAAGATATGAAAGGTAAGATTGAAGTAGAGAGTGAAGTAGACTGTGGCAGTTGCTTTCGCGTGATTCTACCCATTACAGCAAACAAATCCAGGACTGCATAACACATATGATGAATCCAAGTCATGACCTCCAATACTTGCCTCAAAATAGTGGAACAAAAGCTATTTTGTTTAGTGTATTCCTGTTCTTATTCTGTGGCGTCATACTGGTAGCAAAGCAAGATCTGAATTCTAACCAGGAAGCTGTACCCATTGCCACCACTATGGCATTTGCACTCCTTGCTTTTGCATTACTAGCAAGCACATTTGTCGCTATCGTTACAAATTCGTCGAAGCCGGAAAACAACAACATCATTGACCACACATTTCTAATTAGTTCTCTTTCATTTATTCTAGCACTATTTGAAATAGTCAATTATCAATATGATTATAACCCCATAGTTTTTTTTGGGATTAGCCTGATTGCTAATAGCGCTATCATTTTCAGCTTAACCCAAATCGTTTTTGCCTTAGTAAAAATTTCAGGGCACTGGCCGCGCACTATGGGAGCCGTTAACTGTGTGATACTTTTCACTTTGGGCTTAGCGACCTCACCAAATCTTCGGGTAGGAGGTTTTGAAGAATCACTGGTTATTCTAGGCACTTATATTCATGGAGTGGTTGCTAGCAACTTTATTTCTATTTTCCTCATCAGCTTTTTAGTACCTTCAACCCGGTTGAGTCCCCATGATTTTAAACAATCCATTCAAAAACGCTTTGCTATTAACCGTGAAAATTCTATCTATTTAATTAGTTTTTATACGATCACTGGCCTTTCTGCTGTAATCTTCCTGAGTGGAAATTATCTGCTTCTTACTACCTTCAATTCAAGTATTCTGACAACAAATCATGAGCCTCATATCCCATTATCTCAGTTCAACCCAACTTTCATCCCACTTTTTTTCCTTACCATTTACATTTTGCAGGTTGAAAATGCATTTAGTCTACAAAGTCGTAGCCTCGCGACTCTGGTCTCCGCACAGGCTAAACGTTTTATGCAGCGTTACAACTCAGGGCGTAAGAATTGGTCTACTACAGTCGGTCTGAGGACTGCAAACTTTATGATTGACCATGATCCTCAAGAAAGCGCTAGAGATGTGCTACCAAGTTATATGGTGAGAATTCGTAAACATCAGATAGAATCTATGGTATACGATATTCTTAAGGAAAAACTAATTGATAACCAGATTGTTTCAAATCAAATCTATGGAGCTATAGATCCGGAAAATTCTACAAGGTCTTGTATTGATGTTTTATTGATGTTTGCCGCGGTTTATATTGATGGCATACCAATGGTCGAAAACCGGTTAAAAAATATTGTCAGTCTCTTGCCTATCCTCGATCCCGATCTATCTTCCAAAATTACCGAAAATCATATTGAAAGCACATTTAGTAAAATAAGATGGTTCTTTCACCTTGACTTCGATTGGCTCGACCAACATATGACAAGTACCTCAAACAGAACCAATTACGAAGTTAGCATAGATAATCTGCGGTTACGAGATCGACAGAAAATCATTTCTGTTTTAGAACAACATAAATTAATGGGTAACTTCATTTGGATAGGAGAAAAAGCACGAGAACGCATACTATTAGAAGCACCTTATTTAGCTAATACCATAGAAGCCTGGCCTCTAAATATTTCATCACAGAATAAAGACTCTATAGATGGGGTCATATTTCTAATCAAGTTTGAGCAAATGATTCCACGGATGCAAAAATATTTTAATTTGGAAGAAATTCGTAAAACTCTAAAATACTATGAGCCTAGTATTGATTCGCGCCGTATGCTCAATATCATCGATATGGAAATTCACAATACAAGTGATTTAAAGGGATTTAGCGACATCATTTCCCTTGTTAATAATTACCCCTGGAGCGGGTTTAAAGAAAAAGATTTAGCCTTGCAAATACTAGTTAAAGCTTTCAGAAAATATAGCAATGCTCAGTCACAAAATAGTATTTCCAACAAAATCCTCAAGGAATTTGTTAGTACTGTCAACCGTATTGGGTATCCCAGTCAAGAAATACATACCGCTCATTTGGAAAAGATTAGAATTAGAAAGCCTCAAATCATCAAAAAGGCTATCACAAACCAAAATTCACCGCGTTTTATCGAAGCTTGGTTATTACTTGGTAGTACCGCAGCAAAAAATTATAGTAAAGATGACCTTATAGACCTACTCGATTGCATCAATCTAGCAGCTACAACTTTAGTGCCAAAGCGGCTTCACATACTCCCCATCAAAGTGGCTGAGGCCTATTTCAACGTTTGCCAGGAGCTTGATGAAGATAACATTCTTATTATCACAAAAACCTTAAATAACATCGTAAATTTTCTTATCGCTTGTGAAGCTAACCCAGAAAGTTTTTGTTTTTTAATTGATGGAAAAATATTCCTTGAGGGCAACCTCAAATTTGATATTCTTTTGACCAAAGACACCTTAGATTCTCTACAATTTTATTTTAGTCACTTATATGAAAAATACTCATCTAGTCGAGCTATTGTCCATTCCCTTTCATTACGATGGAGGATTCTAATGAATCAAAATCCTCTTTCTGAAGAAGCGTCTTAATCTTTTTTAATTAATTCGCTATAAAATGCCTTTCTGCAATTGAATAGGCTTTCGCAATACGCTTATTTGCTTCTACATTTCCATTACGGGACATAATAACTTCTGTTGGTACAGGTCCTAAGGAAATACGGATAAACTCTCCAGCCTGCTTTAATTGCAACTTCAAATCGTCAATGGTATGTATTGGTTTATTATCGACCGATAACACAATATCATTTTTTAAATCAGTGTAGCCGCGATTATATTCATCGGCGAGCACCTTGGAAAGAAGAACCGAACGATCTTCATGCAGGAAATTTTTAAAGAAGAATCGGTATAACAAAAATAATGGTGCTTCTTGGGTCCAATTTTTACCCCAAGCCATCAAATAATTTTGGGTCAGTTCAATAAAAACAAACCCGCCAAAAATTGTAAATTTTCTTGCCTGGTCTGCCAGGTAGGGAATCGCGTCCTGTCGGGGAGTAAAGGGTACTGGTTTTGCTGATAAGGAAATGGTTTGTCCTTTTCGTACAACTGTTAGAACGAGGTCTTCATGGGCGGAAAACCGATATAAAAGTCCGGTAAGGGGAATCTTTCCCCATTGTGGAACTTGCGTGAATCCCTGATCATCAATAGTATAGCTTCCCACCTGTGTGAGGATGTCACCTTTTCGCAGTTTCCCATAGAATGGTGAATTTTGACTCACCCTTGTCACCAAAACTCCTTGTAAATCATCCTTAGCACCAACAAACGCCCGCAATTCCCTAGAAGTTAATTTTTCATAACTAAATCCAATTCTTACAAATCCTTTTTTTTTCTCTTTTGCATTGATAATGAACTTTTTAATAAGACTACTAGGCAAAGAAAAAACGATATTATTTGCGCGCCTCACCGCAAAAGCAGTTAACTTATTTTTATAAAAAACAGGATCAGAAAAACCAAGGCCACTTTGCTTAATTTCTGTAACATACGTAGGTAGGTTATAGTTAGCCGTGGCTGATTTCATGGTACGTATTTCCCTGACCCGAGTATTGAGGTCAATAATACGACGATTCTTGATAACCTTAAATTTGACCCGAGTATTGACCTTAATATTTTCACCAATCTCTATAGGCTGCAGTTTGAAGTCTCCCTGAAAAGTTAATAGAGCTAACTGCGCACTATAATCGACAAAATCCACATGCAGAGGTATACGTTGGGACCCTGTTATGGTACTCAGTTCAAGATACTTTGCAAACCTAACAACACTAGCAGAAACCAGCAATTTTTGTGGCTCTACAGCTACTGCCGAGAAAGTTTCTTTATCGATGGATAATCGTTTCCAGGGGGCATATTCATCAATACGTTGGATATAAGAGTTAACCTGGACCATAGACTTATTCTGGCTGTAGCTTTGACTAGCGATAACAACGGCAAGAATAACAAACAATAATCTATTCATAAAGGTTTTCCTGCAATAGCTCCATCATCAAGATAATTTCCTAACCACTTAGAAGGCTGCACGCTAAATCTTGTTAATAGCTCATCGTGCTGATCAACTAGCTTTGCGTGTTCAAGGACCAAAGGAGTCCAACTATTCCAAAAATTAATCTCAAGAAAATTTCTTTCCGTTTTCTGAATAAGAACTTGCTCCAGTTGTTCCAAACTTTCTATCGTTGTACCATTTACGCGATCTACGATCCTTTCCTTGAAGTCACCTGCTGTAATATTTACTTCGCTTGGTAGGACTTCAGATAGAATAATAATATCACGACTGTTTCTATAGCGTTCTTCAATAAAATTGAAATTATGGATGTATCTCATTTCTAGGGGGGCATTTTGATACCATCTTGAACCCCAGATTTTTAAATAATTTCGACTCAAAGAAGTAAAAATCAGGCCACCAAATATCAGGTATCGAGGTTTTAATGTATATATATTGGAAGGCTTGTAATGAGAACTTATTTTTTTCATGGTGACCTCTACTGGTAAAATTTGACGATCGCGCCAAACTTCGAAACTAATTTTGTCACCTACTTGAGCTAAGTCATATATCACTTTAAAATTAATTCGCTCATCCTGAAAGTTGATTTTGCCATCGATACCAATATTGTAAGGACCAATTTTTAACAGGATGTCATCTTTTTTTAAAATACCATGAAATGCTGCATACTCTGCCACAAATGAAACTTTTACCCCTTGCGCAACGTCTAGGCCAAAGTACTTTAAGGTACCTTCGTTTTCCATACTCTTTTCCATAATGAGCAGGCCATCCTCCGGGTGGCCATCATAAGTTCCATCTGCAACATCCTTGAGAAATCGATTCACCACGGGAGTGGGAATAATGTACCCGGTATTTTCAGCCCTAGTGTGGGCTTGAAAGGCGACTCCAACGACTTTATCGTCAAGCATTACAGGACCACCACTATTACCTGGATTTATGGCAGAATCTACCTGTACTAAAAGATGATAGTCATAGCCTGTATGAGCGTAACGTCTAAAGCTTACGCGAGAAACAACCCCCTCGGTAATAGAAATCTGCTCTCCTCCCCTGGGATATCCGATAGTGGCAACATGATTCCTTAGATGGGGTAACTGACCAAATTTGAGAGGCACACTATTTCTGAAATACTCATCTGGTTCGTCTACCTGTAGTATTGCTAAATCACAGTCGTGGGCGATAAATTCTACGCGAGCGCTCATCGGCTTATCATCACCATCTTTTTGTACCCCAATATACTTACCATGAGAAACTACATGGGCATTGGTTAGAATGCGATTATTGCCAATATAAAAACCCGACCCTGAAGAAGACGACTTCGTATGGTATAGCCATGGTTGACCAAATTTAGGTGACGTAGAAATCACATTGATTTTAAAAATTGATTTCCTGACATTTTCTAGGACAAGTTTTTTTTCTTGCGAACAAGCATTAGTAAGAAACAAAACCCATAGCGAAAGTTGCAAAAGTTTTTTATTCATAAACCCTCACATTGAGTAAATGCTTCAGTTGAAATGGAGTTGTAGGCCGCACAAATATCCTGTTTCTCACTTTCATTTAGATTTTCAGTCTCGAATCTCGTCGTTACTTGTTCCCTGATTTCTTTGGCAAGCTTTGCCGTAAGCTGACTTTTCAATGCTTGCGAGCTAGAATTTTGGCTAGATTCAGGTCGTTCTATTTGACTACGTTGGCTTTTCAGATCTTGCAAGGAACTAATTATGCCCGAAGTGATCGATTCTGGAATACCTGACAGGCTGGCAAAAGCACGTGACGCAGCATCGAGATCATTGAACATCGCAAGAAGCATGGAATTTTCAGATTCTTCAGCACTTGTGGGAAGAATAATGTCCGTTACCACAGCCAACTCATTTAAAGCTGATATGTACTGTTCCAAATCCTGTACTTGGTTCGAGTCATCAAGAATAGCTCCTCTCATTTGGAGGTTGGGCTGATCACCAGACGGGGCATAGAGGACAATAGTATGAAATAATAAAGCTTCCGTAAGATGAGCAAATGCCCAATTGAAATGGGACTTACCACGATATTTATGTTGACCCAGTGGTTCGCAAACATCGCGGCGATGGCGAATATCTCCACTTCCTTCAGTTATTTTTACAGCCTCTTCCACAAAAGGGCATAATACCGTGATGGCCTTATGAATATGAAAGACTGTATCGCCACCTGTCAAGCGAGCGTCTGGAGCACTCTTTGGCAGTAATACTGGTAAATCCTTGAACAATCCACTTTCGGGAGCCCCTTGTACTCCGTTCTTTTCGTTGTTTTCTAAAGTTAAGAGATCAAGTTCGTTCGTAGAAACTCCGACTAAGCTGGAAAGTGAGGTCAGATTACCGGCGGCATCTGAAGCTATAAGGTTTTCACCCTCGTTGTTTAGAATCATGCGTTGTACCAGCTGGAAAGTATCGATACCCGCCAGTGCCATATGGATAGAACTTAGCACTACAGCAATGATTTCATTTTCGGAATCTAGTTCATAAGCCCGCTCAGCAGCACTAAGTGCATCTACATATTGCCCTTTATCGTAAAGTATTTTAGCTTTGGAAAGTTGATCTACAGCATTATCACTAAAGGTTGGTTGAGCTACATAACCCAATATATTGGGTTCAGAAGAACAAGCGTAGAATATAAGACTAAACAGCAGTTTGCTCAACAAATTTTGAAAACACTTCGTCCCAGGCTTCCAAGCTATCAATACAACGCTGAATCGTCGTGCGAATTGTTTCCATTTCAAAGGGCTTAGCAATGTAACCATTTGCACCATCTCTAAAACAAGTCATCGTTGTTGTATAGTTCTGATTACCTGTAAGTATGATCGTTTGAATACCCCGGCTTAACTGTTTTATCTTAAGATTGAGATGATCTCCATTGAGAGAAGGCATTTTCACATCTGTGATAACAATCAATACTGAATTTGCTTTTATAAATTCAAAAGCTATCTGAGGATTATCAAAAAATTTTATGGAGAAGACATCGGGAAACATATCATGAATACAATCACTCAGAACCATAGCAATGTCTTGTTCATCATCAACTATAGCCATCTTGAAAGGGTGAACGAACATACCCATACTCCTAACAGGTTAGGAAACCATCCCTTTTATTATCCACTTTTACTTGATAGTAATCAATCCCAGAAGGCATCATTTCCACTGGAATTGAGGCTTATAGGCGACAAATTTTTGGTTAATGATCCCTCGATTACCATACCAAAGCCTTTGCTTATCAACTAAACTAACGACTAGGCAGCCAGCTGCTTCCGCAACTGCTTGGCCTGCAGCTGTATCCCATTGGGATGTTGGTCCTAGCCTAGGATAAATGTCAAGGACGCCTTCGGCAAGACGGCAAAACTTAAGAGACGATCCCACTGACTTCACTTGACTAATTTGATTTCTTTCAAGAAACTCATTAAGCTCGTTGCTCTTATGAAAATGACTGACACCAGCTACTGGTGGATGGTTTACTACAGAGGTTTTGATGGCTTTGCCGTTCTTAAGTGCTTCTCCACCCCAAGCACAGAATAACTCCTCAGTAATGGGTACATAAACAAAGCCAGCAGTGCTTATACCAGACTCGACAAGAGCAATATTGATCGTAAAATCTCCTGTCCCAGCAATAAAATCCTTAGTTCCATCAAGAGGGTCTACCAGCCAAAATCTCTCTGATTTGAGGATATCACTAGTTTCAGTATAAGACTCCTCACTCAACACAGGGATTTCTGGTGTCAGGGACTCCAGTGTACTTAAGATAAGTTCATGGGCAGCGCAATCTGCTCGGGTCACAGGGGAACCATCATCCTTATTCACAGTACCAAAATCCTTGGACCGATAAATGTCTAGAGTGAGTTTTCCGGCCTCTTGGGCAAGTTCACCAACTGATTGATAGGGAATCATTTCGCTGCCAACTTTCGCTTTAAAAGAGAACTGAGGGTCTTGCCATCAGCCGCAGTTCCAAACTTAGCCATCAAAGATTTCATTAAAACGCCAAATTGACGCTCTTCAGATTCCTTCAGTAGCTCGTCTATAGCTTGTTCCAAAGTTTCTTCATCAACTTTCTTTGGCAGATACTCTTCCAAAATTTTGACTTCTTTGCGTATATCGTCCTTTCTATCACCTTCAGGGTAGTCACCCAAGGACTTATTTAAACGTTTATGGTAGCTAATCAGTATTTTCTCAGCTTGCGAGTCATCAAGTGATTCCTCCTTAGTCTGAGAAGTCATAGCATACTTAAATTCGCTCAGGACCATTCTTAGCACCTGGGTACGAAATTTATCGCGAGCTTTCATAGACGTTTTCAAATCGTTGGTTATTTTTTCCATGACAGCCAAGATTAGCACTCCTAAAACTTTCACAATTTCCGCAATCTAACAGATAATTTAGCATTGCGGTTCGAGAAAGAAAATCAGTTCTGGAAAGTTTTTATAAAAATTGACAAAAAGTTGTTGAATTCTCATCTCTAGACCTGTTAAATTGCGCCCTCTGGCTTCATCATTGGAGCAGTATTTTAGGTACTTAATCAGCCAAAATGGCTGTGTAGATAGACTTGGGAGCGATCATGGCTAAAGGAAAAAATACTAGAGAACTTATCCGTCTTGTGTCGTCTGCTGGCACAGGTTTCTTTTATACCACTTCAAAAAAGCGTGGGCGTGATAAACTTCAGCTTAAAAAGTACGATCCCAAAATAAAGCAGCACGTGCTTTTTAAAGAAGCTAAGATTAAATAACAGCGGATTGCGGTAGTAGAATCAAGCGGAGCTATCAGCTTCGCTTTTTTTTTGAAATCCGTTTCTAGAATGTTTGCATTCTCAGTGAAGAAGAGGAAGTATTTATGGAAATTCTATGCCAATCGATTCTAGCATTCTGGTTCGGAAGTGACGCTTTTAACAATAGTCAGAAATGGTTTCAAAAAGATCCTCAATATGACAATCTGATCAAAAAAAAATTCAGCGAATATATGGATCATGGTTTCATGGGTGCTTTTGATCGTTGGACCAAAGACCACGAAGGTCTTACTGCGCTCATTATTTTACTAGACCAATTCCCACGCAATGCCTATCGCAATCAGCCACAATCGTTTCACTTTGATAAAAAAGCCTTAGCCGTGGCTCTAACGGGTATCGAAAATAAATTCTATCTTAGGGGATATTGCCCATATGGATATTTTTCACTGATGCCTACAATGCACAGCGAAAATATTGAAATCCAGAACTTGGGCATCACATGCTTTGAAGAGTTGTATGCACAGCAATCCGAACCCAAAGCCCAACAAATGATAGCTACCGCTTTAGACTATGCAAAACAACATCGCGACATCATTAAAAGATTTAATCGTTTTCCTCACAGAAACGCTATTCTCGGAAGAGAATCGACCCCCGAAGAAGTCGATTTTTTACAGCAAAAAAGCTCTTCTTTTTGACCGCTAGTTAAGAATCTTACGGTTAAGTAACTCCATGACAGTAAGGTTGCGTGCAGCACTCATGGACAAAATAGCTTTAACCTGATCTTTTTCAAAAAGATTGGACTGAGAAACACTGTTCAACAACTGGGAAGATAACCTGTCCTTTTCTATGTATATCTTGAGAGCTTCAAACCAATGCTTCACGGGAATACTACGAAGCCAGGTAAGACCCTCATTATAGACCACATAACTTGCAATCCAAGATGATATGATCGCAATTTTATGGGGATCAGGTAACCGTTCTAAGATTCTTTCAGGGTATCCTTCTCGCAAAATCTTAGGGCAGTGAATTTTAATGATGTGCTGATATAAATCATCGTTAAGCACATTATCCTTATCCTCAGTAAGGGCTTCTAAGAGAATATCAGTGATACGGTTAATTTCTTTCGAAATTAACAATGATAACTCCACTAAAGTCTTTGATCCATCTTCCTCAGCATATGCTCTAAAGAGCAGCTTAGCTTCCGCATCGGCCTTTTGACGAAGAATCTCGATCACTTCACTTACGTATTGTTCTTTGATCGCCATGAATTCATCAGTAGACAGGGTTAAAGAAGCAATTATTTCATAGGATGAACAAATCACACCTGTTTTATTAGCTGAGGAATCTTTAATGATTAATATTCCTTTTTCTTGCAGATGCTGTCGCGCCTCATCTGTAAAGAAAATATTAGCTCCTTCAACGATGGCTCTCACACTGGGGTTCCCACTTTTATCGAAAAAGTCTGTCCAGTTCTTTCCGCTTACCGAATAAGGACGACCACCAGCAGGAATAAAGACATCCGCATAGACACGTTTGTAGATTTCATTACGAATTTTGATTTTCTCGTTCGTATCAGCAGAAATGATAAATGCTTCAGAACTTTTACCTAGTTTGGTTTTATCGTATTCAACAATAGATTTTGACTCATCCACCAGCCTGAGAAGTTCTTCCCAATCCAGGCCATCTGGATCATAGGCTGCTCCGAAACCATCTGAGATCGAAACGACTCTGGCATTATCCCCATATTCTCGGTAAAGAATTCTGAGCTCATTTCCTGCTACATCGCCATCGGGTCCACCAGTCATTTTCACTTTGAATTGTTTTTTACGAGGGTCTAAACCCATAAACTTTAGAGTGTTTTCTACAAAAACATTTAAACCTTCAGATGTCACGCCAAACTCTTTATGGTTTATACCCTCACCCGGTTTGGAAGACATAAAAGCTGATGCATAGCGATATTTGCGCCGCCGCGCTTGTTCTGGAATCCAGGTAATAAGCTCATTGGTCATATTTTCGTCTGGACCAAGGTAGATGATCTCCGTACGATCATAATATGTTATAAGTTTTTCTTTTACCTCATGGGATTCATCTTCCTCTACCAACAAGTCGAGCAAGGCGTTAACACTTCCTTTTACAGCTTGGTCCCTATGGCCTCCAGGACGTAAAATCAAGACAGCCTTTGATCCCCCTTCAGGAATATCCTTGTTTTTGAGTTGCTGAGCATGGCTTAACCCATACACCTCGTCAAAACTTCCAGCCAGCGCCATGTCATGATCAGCATCAGAGCGTGGCATTACCACTCGCATGCCACCGCGAGCAATATCCTTCCAGCGCACTTGAAAGAAACGAAAATCTTTTCCAATAATGAAAAAGATACCGAAAGGCTTACTTCCATAATAGCGAGCGTCTAGGATGTCAGGGCTAAAACGAAATGCTAATCCAGTTTTAGTAGGGAGAAAGTAGTTCGTCTTAATACAATGCATGGTGAATTTTAAACATTTTTTGAAAATGTGACGATCTATTTCCTCAAAGACTAAGTCGATCTCTTTCCTAATTTCCTCGATCTTTTCATCTTTGGTGCTCGACCACTCTCCAGGAGGTAAGCTAGGATCAAACTTTGCACGGAAGAACTTTACTATCATATCAAGCAATTTTGGATATTGACCAAAAGTGTTGCGAATTTTGTAGAGTGAGTAAGCATAAGGATTTCTCTTGCTAAGAAAGATATGACTGTAGGCAGCAAAAGAGCGGATTAAATTGGTTGCGTTAATAGAAAAGTCGTATGGATCTTTATTGAAGCTGGAAAATTCATCGTAGTCCACCCAACCCATGGTGCGAAGTGCCTTGTTCAAACGAATCATAGGAACTAGATTATTACGTACTTTTTTTCCCGAGGCATGGGACACAATAAAATGCATCACGGTAATCGACTCATCATAGCCTGAGTCAAAATTAGCAACGAAGGCTCGCCCAATATTGAAGTCATAGCGGTGGATAAGGCTTAAGATGGGTTCCATCATTTCCGCAGCATTAACGTTTTTCAAGCCCAGAGTTAACCGCCCCACTGGAGAATTTTCAAATACATCAAGAAAAGTATGGGCTCCTTGATGACCCAACATATGCTTAACCATTCGAAATGTAATGCTTAATCGTGCTGCAGTCGCATAAATGACAAAGTCATTGTCTAGGAATTCGCAGTAGTGGTCGATCTCCTGCTCAGAATCCGGATACTCCTGCAGCATTAGTCTTTTAGCGTCAGCCAGTTTTTCAAAAATTCTTTTATTTTTTTGGTCTAAGGGACGGTGATTGGTGCAAAAAAAAGTCGATAGAAAAAGCAAGTTATCACGGGAAAAGTAGAGGGCCCCCATCTTCAGCTCGTTTTTAGAAATCTTCAGCGCCATATCTGTAAGGATCTTACGATCACCTCCAGGACCTATGTAGGTCACTTTACTTTTATCACGATCCCACAACTCAACCGTCTGTTTCGTTTCAAATACATGCCCTGTAATAATTGCCGACAGATGACGTACTTTTTCCTGTCGCGGTGTTGTTTGGTAGTAAATTTTGGGCATGTTGTTGAAAAACCATGGCGTCAAAATAGAGATACTTTGATCCAAACCCACCCGAACCGTATCAGCTATATCATCAATATACGTTTCGAGCTGTTGACCAGATATTTCCTTTGCATATGTGGGCACTTGCTCCCCACTATCATTGACATCAAGCCCCATTTCTTCTTCTTGAGCCGCTTCCAAACGGAATTTTTTGGTCTCTGCCATGCCTTTTTCCTATACTACTCTAAATCAAGTTTAACCAGCTATCCTGCACTTGCCGCATCATATCTGGTGTGAAAAAATTTCCTCCAGATTGGGCAAAATGATCTAAAATATCGTCCGCTGGTGTTTTGTGGACCAATGTAAATTTTTCCGCAAACACCTCAAGAATTTTCCCAGCCTGCTCACCCTGGTAGCAAGGTGGTAAGCGGCGAAAACCTTCTATGGCTAAATACATAATTTTTGTTGCAACTTCACGTAAAACTAAATTATCCAAACCTTTTGTTGCCTGCTCGCGCAGATCGTCGATGCGGTCCTGAAATGGGCTAAGGAGCTCGATCACTTTATGCAGGTTGTCATCATCATATAGAAGAGAGGCGCTTATACTGGCCGGTACGATCTGCCAGGCAACTCCTTGGCAATCAATGGAACGTAACTCTAAGAAACCTTTCGGCCTCACTTCAGGAAAGTGAAGGGTCAGATGGGTTTCAAAATCTTGGGCCGTTGGAAATACCCCTTGATATCCCTGCTCCATCCATTGCCTGAAGCTAAGGGGCTCTGGGGGCACTTGGAAATTCAACGATTCAATAAAAATAACATGGGCATCAAGAACATGATCCAAATAGGCAGCAACACAGGAATTGAGGTCCAAACGATTCCCTATCTCTGTTAGAGCAGGAAATCCTGTTCGTCCTGGATCAAGCATGCGCCAAATATTGGCACGCACAGACTTGTACCCATTGGACACTCCCTCGCTTATGGGCGAATTGGCAAAAATAGCTGTAAAAATCGGGGCTAGTAGGTTGGCAGCCAAGTACCGCTTGGCCAATACATTTTCTGAACTGCCAAAATCTAAGTTTACCTGGATGGTGCAAGTTTCCCGCATCATCCTCTCCCCGAAGGGTCCAATCTCTTTAAAATATTTATCCATAGCCTGGTAGCGCTGCTTGCTCATCTGTAAGCCAATTTCTTTAGCAGAAGCCCAGGGGTGGCTACCTGCTTGAATAAATACAATGTCGAACTCAGCGGCATGGCTGTTCAATGACTCTTGAATCTTTCTGACTCGTTTTCCAGCGTCTTGCAAGCACGGATAGGGCTTAGTGGAAAATTCCAGCTGCCCTCCTGGCTCAAAGGTGAATTGATCGCTGTCACCTAAGTCCATACTCGATATCAATCCATTCTGACTACGCCTCGGTATCCAAGAAGGGTGATGGCTTTGCAGATGCTCCAGATAGCTTGTCAGGCTGTCCACACCAAACAGGGGAGTCATCTTTGGGTTCCTAGACTGGAGGCTAGAAGCCGCAAAAGGCATTATTTCTAATTCGATTCCAACCATACCTGGCCAAATGGGATGTTTAGCTTTATAGGTTTCAGGACGCAACCGAAATACTTTAGTACTCACTATCTCGCGGCACCAATCCAGATTAATCATATTTTTTTCTATGCACTTTTGTTCTCACTTATACACACCCGGGAAGACTTCCCGACGGTCACCCATCCTGAAATTGCTCCGAGCCAAGCACGCTTAACCCCAGAGTTCTTTGCAGGTGGACTTCCGAAAAAAAGGTATACCTTAGTGGTATGAGTATTCTATCAATCCTATTAAACCTTAAGCCAAGATGTCACAACATCCAACAATAATTAAATCCCCCAT
>JBNKNM010000073.1:0-23952 GCA_050293845.1 Pseudobacteriovorax sp. | reverse complement strand
AGCGAAGCTTAGCCATGTGGCAGGGTCTTGGTTGTACTGGTTACGAGTCGATCGTTGGCGCGGAACTAAGACAAATCGTCTGCATGGTTTTGAAGCAGCCTTGGGTATTAGCTATAAAATTAAAAAGTAGCAGACATAAACATATAAACTAGCTAATATTTTAGGAGGCGGATAGTGAGGGAGCAGTAAAAATGCCAAGAAAAAACCTACTGATTGTTGACGATGAAGAGGATATTGGCGAAATTTTGGCGACCTTGTTGGAGAATGACTTTGACTGTGAATTTGTCTCTAGCGGTAAGCAAGCTTTAGATCTGATCCGAGAGAAGTCATATGATGGGATTATCACAGATCTAGAAATGCCTGATACTAATGGCCTGACTATCATTCGAGAAGTCATAGCGCTAAAGAAAAAGACGGCCTTATTTGTAAGCACTGGTCACGATAGTGAGCATCCTAAGGTACAGGCTGCATTGGGCGCGGGGGCTTGCGATATCCTGTTCAAACCGTTTCTAGATCCTGAAAGGCTTGTCGATAAGATTTTTCCGCACTTATCTTAGTCATTACAGGTTCTTAGTCTCAGTGTTGTTGTCCATCCGAAACGCCTAGTAGGCCAAACTCTGTCTATTCCATATTTTTTGAACTCAGCACTTTCCTGGGATGATTTGTTAAAAGCAATTTTCCCATTATATATGAGGGCACTTGTCGGAACGAGGACCCTGTCTACATAGGTCCTTGTAAACTCTGGATTGGTAATACGTAATAAATCGTTATCTTGGGAACTGGTCTCACAATCTGTGGCCAACTCACAGTAACCATCGGCAGAGTCTTTGAGTTTTAAACTGCTTAAAAATTCATCAAAAGCTTGGGAGTTTTGCTTTTTGGGAAAATAACCAGCTACAATAAGTCGGTCCTGACAAATCCCATATCTTTCTAGATTGGCATTGATGTAATGCTGAAGGAGAGGGTACCAAGTATCTGAGGAGCTATGATTCAATGCGGGCATTTCTATGTTTACAACAAGAAATCGCTGGCTTTCTAAAATGAATGGTACAGCAGCTGCGAACCCATCTTCCCCTAATTCTTGAACTGGTGACGGTTGCAAGTTATGTCCGCGTTTGATAGGGGGGCTGATGGCAAATGCAAGGTACTGATCTTCTTGGGTATCTTCATAGCTTCGGACCTTTCTAAGGCTCCACTGGTGCCCATCTAAGGAACCATAACCTAGTATACTTTTATCTGACTCAGTAGGACTACCACGTCTTTGCATCAATTGTTGAAAAACCAAGAGGTCGGGGCGATTGTTAAGTAACTCCTGATCTAGCAGTTCCAATCTACTTCTTCTAAAGAGCCAGTCCCCCTTCCAATTTTTGTGGGGGGAAGGAGGAGCAATCCTTTGATTAAATAATGACACCGTAGAAAAAGCAAAGGAACGTTGGTAGGTTGCAGAAAACTGCTTGAGTTGCAGCAAAGTACACCCTTGCTGCATTAGCAGAAACAATAAGATGATTGCTATGTTTTGCTTCACTAACATCCCAGGTAGCGAGAGAT
The DNA here is from genome assembly GCA_050293845.1 of Pseudobacteriovorax sp. Taxonomy (GTDB): domain Bacteria; phylum Bdellovibrionota_B; class Oligoflexia; order Oligoflexales; family Oligoflexaceae; genus DT-89. Next base: position 22,404 of record JBNKNM010000073.1, on the reverse strand, counting down.
AACCAAACGTTGGATTTCGCTAGTTCCCTCACCAATTCTTAAAAGAGCGGCATCGCGATAGTGCCTTTCGATGGGATATTCCTTCATAAGGCCATAGCCTCCAAATGTTTGCTGGCCTTCACGGGCGCAGTATTCAGCAACTTCAGAACAATACAGTTTTGCCATAGCTGCATGTTTCTGGAATGGTTTCTGGTGCTGTTTGAGCCATGCAGCTTTATAGAGTAAACCTTCGGCAGCTTCGATTCTCGTCGCCATTTCCGCGAGTTTAAAGCCTACAGCCTGGTGTTTGGCGATGGTCTTCCCAAAGGTTTGTCGTTCTTGAGCATATTTTAGAGTTAAGGCAAGGGCTCCCTTAGCAAGACCAAGACCCATGGCTCCTATGGAAAGTCGCCCATTGTCTAGGGTTTCCATCATAATCTTGAATCCTTGTCCCCGCTCGCCGAGCATATTTTTTGCGGGAACGCGAAGGTTATCAAAATACAATTCACCTGTATTAGAAGATCTCCACATCATTTTGCCATGCATGGTCTTTCGGGTGAGTCCTTTAGTATCGGCTGGTACGATAAAGCAAGATAACTCGGGGCGACCATTGTCTTTAGTTCCGGTTACAGCTTGGACTGTAATACCCTGGGTGAGGTCGCAGGCACTATTGGTGATCCATATTTTAGAGCCATTGATCACCCATTCGTCATTGCTGGGATCGTAAACAGCTTTTGTCTTGCTAGCTTGAGCATCGCTACCGGCCTCAGGTTCAGTCAAACCAAAGGCCCACATGCCTGTTCCGTCGCATAGGCCTGGTAAGAAGTGCTGTTTTTGTTCCTCGTTGCCATAATAGTAAAGGGGGCCGGCTCCTAGAGAATTGTGAGCAGCAATGGTTGCTGCTTGGGAGCCATCGATGCGGGCCAGCTCTTCGACGGCAACCACATACTGGATATAATCCATACCTTGGCCACCGTACTGAGAAGGGATAATAGTGCCGAAAAGGCCTAGTTCCCCCATTTTTTTAGTAAGCTCGTAGGAGAACTCCTCTTTTTCATCAAGCTCTGCTGCGATGGGGGCAATTTCTTTTGTCGCAAAGTCCCTTATGGACTCTCGTAGCATTTTTAACTCGTCACTCTCTTCATAAGAATATGTCATGGATCACCCCTTAGGTTTTAGATAGTTCATCATCTCGGGTGCGGCCTTCACGCCCCGTATCTCCAAGTAATAGCCCTTTATAGGACTGGTACCTTCTATTCTTTATTTTCCCGTTATGCAAGGCCTGCAAAACAGCACAATCTGGCTCATCGATATGACGGCATTCCCTAAATTTACACTGGCCCATAAAGGGTCTAAAATCGCGGAAAGAATGAGTTAAGTCTACAGCACTGCGCTCTCCTAAGAGAAAACTACGGATGCCAGGTGTATCGACCACATAACCCCCTGAAGCTAGCTGGATAAAGCTTGCATAGGTGGTTGTATGACGTCCCTTATAAAAGATATCAGCGTCCGGCTCTACTTCCTGCACTATTTCCGGGCGAAATAAATTGACAAGGGAAGATTTGCCGACACCGGAGTGACCACTAAGAATGGTAATTTTGCCACTGAGAAGCTCTCCAATGGTGGCAATTTGGGGGTCATCGCTTTGGGTCAGCACAGAGACAGTATATACCTTATAACCTAGTTCCCGATAGGTGATGATTTCTTCGAGGCACTTCTCTCTGAATGCGCCGCTTTGCTCCTGCAGGAGGTCGGCTTTGTTAAGTACTATAATAGGCTCAATGCTTTGTTCTTCCGCCAGAACTAAGTAGCGGTCGACCAAGCCCCATTTCACCATAGGGCTTTGGTAGCTGGCTACAATAAGGAGTTGATCGACATTAGCTGCCAGGATATGTCTTCGATCTTGAGATGTCGGGTCACGGCGGGAGATTTCAGATGAGCGTGGCGTTGCATTGATGATCACACAGCAAGGAATATCAGTGCTAACATTTGCCTCACGCTCATTAGTGGGGCGGCAGTATACAATGTCTCCTACTGCAATAGAGTTCCGCTCCGTTCTTTTGCTTTGAAGATATTTTCTGGCTACGGTTGCCAGCCAAACATCGCGGGTATTAATACAGCCCTGATCATCTTGGGGAGAAACAAAAGCATAGCGCTTGTGAACTTCAACGACACGCGCCCGAAACCATTCGGAATTTTTTTCCCACTGGTCTTCACTTAATACGAACTGCTCATGATCGCCTTTGGATTTTTTACGTTTATCTTTTCCACGACGAATTTTGTCATACTTAAAATACTTGTCGTCTTTGTTTTTATCATATTTCCATCGCGCCATTTACTTGCTCGCAAATATTCTGTCGATACTATGACGGGCATCATGGCTGAGCAATTTCATAGAACTATTAGCCAAACGAGCTACCCTCTTGTCAACTTTAAGGTGGCCATTGTCAGAAGGAATCAGTAGTTTTTTCTTTTTAAGCATCTGAACATGCTTATTTATAAAAGATTTCTCAGCAAATTCAGGGTTATGGATACCATTGAGGATGGCTAGGCGTTGTGCCATTTTTTGGCATTGGAGTTCAAAGGCTTTTTCTTCGACATAGCCATGGGCCGTATGGCGAGACAAAATAGCTGCAGTAATAGTATATCTTTCAAAGGTGAGGCCCAAACAATTACCCAAGATATTGAGGTTTACAGACTGATCGTAGGAAGGCACTGGTTTATGCAGGGATCGATCGTTATCTTCCACGATCATACCAAGCTCAATCATGGTGTTTATGTAATTCAGAATGACTTCCCGGATGGAGTCTTCTGGCCACGATAAAAAGAACTCTTCCTTGAGGAAAGGATATATTTCTGCACATCCCGTGATGAGTTCCTCCACCTCTACGCGCACCTGGTATTGGAAAAAACGCGCAATCAATGAGGGGAGTGCCACTAAGTGCAATATATTATTTCGATAATAGGAAATAAGAATACCCTCAATATCCTTTAAGTGTAAGACATCTCCACCCACATGCTGGAAGTTGGAAAACATGTTCAACTGATCTGCTGCTGCCAGTATTTGCTCACCCGTTTGTCCGAGAAATGTGGTGTTTTCGCTAAATGGATTCTTAGCATTTAGCTCGACTATCATATCCATGAAATTAACCAAGTCATCCTTAGATAAAGCCTTTTGAGGAGTTGAAAGAAGTCCCAAGGCGACCAGAGAAATGGGATTTGCTACTGTAGACTGGTTCATGCGAACTGCAATTTCTTCAGCTAAATTCTGAACTAGGTTAGGCATCCATTCAGGACGCTTGAGATCATCCTTAGACTCTTTCCAATTAGCTTGATGCTGGTCGAAAAAATCACCAAGTATAATGGGTTCTCCATATGACACATAGGCTTTGCCATAATACAGGTTGAGGAACTTTCGAGCACGCAGCAGCGCTAAGGCTGATTCTTTTTTCTTACTTTTACCACTTAACTCCTTCATATAGCTGCTGACTTCCATGATTTTGTCGTAACCCAAGTAAACCGGGACTAGCGCTACGGGCCGTTGGTGACTACGGATAAAGCTATGAACGACCATGGCTAGCATACCAGTTTTCAGGGGCAGCAACTTTCCGGTGCGACTTCTTCCGCCTTCAGGGAAAAAGGTGATAGGATAACCATGGGTGAGAAGATAGTGAATGTACTCATTGACAATGGTAGTGTATAAGCGGTTTCCCTTAAAGGATCTTCTGATATAGAAAGCTCCTGCACGTCTCAAGAACCAGCCGATCGGCCAGAAATTAAGATTGATACCAGCAGCAATATGAGGACAGGGCATGCCACTGCGATAAATAGTATAGCTTGTCAGCAGATAGTCCAGGTGACTACGATGGGTGGGAATATATACTATTTCATAGTCTTTTTCTGCAAAACGACGAACATTTTCTAAGTTTTTGATCTCGACACCATCGAATAATTTATTCCAAAGTCTGGATAGAATAATCTCGAACATACGCACGATAGAATAGCGTTGGTCGGCAGCTAATTCTCGCGCATAACGCCGCGCTCGTGTCTCCAAGCCTCTGAGTGTGTTGCGAGTATTTTTTTTCTTGATCTCCGTTTCGATTTCTTCGCGAACCAGATGCCCTCGGGCCACTCGCGAAATGACATGTTCGCGAATATAGAGTTCTTTACCGAGAACTGTATTTCGTTGTCGTCGAAAGTGAATTCTTAGTACCCGCTTCAGCTTGCGCGCATCCCGCTCCACATCAGCATCAGTTTCTTGATTACCACTCAGGCGGATGGGGGGGGAGAAGTAAACAAAGTTATTGCGGCCTTGGAAGAGTACGATCAAAGACCTTTGCAGCCATCCTGCGTTTTCATCGTCGTTAAAAATTAATTTCCATACGGAGTTTTCTTCCCGACCTGGATTTTTTCCCCAGAATGGGGAAATGGGGGCAATATAGATGGGTCTGTCAGGATTTTTTTTCTGCAGTTTGATCAATTCCACCAAACCGCTGTGCGGTTTAAGGGATTTTTTGCTACGAAAGGCTCCGCTCTGATTGACAAAAAGTAATGCTGCAGAATTTTTTTTGGTAATGTCAAGTTCGTACTCAGGAATTGGCAAGCGGTGCTTTCGGCACATTGACCTGAGGACTAGGCGATCTAAATAAGAGCGTTTGGGTAAAGCATAGATAATATGACCGTCTATTTGACCTAATACAGAATGAGGATTATCTGGTGTCGCTTTACTGACTATCCATAGCATCATAGGTCTTAAAATAAGCGTCCAAAGCTGCGAAATTCGGTAGTTAATGAAGCTCATTTTCATAGTCCTAGCTCTATATTATCGATCAATCTCACTCCACCTAGAAAAGCAGCAACCGCAAAAACCGCAGGTTCGTCAATGGTATCAGATGCAAAGTCTTGCAATGAATTTTGCGAGAGTATCTCAGCATACTGCACCTGCAAAGCGCTATTCTGCAATTTTTCAACAAAGATTTTTTTCAGCGTTGCAATATGCCGCTCCCCTGTGGTGAACCTATGATTTGCTGCTTGCAGGGCTGCGTAAAGTGCGGGAGCGGTCTGGCGATCCTGGTTATTGAGTTTTAAGTTGCGGCTGCTCATGGCCAGTCCATCCTCTTCTCGGACGATTTCACCACCGATAATCTTTACGGGGAGGTGAAAATCTACAGCCATACGGGTGATCAATTTATACTGCTGATAGTCTTTTTTCCCAAAGGCAGCGACATCGGGAATGACGATATGGAATAACTTTAGTACAACGGTTAATACACCTTGAAAGTGATTCTCCCGGTACTGTCCACATAATTTGCTAGCCATATCCATATTATTGACATAAGTCTGAAAGCCTTGAGGATAGATTTCAGCGGCTGTCGGCAAAAAAACAGCATCAACGCCACAGTGAGACAAAGCTTCCACATCACTTTTTACCATACGTGGGTAGGTAGAAAAATCCTCTTGGGGACCAAACTGCTTGGGGTTTACAAAAATGCTTACTACGATGAATTGGGAGTGTTGCTGTACCTTTTCAATTAAGGATAAATGACCTGCATGCAGAGCACCCATCGTTGGGACAAACCCAATAGCCTTACCCTCAGCTCTGGCTTCTGTAACCGCTTGCTGCAGCTCGCTAATCCTTAAATATGTCTTTATTGCCATGCTATCCCCTAGTTTTCAACCCATCAGTCCGAATAGTTTTACACCGTATATCTGGTCCAGGCAATGAAAGTAAGTTTATGAAATAATATTGAATTTTTATAGGTAGGACTACGAAGCCGTTGACAAATGTCAAATAGGCTTGATTGTTGAGTAAGGTAAGGAGATAGAGCAACTGCCCTCTTGGCAATCGGACTCATCTTGAGCCTGCACACCTCTCCCACTCCGCAAGAACCCTCAGCAGGTTCGTCCCACTCACAATGAAGAATGTATCTTCATGCTTTTTTTCGGCCGTATGGTAAAAACCTTTAGGGGAGAGCGTGTTTGACACAATTTGCTTTTAACTATTAGGGTAGGTAGGACTAAAAATTGTGTTTTAATGCGGGATCATCTCTGAGTTTAAAGCTGAGTTTTTTGAAATTTCCCTGAGAGCCTAAATTACCAAGTTTTTGTCCGTTGTAGGATACTTCAACTGCTTCCGTGTCATAGATGTAGAGGTTTAGTTCCTCTTGAAATCGATATTGGTACGAATCAGGCTTGAGGGTTTCATTGATCCACTCACCCCCGTCTTTGGCAAATTTAATCTTTACTGGTGTTTTAACTAATATTTCGACGATTTGCCCATCTTCAGAGGCTACTAACTCTTCTACTTTGATATCCATGTTCTCTTGATCCTCCTTGAGGTCTTGAGAAGTCTCGATGATAGCAGTTTTGTCGTTAGCTACTTTTACAGTCATCTCTGGCCGAGGGGATGGTAGTGAACTACTGGTTTGGACCGGTAATCTTACTTTATTGCGAGTAATAAAGTAATAACTGAAGGTAATACCTACTACCACGCCAGTGGCTAGGACGAGAAAGGGAATCGGTTTTAGACTGCCGAAATTCATGGCTTTTTTATTTTTGTATCTTGGGACTTGCTTGCGCCAGTGCTGTGAGCTACGGCTACGCCGCATGGTAGCTTCTTCATCTCTATCGAGAATCATTTTTTTGTGTGAATCTAAAGCTTGCTCGTATAACTTAAGCAGGTCTTTATCTGCTAAGTCATACAGCTTACAAATATTACGAATAAATCCCCGGGAAAAAACCGGCTCGGGTAATTCCTGCAGTTTGCCCTCTTCCAGAGCCTTTATAAAAGGGAGTGATATTTTTGTGGCCATTGCGACCCGTTCGATGGTGAGGCCTAGTTCTAAGCGTTTCTCTAGAAGACTACAGGCAAGCTGCTCTAGAGCGGGTTTTATCTTCTGTGACTCAATGGTTGAGTTGGGGGATTGATCTTCGTTCATTCTCTGATTCCCTTCACAAAAATCTCCATCACCTTCCCTCTAGAGCTGAACAATACTAAGATAAACATATACATCAGATAGCGGGAGGATTCTCTATGAGATGGCTGCACATTTATTTGTCTTTATTTTGGATCATTATAACTTTTATTATATCTCAAACTGCGTGTCAAACTATCGATGAAAATAACAAAGAAATTGCCAGAAAAACTGAAGTTTTGGCAACTCAGAAAAGCTTGATTGTCAGTTTTCTAAATAAAGGCCTGACAGCCATGGCTCATAAGGAGTTACGACGTCTTCTCATCCAACACCCAGAAGACCCTGACTTTATTAACTTAATGGGCCTGACCCAGCTTGCCCTGGAAAATCCAAGGAAAGCGGCTGTTTTTTTTAAGAAGTCTTTAGACTTACACCCTCGTACTTCGGTAGCTTTAAACCTAAGCTCGGCCTATATTGAAGCCGGGTGGTACAAAAAGGCCATTAAGCATTTACAGGGTTTGAAAAAAAGTGAAATGACCAAATCGTATCAGTATCCTGAACGTATTTCTCACAATATAGGTCTAGCCGCAGAGCGCTTACAAAATTATTCCCTTGCGGAAAAATACTATACCTTTGCTTTAAGTGAAAATCCCAATTATTATCTTTCTTTGATGCGATTAGGGCAACTCTATGAAAAAAAACGACGTTACACCCTTGCCCAACAAACTTTCTTGAAAGCTCGCGCGGCATGTCCCTTGTGCTTTGATCCAATAAACGCTTTGGCGATGAACTATATTGCATCGGGACATCATCGCTCAGCCTATCTAGCTATTAAAAGATATTTAGGTGACGAGCAAATTACTCAGCAAAATAAATCTAAGGCGAAAAAACTATTAGTTATGGTACGAAAAATTTCACAGGCTAGGAAGCAGAAAATCTCAAAAAAAGCGACCAAAAATGTTGCAAATTGAAAACTTAGGGAATGATGCTTTCAAAATAGGGTTGCACCCTTTATATTCAATATGATTAGACTTTGATACAGGTGAGCCATATGATCAAATTTCACGTGTCGTGGATACTTGCTTTTATTATGATTAATCCTATGGAATTAAAGGCAAGTAGGGATACCCAGCGCTATAAATCCATCGAAACCCTTGCTAAGGGGCTTTTTTATCTTGAAGACCTTTATGTAGATCCTGGGAAAGTGCAGTATGAAAATATGGTCTACCATGCATTAAAGGGAGTCGTGTCAAACCTTGATCCCCATACTGTTGTTATGCCACGTAAAGCCTTCAACCAGTTGACCATAGACACCCAGGGAAAATTTGGTGGCATTGGAATTATTGTTTCAACAGAGAATAAAAGGTTGATCGTAGTATCTCCGATTGAGGATACTCCAGCATCACGTGCCGGTATCCAGTCTGGGGATGAAATTATCGCGATTGATGATATCAAAATTTCAGAGATGAAGGGCTCTCAATCAACGGATATGATGCGAGGGAAAACCGAAACCAAAATCAAACTAACTATAAAACGTGAGGGGAAGCCGAAACTGTTGGAGTTTAACCTTACCCGGGAAATCATTAGAGTCAAGTCAGTAAGGTCGAAGATGCTAACCAAGGGTGTCTTGTATTGTCGCATTTCCAGTTTTCAGGATGATACCTCCACAGAATTATTGTCATCAGTTGAGGGGAATCAAGGAAAAATAAAGGGTCTTATTCTCGACTTGCGGGATAATCCGGGAGGTTTACTGGATCAAGCGGTGCGGGTTTCAGATATGTTTATTGAGAGCGGTTTGATCGTATCAACGGTAGGGAGGGAACGAAAAAATATTGAGCGTGAGTTTGCCCACAAACGAGGAACTTTCAGTGACTTTCCCATTGTGACTTTGATCAATGGTGGCAGTGCCAGTGCCTCAGAGATAGTAGCTGGAGCATTGCAAGATCATGAAAGATCATTGATAATGGGTACGACATCTTTTGGCAAGGGATCGGTACAGACCCTCGTGTCGCTGCCAGATCGTTCCGGACTCAAAATCACCGTTGCCCGCTATTATACGCCAAAAGATCGTTCCATTCAGGCAAAGGGTATAGCTCCCGATATAGTGGTACCATTAGTAGCGCAGGAGAAATCCTCGCAACGTAAGGAAGCTGACTTGGATCGCCATATTGATAGTAAAGATCTTAGCGATATTTCCAAGCAGTCGGGTTTGGCTTCTGAGTTTTCCTCATGGGCCCTACCCTACAAGAAGGATCGTCAGGTAAAAACGGCCTATACTTACCTTCGTGGGTGGGCACGCAAACAAGGCTTTAATCATAAAGCTGAATCTAATCTGTAACTTGGTCTGACAAGTTACTTCCGAGTTTTGTACTAGCTGGTCAAGCCTTTTCCAAGCTGCGCCTTTCAGGTGGAATATGTTTCGTAGGAACTAAAAATAATAATAAAATGATCTCTGTATTTGGTAGCTAAAATACGGCGATGCCTGGAGGCACAGAAGCGCTGATAGTTGATAAAAGGTTTCTCGCTATCGAAGCATTTGATAATTTGCTTGCAACCTGAACAGACCATCATCGCATTATATGCGGCGTGCATATCAATTGTCTCTTTACAGCAATCTAAGAGCTTAGATGACGTTTTTCCCTCTTCCGAAATGTCGGAATTGGTGAATAAAGTACTGGACTCAACAATGTCCATAAAATCTCCTCAGGTACAGAAAAAGAGAGCCACGAAATGATCATACGTATTTCTTATTTCTATTTCAAGAGTAGCTATTCTGTTACATGGAGTCTATACCGCGGCTTTTGACGTTAGTCTTTGGGTATACTTCTAATTTCACAGGAAGTTCCCAGTTTGGCTGCAATCCGATCGATCAAATTTTGACGAACCTGCTGTAAGGGGGGGCAAGGGGTGCAATGATCTTTCATACGGGTTACAGAGCCACTGGAAATGCCACAAGGTACGATCTTTGAAAAAATGGACAGGTCGTTTTCAATGTTTAGGGCTATGCCGTGCATGGAAACCCTCTTAAGAATACGTATACCGACAGCGCATATCTTTGCATTTTGTAGCCATACCCCCGGCCGTGAGTCATCAATGGACGCGTTGATGCCCAGGTCAGCCAGATACTCGACGACCGATTCCAGCAGCAGTTGGACTAATTTCTTTGGGCTGAGGGAAAAATCCTTAATGGGGAGTATAGGATAGATCACAAGTTGGCCTGGATTGTGGGCTGTGATCTCACCACCGCGATCCGTATCGATAAGGGTGATCCCAGCCTTAATCAAGGATTGATGGCTTTCTAGCAGGAATTTACGATCAGCATGACGACCCAAGGTTAGGCATGGAGCATGCTGCAAGGTCATAATAGCACCGGAAATGCTGCCAGCAATCACTGCGTCAACCAGCTCGTGCTGGCGTTTTAAAGCTGATTCGTAAGGAATAACGCTATAATGCTCTACTGCTAGCATACTAGACTTGCTCCACATCACCAAAGACAGATGGCTCTCCCACGCCCTTGCGGACAAGAATAGGGTGCCCGTCAGAAAAATCAATAATGGTGGAATCTAAACAAGCTAGCTCCTCACCAAGGTCAAGCAGGAGATCAATGGCATGGCCAAAATAGTCAAAAATCTCGTAACCCATCCTTAAAGGCTCACCATCAGGCTTTTCGGGAACTGATGTCGTGGCAAGGGGGTGGCCAAATTTCTCGACTAGAGCCAAAACCATGGGGCACTCGGGAATTCTTATGCCTACAACCTGCCTTTTGTCCTTTATCTGGCGTGGTAGGGTCCGATTGCTCTTGACGATAACTGTATAAGGACCAGGCCAAGCCTTTTTTAGGTAGCGGTACATTTGGTGGTCGATGTTGCCTACCGTCGAGGCCATCGACATGCTGCTGCAAATCAAACTATAGGGTTGTTTTTTGGGGTGTGAAGGTTTCAAACGCTGTAATCGGACCAGGGCTTTATGGTCGCTAGCATTACAACCAAACGCCCAGTTTACACCCATGGGGTAGGCTAGTACGCCACCCCGATCAAGAACACGACAAGCTTTTTCCAAATCACGTTCGGAAGGAGGGTCGTCGTAAGTATATAGATGCTCACTCATGAACTACGAACTACCTTTCTGACTTTCTGACTTCGTCAATCACCCAGTTTAACGCTTCCGGGTCGAGATGGGGAAGCAGTCCGTGTCCCACATTGAAGATATGGCCGCGGGCTTGTTGAGCTTCTTCCAAGACGGTTCGGGTGCGTTCCCGCACGATTTCTTCAGGACCTACGAGGGTTTGCGGATCAAGATTACCCTGGACGCTAACTTCAAGTCCCACATTCTCTAAGAGAGAAATAGCACGAGACATACGAGTGCGCCAGTCAACAGCGATAACATCTCCATTAAAACCAGATAATTCGAAATACAAATCAGTGCCTTGGCCTGGATAGTAGATAAACGGGACATCGCTACGATCTTTAACTTCGCGAATTATTTTATGGACTGAGGGGAAGACAAATTCGCGATAGTCTTCAGCATTCAGCTGGTTAGCCCATGTGTCAAATAGCATTAGGCAGTCAGCACCGGCTTTTATTTGCATGCACAAGTAGTCGACGGTGACCTCCACCAAAAGATCCAGCAAACCCTTGAATGCAGAAGGCTCTGTAAAGCGGAGTTTTTTGACTTCCGTGTAGGTTTTTGACCCACAGCCTTCGATCATATAACTGGCTACCGTAAATGGTGCACCGGCAAAGCCGATCATTGTTTGATAGGGCTTCAGGTCTGCTTTGGTGAGCTGGATGGCATCGCCAACATATCCCAGTTCCTTTTCTGCATCGGGCTTTCTCAATGCCTTCAGATCTGCAGAATTCCTGATAGGATGACTCAGTTGGGGGCCATGACCTTTGCCGAAAGTTAGGGTTTGCCCCATGGGCATGCAGGGAACGAGTATATCGGAAAAAATAATGGCGGCATCAACATTAAAACGACGTAGTGGCTGGAGGGTAACTTCAGCTGCTAGGCGGGGCGTCTTACACAGATCAGTAAATGCGATATTTTTTCGAATCTCCATATATTCAGGTAGGTAGCGTCCCGCCTGACGTAAAAACCAGATGGGCTTTCTTTTAGTGGGACGACCAAGAGCAGCCTCAATTAATGGTTTAGTTTCCATGAGCTTACAGCCTCCAGATTAGGAAGAAAATAATTCAAGGGACGCAATCATACACGATCACCTCGCCCTTGCCTAGACAACTACGAGCTTACCATGAGAAAATACCAGGAAAGAACCCTGATTCTCAGGCATGGATGAAATCATTTTGGACAAAGGCCTGCTTATGTCTGCTAGACAACGCCTAGAGTCTTATCGAACATTGCTAACATCGATTGATAAGCATTGGCAGCAACTTGTTGCTATAGAGATAGGGTTGCAAGAGATGAGAGCTTCGAAGTCAATCAATAGGGAGCAATTTCGCAAAAGATCCCAAAAAGTACAATCGATGAAGCAGAAACTTAAGTCGATGCGCCAGCAACTGCAGACTGAAAAAATATTACAAGAGAATGCAAAGCAATTTGATTTACCTAATTTAGAAAAATGCCGCTCGTTGGAACGGGGTGTGATTGAAGATTATTTTAATGAAAAATTTAAGGTTATCCACGATACATACCAAAGCCTTACCATATTTTTGCCTTGGGTTGACGATGCTGTCAGGCGAAGATATCCATTTTGGGCGATTTTTCGCTTAGCGAAAATTAAGCATTATATGGGTCGATTAAAGTCAGAGCAAAATAAACTGAATTTAGACATCCAGCTGCAGGAAAAACTTCTGAATAAATTAGTACATATATTGGGTAATGGGACACATAAAGCTAATACCCTGCGTAGCGTTTTGGAAACCTTTGAACAGGAAGAGTCTTTAAATCAAAAAATATCCCAACTGGAACAAAAAATACAAAAAAAGAAGCAAGAAATCTATTACATGAAAAACTGGTTACGGGATGCACGGGAAAAACTACGGAAAAAAAATTTACCTAAAATACCGCAAGCGGATGAACTTGCCTCATTAGCTAAGAGGTTCAAAATTTATGATGTTGATAAGCTGAATCGCTCCCGGGAACGGCTTAACCTTGCGGAAACCTATATAAATTCCTATGTCAAAAAATTTGCTAATTGGGATGATAGAATTCCCCCAGGAGTGTAGATGGATATTCGCATCTGGGATGAAGAATTTTTACAAACCTGCTCTGTATTTAAAAGCATAGAGGAGGAATATAAAACTTTTAATCAATCGTTTTTTAGAACAATAGCAAGAAAAAATCGAGTAATCGACCGTTGTTTGGCGGCAGTGGATAGGTTGCAGGTAAGATTTGAACGCTTTAACCAAACCAAAGATGGCCTTCCAAAACGTTTAACAGCCATTATTTTTTGGACCGCTGAGATGAGTGTTCATGCTGGTAACTTGATTCGTGGATATGATACATATCTTAAACAGTTTATGTGGATTCGATTGTTTAAAATTCGCTTTCTAGGTGATGACAGTGAGGGGCAAGGCTATTTACTGCGGGATAGCCAGCTTGAGAACATTGCCGACCGCTTTCACAGTCAGAAGAAGATGGAAGCCTTCCTCCATCGCCAGCATTACCAGCTGCGGCTAGAAGAAAAAAAATTACGCCAAACCTATAACCTACTTCAAGCTGAGGAGGCAAATTTTGAGGCGGCTCACTCTCTCCAGCATCCTTGGGGAAGAGGAATCCATAATTCCCAACGCCATCCCATGCTGGGTGAGGTGCAGCGATTATTTTTCGGTATCGGGTTTTCCTCTGATCCCCAGGTTGCGGAAGCTACACAGCTAAAAATACTTAGCCGCGAATTTTACCGAAAAACCCAGAAATTGATGGATGATTGCCGCAATCTAATGGAACAAAATGACCGTACTAAGACCCCTTACTTTGATAATAAAAAAGTAGCAAAGGTGCGTAAGACCTTAAAGCAAATCAGGAATTTAGAACATAAGGTAGATAACCTTGCTCACAAGGTGTTGCCTAATATGAGACGCTGTTCACCTATTTTGGTGAAAAAAAAGACGATCCAGGTTACAACAATGCCCGGTAGAAAGAACTAAACCATAGTTAGGAGCGCAGCACAATGGTATCACCACTTTCGATCATAACAGATGATGAACGCCTGTTTGTTGATGAAATAGCGAAGTTTGCCAAGACTCAGATCAGTCCAAAGGTTCTTGAAATGGACGAGGCTGAGCATATGGAGCAAGGCCTTATCAAACAATTATTTGAGATGGGTTTGATGGGGATTGAAGTTCCTGAAAAATTTGGCGGCTCTGGCTGTTCTTTTACTATGGCTGTTCTAGCTATTGAAGCTTTAGGGAAAGTCGATCCTTCAGTGAGCGTCTTAGTTGATGTTCAAAATACGCTCGTAAATAATATCTTTTTAAACTGGGGTTCTGAGGAACAAAAGCAAAAATATTTGCCTGAGCTAAGTTCTGGGAAGGTGGGGAGTTATTGCCTCACGGAGGCTAACTCAGGCTCTGATGCCTTTGCTCTAAAATCTCGTGCTTATGATGAAGGGGATCATTGGCGCTTAGAAGGTAAAAAGATTTTTATTACTAACGCTAAAGAAGCAGAAATATTTGTAGTATTTGCAAATATTAACCCTGAGGCGGGGTATAAGGGTATCACAGCATTTGTTGTTGAAAAAGATACTCCCGGATTTTCTATTGGCAAAAAAGAGGTTAAACTAGGAATAAGAGCATCATCGACCTGCGAAGTTATTCTTGAAAATGCTAAGATTCCCAAGACTAATGTTCTCGGTGAAGTTGGTAAAGGTTATAAAATCGCTATTGAAACCCTAAATGAAGGGCGCATAGGTATTGCTGCTCAGATGTTGGGTCTGGCTCAAGGAGCCCTTGAAGGGGCTATGAAGTACTCGGGAGAGCGGGAGCAGTTTGGCAAAGCCCTCAAAGGATTCCAAGGTATCCAATTCCAATTAGCTCAAATGGAAGTTTTGATAGAAACAGCGAGGCTTGCTGTCTATAACGCTGCAAGGCTCAAAGACGCCGGTAAGCCCTTTGTGAAACATGCAGCCATCGCCAAGTTTTGGGCTTCTGATGTTGCTGAGAAAGTAGCATCACAAGCTCTTGAAATCTACGGTGGTTATGGATTTATTAAGGAGTTCCCGGCTGAAAAGTATTATCGCGATGCAAAAATAGGCAAGCTTTATGAGGGAACATCCAACATGCAATTGCAAACAATCTTTAAACTCATGGAAGGTGAGTATAAATAGTTTTGTATTCACAATCGGGATACTAATCTCGATTGTGATCTGGTCCATCATCTCATACTCTTACCCTATTTTTCACCGTTCCGATTTATCTGCTAAGTTAGGACCAACCATCTGCCAAGGGGTCAGTGGTGGACTAGCTCGCGAAAAGTTGTGGCAGTACGGTATCTACGATACTTTCATTAATGCTCAAGTAATTCGCGGCAAGGGAGGGCCTCTCTCAACTACAGCCATACAGCAGTATGCTCTAAATCTAGCCAAGTTGAATAATCACCGAGGGCTTGGCTTTGGCCATTGCTCCGATCAATCCAGCTGGGTCGCTTCGGTTCCCAATCCAACACCTCTCGTGCAAAGGCGGGGTCCCATACTGCGATTGGATATTTCCAGCTTGAATGGGTTTTGTCGACGGGTTAGCCTCCACTTTGCTGCACGCAAAGGAGGGCTGAGTAAGAGGGTTTGGTCTGTCCCTAGCTATAAGCTGCGGGGTCCTTTCACTCATCCTGTGATTAATCCCTACTTTTTACCGGAAGGTAATTTATCGATTAGTTGCCTTCCCAAGCAAGCCCGATCCGGTTGGGAGCTGCTAGCCCTGATTCCCCTTAATGGCAATATACGCACGCCTCCATTTCTTGACGCCATGGAACAGGAAGGACTAATGTCCTGGATTAATCGGGTGCGGAGCTATCATCAATTGCCACCTGCAAAAACTGATTCGAAAGCTTTATTGCTATCCAGTCAAAGGTTGCTAAAAACTGGAACAGTGCACCATGATCGGCAGCAGCTAAAACAGGAAAAGAGACGTCTTTTACATGCCAATATGACTTTTTTGGGGGAAAATCGAGTTATGGGCCGGGATAAAAAGGACATGGCCTGGCTGCTTTGGAATTCTCCGCGCCATAGAAATTTACTGCTTTCCGAAAAGGCTACACACCTCGGTCTAGCCTTCAAACAATCTTCTCCCGATACCTTAGCTGTCATCGTGATGGCAAGAGCTAACAAGCTATAAACACCATAAGAATTTTTCTCCATAAATTCTTGTAGTTAATAAACAGACTTTGCAACGGATATCGGTGATGTTATATCAGTTCAGAAGCACTGAATTGGGAGGGAGCATATGAGTTTGAGAGATCAATTACTCAAGAAGGGCCTGGCCTCGAAACAGCAAGCCAAAAAGGCAGCCAAAGCTGCAAAAAAAAAGGAACATCAGCAAAATACAGCGAAAAAGCTCCCTGCTAGCGAGGTTCCCCCAGATGAAATCAAGTTGCAGATTGCCAAAGATCTGGATGCGCGTAAGGAAAAGGACCGGCTTTTAAACCAGGAGAACCTACGCAGCCAGCAGCGACTTAAGGCCGTGCAGATCGTTTTCTCTTTTGGTGAGTTGGAAAGTGCTGGTGCAAGGATCCCGTATTTTTTCAAGCGGGACGATAATGCTATCGAATCAGTATATGTAAATAAAAAGCAGCAAAGTCTGCTTTCAGAGGGGAAGTTGGGTATTGCGACCCTGCTCGATGATCGCTATTACCTGCTGGATAAAGATAACTGCTTACAGTTGAAATTGCTGCGGCCAGAGTTATTAGTCTGCTTTCACCAATAAAGCCCAGATATGCCATTAGCCTGAAAACCCAGTCGGTTTTCAGGACACCCTAAAGGGTTACAGCTAGTTTTCTTTTTTGACGTTTCGCAGTCCTATACTAAAGGTGTTTCTGTGCAAAAGCCTCATAGCAATTCGCTAATAGCATAGCGATGGTCATGGGGCCGACACCTCCGGGAACAGGAGTGATGGCACTAGCAACCTCTTTAGCCTCATCGAAGGCAACATCACCTGATAATTTGTTATTGATACGATGCATACCGACATCGATAACTACGGCTCCAGGCTTGATCCAGTCCCCTTTTACTAGCTGTGACACTCCAGTCGCTACGATAAGGATGTCAGCTTGACGGGTTATTTCCGGAGTATTCTGAGTTTTTGAGTTGAGACAATGAACGGTAGCCCCTGCATTGGAAAGCAAGGTTGCTACAGGTGCTCCCACCAACACGCTCCTGCCCATTACCACAGCGCGTTTTCCTCGCAATTCAATGTCCTCAGATTTGAGGAGTTCTAAGATGCCCGCAGGGGTACAAGAAATCAGCCCAGGACGCTTCCACACCAGAAGTCCTTGGTTCACAGGGGTTAGTCCATCCACATCTTTTTGGGGGTTAATCATATCAATAGCCTGATGAGCACACAGGTGCTTGGGGAGCGGCAATTGCAGTAGGATGCCATCAACCGTACTATCTGCATTCAGCGCTTCAAGGTGTTGGTTGAGCTTTTCTTGCGTAGTATCCTCAGGAAGCTCGAGACTTTTGCTGGTAATACCTACTGCGGTACAGGCCTTTTTTTTATGACCAACATACACCTCGCTAGCTGGGTCATGACCCACGAGTATTACTGCTAAACAGGGGGGACGATGGCCGGATTCAACCGCTTTGGCAATTTTTTTCTGGAGTTCGTTTTTAATATTCTGGGCTACACGTTTACCGTCGATGATTTTGGCTGTCATAGCAGTGTCCTATAGTAAATGGCAGTTTAAAGACTTTTGGGGAAAAGACTGAGGCCAGGCGCGCTGTGGCTTTTCCTCCTTACCGGAGAGGGAACCATAAAGATTGCAGCTAAATTGGCTTCCAGAATGCAAGAACTTCGATGCTCCAGCAGTTAGCTTGTAAAATTTCATGGATTCATTAGAGCTTTTTGAGCAGACAGTCAATAAGTAATCCTATTTGACTGCCTTTTTTGCAAGAATACTAATCTGTAAAGGCTTGGGTGGCACTGATTAGGGATGAAACCATATTACGATCTCCTTGAATATCAGGACCATAGCTATCACCACAGAAGCTCAGCTGCTGGTGCTGCCACTTTTTAGCCGTCAATTTGGATAGGTTACGCCGCTCCCCAGGAGCAAGGGGGGTGCTCCAAGCTACAGGGCGCAGGGCGATGTGCTCTCCGGTCGTTTGTAAGTCCTGCTGAGAAGCAAGCAACTTTTTATGAGCCCTTTTGAGCCTGCGGATGGCCTTAACAACTTCGGGAGCCACGAGGGTTGATTCGTAATTGAGGGTTGCCTGTACACATAGGGAGTCGCGATCCAAGTAAATCTGGACCCCTTCGGCAGGTACCAGCACGATATCGGGTAGGCTGGAATATGAGCTTATTTTTTCCGATAATAAAACAGCGCTAATGGGTTTCGTTTTCACGGGTATTGCCAGTAGTGCTGGGGGCCAATAGTTTTTCGGTAGCCACCGCAGGGCGTCCCAAGGATTTTGGGTGACTACCAACCGATCCGCTGCAAAAGCACCATGGGTGGTGGATATCTGCCAATCATCCGATTCTGACTTTTTGCTAGCGTCGCCAATTTCAGTCTGCAACTGCAGTGTGATCTTGCCCGCCGCGATGCCATCTTTTAAAAGTTCGTGGCAAAGGCATTCCCAATCGTAGATGGACTGGCTTTGGGAAAAATCCTGCTGCCGATCCAAGACATCAGCAGCACGCATTCCCCAAATTTCAGGAATACCATAGAGCCTACAGAGGTGCTCTATGGCAATGGCAGCCGCCCCCTTGCGAGTCCCTTTCCATAACTGGGAAAAATGATGGGAAGCTTTTTGTGGATTGTTATGCACCTGACTGAGACACTCATCGACTAGGCTCCATTCCCGGGCTGCAGCAGCTCCGGCAATGGCATGGGCCCCCTGCTGTGAAAATGACTGATCTAAAGGTAACTCAGTAATTTTGCCGGCTGCAAGTACCCCTAATGTTTGCCGCTGACCTTTGGCAAAGGCGGCCATACCTAGGGTGCGACCTTGTTCCTTAAGTTCCTGGTTGATAAAATCTATCAGGGTTTCGCTTCTGCCGTTGAGGCCATAAGTCCAAGACCCCACCTGCGCGTTGGTGGACTTCAGCCGTCCTCCCAATTGCGTCTCTTTTTCTAAGATTAAAAGGGATTTTTGAGGATGAAGGCGATGCAGCTTAGATGCCATCAAAGAGCCGGCAAGGCCTCCTCCTGAGATTATAATGTCAAATTGATTGTTCATGTTCACTCCTATGAGCGATTTTAGGCAAATTTGCTGTCTCCGTCAATTTTCTCGCTGCGGGTAAATCCCTTTCCAGCCATTGAATTCAAAGGCTAGGCTCGTTAGAATGCGCTTTTACCATCTGAGGAACCAGGATGAAACCCCTTCTCGAAGCAAGCCAGCTGCGCAAGTTTTATAAAAATATCAAAGCAGTTGATGGGCTAGACTTACAACTCCACCCCGGCGAGTGCTTGGCCTTACTAGGCCCTAACGGCGCAGGAAAAACCACTACAGTAGAAATGTTAGAAGGACTGATAAAACCCGATAGTGGTGCGGTAAAGATTTTTGATCTGCCTCTTAATAGCGCCAATCGTGCCACCATTATGGAACAGGTGGGGGTCACCCTTCAGGAAAATCAACTTTATAAAAAAAATACAGTTCAGGAAACGATCCGTTTGTTCCGCTCCTTTTTTAAACAAGGATTGTCTGTGGCAAAGACCATCGAGATGGTTAACCTTAAGGACAAAGCTCATGAGCGTTTAGAAAATCTTTCCGGGGGGCAAAAACAACGCATCTATCTTGCCTGTGCCTTGGTCAATGACCCCCAGCTGATCTTCCTCGATGAGCCAACAACTGGTCTAGATCCACAATCTAGACGCAGTATTTGGGAGCTGTTGCAGGAGTTCAAGAATTTAAAGAAAAGTATTTTGCTGACCACCCATTATATGGATGAGGCAGCCTTTCTTGCTGACCGGGTTGCGGTGATCGACCACGGCAAGATCATCGCTTCTGGCACCCCTGATGAGTTGGTCCATCGCTACTGTGGTGAGCAGATATTGAAGTTTTCCTTCGATGCCGCTGTGGAGTGGAGCACCGTTGAAGAGCATCTTCATTGGGGAAGCAAACTGAAATACCAGCAGAATAGCTTTGAAATAGCTACGGATGACCCCTTAACTATGATCACTAAACTAAAAGACTTTTCTCAGTCTCAAAATGTAGGGTTGACTGGGTTTGAGCTGCGGCGTTCCACACTGGAAGATGTTTTTTTGACCTTAACGGGAAGGAGTATGCGAGATGTTTAGTCCCAGTTTACGCGAGCAGATCAAATGCCGTTGGCGGGAGTTTTTACGGGAGCCATCGGCGTTTTTTTGGGTTATTTTTATGCCTTTGCTGTGGATGGTTATTTTAGGCTTTTCCTTTTCCCAGAGCAAGCCGGAAGTCTATGGTGTGGCTTTGTTGGATGATAGTAATCAATATCAGGAATGGGAGCAATTTTTATCGGAAAATCCCCAAGTTGATTTGCGCCGGGGCTCAACCGATCTATTTGACCGCTTGATAAAGCGTGGGGAGATCCAGCTCATAGTCATACCTCATGATAGCGGTTTTATCTTTCGTTTTGATCCCAGCAATCCCGTAGCGGTAAGGGCTAAAGAAAAGGTGAATGACATGATTCAAAAATGGGGAGGCAGAACCGATCCGGTGTCTTATACGACCCAAAAAATAGCGGCCAAGGGTTCTCGTTATGTAGACTTTCTCATCCCCGGACTTTTGGGGCTCAGCGTGATGACATCAAGCCTGTTTGGGGTGGCCATGACTCTGGTTTCTAATCGTCGCGAAAACTTACTCAAGCGATATAAAGTAACGCCTATGAAATCCTATGAATACATCGTGTCTCATATTTTCGGACGCTACTTTGTGCTAGCAACGGAGTTTGCTGCTGTGATGTTAGGTGGTTATTTGCTTTTTGACTTTGAAATTCTCGGGCGCTTTATCGATTATTTGGTGCTGACAATGTTCGGAGCGGCGGCATTTACGGCCATTGCTATGGTCTGTGGCAGTCGCTCCCGCAGTATACCGGCAGTATCAGGGATCACCAATATTATTTCTATGCCGATGATGATGCTGTCAGGAGTGTTTTTTTCCATCAATAACTTTCCAGATTGGATGCAGCATGCTGTACGCTATCTACCCCTGACGGCTCTTATTGATGGCTTAAGGAAGATAGCTTTAGAAGGGCAAGGGCTGCTGCAGCTCCAATTTGAAATTGCTGTTCTTCTCCTTTACGCTGTCGTGGGTAGTGCTATTGCTACCAAGATCTTCAAGTGGTATTAGCGCACATGCGCTGCCAGCCAGTGCTTCTTTGCACCAGGTGCTGGTATTTTCTTGTAGGTCCAACCGCTACTTTCAAGGTTATCTTTCACCATCCGCGCTACACTGTAGGTCACGAGGGTGCAGTCGGTAGCTGCACAAGAGCGTACCTTATGGAACCAATCTTGGGACCATAGCTCAGGATTTTTTTTCGGTGAAAAGGCATCCTGAAACACAAAGTTATATCCCAAGTTTGGGAGAGGAGTTTGGGCACCGTCACCGATGAGGACGGTCCATGCCAGAGATGCTCCGTTGTCGTGGTTTATACGACACTGCCATTCATTCGCTGTTATAGGCTTTAAATGACGAGTTAAATCTGACCAATGGCTGGGCCAATGACTACACCATGAGCCATTGCCGTTGGCAATGGCGCTGACAAGGGAGGCTTGTTTTTCCAGGCTGACTAAGGTGAGGGGGCCGGGTTTATCTGCTTTTAACCAGGCTTCGATGGCGGCAATGGCATTGTAGCCCAGGCCCAGTCCAACATCTAAGACGACTAAAGGGCGATGCTGCTGGAGAGCGGCAAGGAAACCCGATCGCTTAAGGTAGAGTTCGTAGGTTTCTCCCAAGGCACCACAATGGGAGTGATATTCTTCGTTAATTTCGGGGTTACGTATGGTTACACTACCATCTTGGGTGGTTACCAGCTCGCCAAATTGTTTATCATTAGTCATTTAACTTCCTAAAAATGGGAAAAATACACATCACCCATTGACTATCAAATTGGTTTTTTGATACAAGTGCTATCTCTCGGATGAACGGGGCGTAGCGCAGTTGGTAGCGCGCGTGCTTTGGGAGCATGAGGTCGCAGGTTCGATCCCTGTCGCCCCGACCACTTAGAGAGATCAAAAAAGCCGCTAATCAATTAAAATTAGCGGCTTTTTTGCGTTTGGGTCTTTTCCGGTTCTGCTGAGTTCGTGGTGGGTAACTTCACGAAATCCGCCTGTGATGGCGATTTAAGCTGCGATTTGAAAATTTGTTACTAAGCCACCGAGCGTTTTAGTTTTTCGTATTAGCATATTCTCAAAATCCAGAATT
>JBNKNM010000072.1:0-24578 GCA_050293845.1 Pseudobacteriovorax sp. | reverse complement strand
AGGTTTAAGGATGGGGTAAAAGAGGCTGTCAGCGATGCCGACTCTCTTACCTCAAACACCAAATTCTGATATTTCTCGTTTGAATCGTAATCTTATAATCCTTAGCGATGATGCCGGGCAATTCATATTCCACTGATGATCCATGCTCTATGTTGGGTCCATGAGGCTCGACATATAAAAGAGTTAGTCCCAATAAGCGAAGAAGGACGTCTTGCCCAAGAAAAAGCTTTGGAAGGGATTTGGGCTTTCTACGAAGAGTTAAAAACATACTGCTTATCGCCAAGCAAGAAGCATCGAGAAGCAATATGGGAAAAATTTGACTGGCTTTTTAATACTAGAACCTGTTTTTCAAGCCTTAACCTCGCCATGAAACGGATCTATGGCAAAAAGCAAGAACTTTTAGTGATATTGGACCACCCAGATGCCCCTTTGCACAACAATGGATCAGAGGGGGATATCAGGGAATTTGTCAAGCGTCGTAAGATGAGCGGAGGCACTCGCAGCGCCGCCGGTCGTCAGTGTCGAGATACATTTGCAAGTCTAAAGAAAACCTGCAGGAAGCTAGGGATATCCTTTTGGAACTATCTTGGTGACCGTTTATCGGAGGTTGGTAATATCAAGAAGCTTGCTGTTCTTATGGAAGAAAAAGCTGCTAAAAATAGCCTCATATCTTCAACTCCAAAAGCAACGGGAGTGTTATCAGCATAGACCTCGCTAAAAAATTAAAGTCATGATGCCTTCTGTGTTTGAATTCTTGTCGAAATCAATCCCAAACGGTTCTGTTCCATAATTTATGGCATTCCGTCGATATTGAGAAGTTACTATCTCTTTACAAATGGGTCAAGTTTTAATTACCTTATACCGTAAGGTAACCATACGCTGTAAGGTAAGGAAAGGCAAGTTCCATATCGACACAAATCAAAAACAGATTAACTTCTTCATAGGAGCTTGAATATGAGTCAGAGTAAAAGAAAAAAATTCAAGGTTTGTATCATTGGAGCCTCTGGAAAACTTGGTCGCTATATGGTGAAACATGCTCTTGATCGTGGTTATGAGGTTGTTGGGGTATGTCGAGAAAAAAGTGTTTCAAAATTAGCCGAGTTCAAGGATAGGATAACAATTGTTCCTGGGGCTACTAATGATTCAGAAGTGATTGCTAAGGCGGTCGCTGGTTGCGATGGGGTCTTAACAGTTCTTGTCCCTTGGGGAGTGCAGCAATATGCATCTGGAACCGCTCAAGCAGTACTAGATCATGCCTCCAAAGGTGCTCGGTTGGTTTTTTCCTGTGGTTGGCATATCACTCGTGATGGTAAGGATCAATACACGAAAGGCTTCCTTTGGATGGTAAAGATCTTTGGATTCATTGCTCGGGCTCTAAGGTTGGTGGAAATTGATGATCAAGTGGAAGCATGTGATCGAATTGTTCGCTCAGATCGGAAGTGGACCGTCGTACGTGGCAGTGATCTTGAGGAAGGTGAAAGTCAAGGATTGCCTAAGTGGAGCCATCATGTCGGTGATCCGATTCTAACCAGTAATCGCACAAGGCGCATTGACTTTGCACTGTTTATGGTAGCAGCATTAACCGACGATAGTCTTGTTCAAGTAGCACCAGCTATCGTAGGGTGTAAAACTGAATCGGCTCTTGCTCATGCAGCGTCATAAAAGATACTATTGCGATGCGATGGATCTGCTATTGGCTGTTGTAACAATTAAAAGCTAATGAAAGATAAGCGTTCCCCACATTAACCGAAAATGCGGTTAATGTGGGGAACAACACCTAGTAGTAGCATCTTATTTCGTGGAGTGAAGACCAATCATACCCTTGGAATGGAAATAAAGCCATGCTGTCCCATCCAAGAACGTCCACATTTGTCATGAATATAGTAGGAAAGCTGGTAGAAATGTCAAAGCCTAGGCAAACCAAAACCGTTAACCTGAACTATTTCGTGTACCGTTGGAAAAGACATAAACCCTGAGCATGAGTTGCTGTTGTTGGGTGATAAGTTCGATTGGTCGTTGAGGGAGCGATATTTTAATCGGCTATTTTCTTATTATCTGGTTTCTTAATATAGTAATAATATATCCAGGTTAGAGTAAAGGTAGGAATAAAGTCTAAGAACGGCGTAAGTTCCTCTATAAAGCTGGTAACAGCTCCCACCTTCCCCGCAACGCCAGGATACATTCGTAGAATGATAAAACTTGCCAGAGGAGCCCAGATAAAGTCAAAAGATTCACCAATTAATGGTAAAGAAAAGGACAGCATACCGACGATATCGCAGACGAAGCTTATATAAAGTCTTTTGAGTTTTGTTGGGTTATTGTTGTTCATATATCACCTTATCATTACTTAAGGCCATTAAATTTAGCACTTTTTAAAGTAAAAATTAACGAACTTCTTTGTAAATTTTTAAGATACTATAATGATGCCGAATTCCCTGGAATGAGCTGAATATTTGGCTCGAAAAATACATCAACAGGAATCGCGTCAAGCAATGAATTAAGCTTTGTCCAGATAGTTTTGCTTAGAGAGTGTCCAGAAATTTGGGACTTCCTCAATCAAGCCATCAAACATATGCTTCCAGAGCATGCATGATAAAGGTAGATTTATGTTGTTGCTTAAAAGATCGGTTCAATCAAATTTTCGAGTTTTTGACTTTAAAAATGATGAAAGGTTTGAATCCTGATATGGAAAGGATTATTAGGATATTTGGTGAAGAGGCTACTACTTTTTTGGATTCACCTGATTAAAAATCAAAAACACTAAAGCTTGCCATTTTTGAGATCAATAGCCTCTTTTGCCACAATTCCGCACATTGGCTTGAACATCGAGGTTACAATTCTTTGATTCGAGACGATATCGTACTTGTCGTTGAGGTCTTCTTTGGTCAAAAACTTAGCTCCATTTTTTCTCAAGATATCTTCCACTGTAAAGGGTAGTTGGCGACCATAATCAGCCCAGTCCTTGGTTTGTTCTGTCGAGTTTGGAAACCCAGTGACCGTCTTTCCGGCTACAATGAAGTTTCCCTTGCTATCGACGACATGTGCGAGTCCTGCCGGACCGTGACCGCATCCTGCTAGAACCCCTCCGTTTGAATAGATTTCTCCAACCGATCGATTGATAGACGTAGCGTCCTTGAGCTCGAAAACGACTCCGTAGCCTCCGCCATAAAATACAATTTCATAGTCATCAACTTTAATGTCTTTTTGACTTAGGGTATTTGATTTCTTTTCTCCGAAGCCTTCATATCTTTCTACATATGGGCTGGTTGGTTCAGGGTAAAATCCTGAGAAGACAGCTTCGCCACCTAAAGGCGTAACAATATCAATGTCGTAGCCAGCCATTCGAAAGACCATGTAAGCGCCAGTGTATTCATCGATTGAATTCGAGGCACTCTTGTTTTTCTCGACATCGTAAACTGTGGTTCCATTCCCTGCAACCATCAAGACTTTGCGAACAGGTTTCGATCCCGTCATGGTGCAAGAAGTCTGAAATAAAAATGCAATCACAGTAAAAAATAAGAGCAAAGGCTTCATAGGTATCTCATTTCTTGCGGTCCTACATTCTAAATTTCGACAGATATCCAGTAGGAATTAAGTGGTGCGATGCCAAATCTCCGAATAATACTTCGTGCTTCAATGCAACCCAGAGTAACACAATGAGAATAGTATTCAATAAAAAAAGAATGTCGCTGTGGCATTACGTTTAACTTATTTTAAAACAATAAAATTGCAATAATATCAGCGGGTCCTTATCTCTTTTGTGTAGGCCGTTTTTCGCTTGCTCGTGAACTTTATCGGGGTTCCTTCTAGAAATTTCACAGAGGATTCGGTTTTATCTATAAGTAACGAAATGTCGATATTTGAAGAATTGTTCTTAAACCTCTGAATCTAATTAGGGACTAAAAATGAAGCAGTTTGTCGACTTGAAATACTATGAGAGTGACGACGAAATCATTCCTTCAATCGAGAAATTTTTCTCAACTCAACTGGCAATCCGATAGAATCTGTAGTTGATACTGTTTTTGGAGGTGGGCTTAGAAGAGTGGTAAATAGCAAGCTTGTTTCAACGAATTCGAAAGGTATTAAACCAATTCGGTAACAACTTAGAGATACATGAGATGAATTTGGTCTGTAGAAAATTTCTGTTAATGGCTTTTGTCGCTTTATTCGTATTTTAAAACTGGTTATGGATCATTACTGACTCAAGAAGAGTCGCTGTCCAAAGCGAGGGAGCGAAAATCACATATGTAAGCAACTATTAATTTTATGATGTTTGGATTCTTGAACTTCTCGATAGAAGACATCGAGAAGTACCTAGATAGTTCGTCCTGAAGAGCGCCAATATTCTACAAAAATAGAGGTTCCATGAAAAGATCCAAACGAACCCTGCGTAGGTTGAAAACTATTTTGAGTAGGGTGATACGGGATATTAGAAGAAAATCCACTAGCTTTTCTTAAAGGTTGTCTTGGGTTTTGGATAGAGCGGCCTTTCATTGTAACCAAAAGTAAAACACGAAAAATAAAATCTACAGTATGCATGCCTCCGAAGTTCGCTGTATTAGCAAGGGCAAAGCCCATAAACGCGATGAATTTGGTAACAAGATTTCTCTAGCTACTACTGCTGATAACAGAATTGTTGTTGGAATACACTCATTTGCAGAAAACCACTACGATGGTAAAACCCTTTCAAATAGCTTATGTCAAGTCAAAGATTTACTCGCACAATGGCCTCAAGATGCCTATGTTGATCGCGGTTATACGGGCTATGATGGTTATGTTTTTGGCACTCAAGTTCACAGGCAAGGACTTAAGCGCCATAGTCAGGAAACCAAAAGCTATCTGCGTAAACGGGCTAGTATTGAGCCTGTCATCAGTCGTCTCAAATCAGACCATCGCATGGGATGCAATCGTTTGGCAGGCCCGTTTGGCGACATGATGAGTAGTTTATTGGCAGGCTGCACCTTTAACCTGAAAAAGCTGGGAAAATGGTTAAAAGAAGCTATTTTTATTGAATTTTTGGCAGTAATTTCATCGTTGATGCTGCAAATTCGATCGAGTCTACCGCTAATAGGACATGTTCACTTTTCGAAATACCCTCGCGCTCCTAAAGAAGGATTCATTCTGAACTGGTTTTTTTGGGTTCTTCAAGGTGAACTAGTTAACGAATGTCCTGTACTGAATCATTGTCCAGCCCCAGAGTATTTGCTAAAAGTAGCTGTCGGTATTGAATTAAAGGGGTTACCTAATGAATAAGTTTTTTTTGACTATGGCTCTCAGCCTCATTCCAACTTCCTTTGCTTTTGGAAGTTTAACGATCGAAAGGATTTACGAAGAACCCTCTTTATCTGGACCCGATATCGATAATTTAAAAATGTCGCCCGCAGGTGATCGCGTGACTTACCTGAAGGGTTTTTTAGATGGGGATACCCAACGAAATGACCTTTGGGAATTTAATATTAAAACGGGTAAGCACCAACTCCTATTGGAGTCTAAAGTACTGCGACCAGATGAAGTTGAACTCTCAGATGACGAAAAGGCACGTCGCGAGAGACAGAGGCTTTCTGCCAAAGGGTTTACAAGCTATCAATGGAGTCGCGATGGTAAGTTTCTACTATTTCCTCTCGAAGGCGACCTGTACTACTATGATATTAATAGTAAAAAGCCAATTCAAATCACCAAAACGATAGAGTTTGAAACCGACCCCAAAATTTCTCCTGAGGGGCACTATATCTCCTATATCCGCAATCAGAACCTATTCGTTTTTGACCTAAAAACTAAAGCCGAACAGACCGTTACTAAGAAAGGTAAGGAGACAATTCGTTACGGCCAGGCGGAGTTTGTTGCTCAGGAAGAGATGGGGCGGATGACTGGGTATTGGTGGTCCCCACAAGACAAAAGAATAGTTGTAAGCCGCGTTGATGAGTCTATAGTACAAGAACAGCAACGCTACGAAATTTATGGTGATCAACTTAAATCCTACAATCAACGCTATCCACAGGCGGGAACAACGAATGCTCAAGTTTCGCTGACTGTTTATGATTTGAAAACTAAACGCCACACTGTGGTAGATTTAGGAAAAAACCAAGATATTTACCTAGCTCGTGTAAACTGGAATGCAGACGGTAGCTACTTTTTAGTGCAACGTCAAAGCCGAGATCAAAAAACCTTAGACGTACTTAAATTTAGTTCTAAGGGTGGGCGAGGACTCGTACTTTTTTCAGAAAAAGATAGCCGTTGGGTAAACTTGCACGACGACCTGCGTTTTCTTAATAATGACGAATTGCTCTGGAAATCTGATCGAGATGGAAGTAAACAGCTTTATCGGGTGAGTAAAGATGGTAAGAATTTAACTAAACTAACTCAAGGCCCGGGTGTCGTCAGAAAAATTGTTGGCTTTAATAAGGATGAAGGTAAAGTTTACTACCTTAGCGACAATGGTAATCCAATTGAACAGCACCTATTTCAACTTGATCTAAAAAGCCGCAAATCGAAACGATTGACGCAAATACCTGGATATCACTCAGCAATCTTTGATAAAAAAGCGCAGTATTATATTCACTATTTTTCTGCTTGGAACATTCTGCCTTCGACGGCTTTAAGAAGGGTGGATGGACATCTTGTAACGACTCTCAACAAGAACCAGCTCGAGCAATCCCATCCATACTATGAGTATAAAAACACCATGCCTCAACTAACCTTTGGAAAAATTAAAGCTTCTGACGGCAGTGATTTACATTATCAGTTACTTAAACCTTTTAATTTTAGCCCGGAGAAAAAGTACCCAGTAGTTGTTCGTGTTTATGGCGGGCCGGGTGCTCAATTAGTTACCAATTCATGGGGCGGTAGCTCTTTTTTCTTTGATCAATACCTTACAGAACAAGGCTTTATTGTATTTACTCTAGACAATCGAGGGTCAGCTAACCGTGATGCAAAGTTTGAAAAAATTCTTCATCGCAAACTAGGGGACGTTGAGGTCGAAGATCAAATCGCTGGTGTAAAATACCTCCGGACCTTGCCCTATGTACTCCCAAATAATATTGGAGTTTTCGGCTGGAGCTATGGGGGGTATATGGCAATAATGTCGATGTTTAAAGGCTCGTCATACTTCTTAAGTGGGGTAGCAGTAGCTCCCGTAACGGGTTGGGACCTCTATGATACCCACTACACAGAAAGGTTTTTGGAACACCCTGAAAAAAACCAGAAGGGATATGAAAACAGCAGTGTCTTTCCATATATAGATGGATATAAAGACGGTCTCCTTTTGATCCATGGTATGGCTGATGATAATGTATTGTTTACCAATATGACCAAGCTAATCCAAGAGATGCAAGATCGCTCACTTCCCTTTGATATGATGACTTATCCAGGCAAGAAACATGGCATCAGAGGTAAAAATACTCGAATACACCTATTTAAACATATCGCGAAATTCTTAAAAAATCGTCTGCAATAGATGGATATAAGGAAACCTGTGAAGTCCGCAGGTTTCCTTGTTCCAATAATAGCCTATTTTTTCTTGCCACAAATCCTTGTCTGATTCTTTACAAAGAACGGAAGCGACTCCACCTCTATCAATTTTTTTCTATAAGCACTGACGTTTGCAATGAACTACAGGTCACCAAATACATAATCCAAGTAAGATATAAGTATTATGGAGGTTTTTATGACCCTCTATCGAGGACGCTTTTAAGACTTTGGTTCTATAACTAAACGAGCATTCCTTAGTTCGAATCTGGGCAACTCCACCACTCTCTAAAAGAAAGTCAAGCATTGACTTCAGTCAAAAAGTCTTTTACTTAAAACGATGGTCATGAATACGTTTCTAAAATATAGCTAGATTGGCAGGGTTCGATGAAGAGTCTTTTCCTATTGTATCCAGGGTGTATTAGCTGGGAAATCCTACCGGCATTCCACTTGCTGTCGAGATTTAGAGGTGTAGAGATGGCATCCCCTAAAGGCCTTGTCGTTAGCGACCAGAATGGACTTAGAATCGAGCCTCATCTTGCTTATGATGACATCAAGTTCAGGGAATATGATTCAGTCTTTGTGCCAGGTGGAGATATTGAGTACTGTGTCAACAATGATGACCCTGTGGGAATTCTAAAAAATCTAACTCATGTTAAATTAGCAGCGGGAATCTGTAACGGAGTTCTTATACTGGGCATGAGTGGATTCTTAGATCATAAGCGCTGTACTCATACCGCAGATGAAAGCAAGATCGATCGTAAGCAATTTGAAGGTCTTTTTGAAGTTATAGATGAATATATGACAAGCAGTACCTACATAGACAAGGATGTGGTGACAGATAAAAATCTGATTACAGCCAAACCTTGGGCAGCGTATAGTTTCGCATCTCAAGCGGCGCAAATTTTATTGCCAGAAGCATCGGCAGCTATTGCTAAAACCGCAGCCTGGTTGCAAGGCACATCCAAAATTTCACAAAATTAACTTTTGACATTCCAGATAGAACCGGAAAAGCAGCTGACTTTTTAGGAAAGTCATCAGTTGGCGAAGGAGCGGTGGAATATCCATATAAGCCAAGTGTAGTCAATTCATTGACAGTTCCTTTGGTGAAGAAAAAATCGGTATTTTGAGGCCAACTAGCTTTACTAATCATATAATAAAGCATGTTGTTGCCTGTAATCGTTATTGACTTCACGGTTGTATAAGTTTGTGACTAGGGAGGACGGAGCGGCAAAGCCATGAAATTAAGCAAAAAATTTCTCAAAAAACTACTTAAACTCCCAATACAATTTATTTTAGGTTAGTTTCCTTGAAAGAGGCTTTAGAAGCATCAAAACTCAACGCTTCCAAAGTAAATAAAATGGTCGAAGTCGAAGACTACGTCAATAAACGAGTTTGCTATCTAAATCAACGAGGAATAATTCACTATATACTCGACAACAAAGGTTAATAACATCATCATTTTCTGGATTTATCACGCCAAACAGATAACTGCTAATTCAAATAGAAAGCGGAAGCGCAACCATAATGCAGCAACTTCCTTGTTTGGAACTATTTCTGCAAGGCTTCCAAGTTGAATCCAGAAAAAATAGTTTCTTCTCTGGTTTCAAAATTTATCAATTTAATATATCCGAGAGGGCTATTCTGAAATATCACCACATAATTTTCGGTAAAGCCAAGTTTGTCATAGTATTGGACATCAACACGACGTTCCACCAAACCATCTGATAGACGGACTTTATAGTATTGTTCAGTAGTACCTTTAGAAACGGCGAGCATATAGCCATTTTCTACTTTCGTTTCTGTAACCCTGTTTTGAATCTCTGGTAATACGAAACTTTGTATAGTGTTAGCAGCGCTTCCCAGTATAACTCTATTTGTATTTTCTGAATCTATATAGGCAATATGATCAGTACCATTTTTGGATAGATAAACATTGCTTTGACTTAAATCCAATTGATCTAAAAGCGTCCCGGAAACCACATCTATTAAAAAAACGTTCTTCGAACTATTAAAGACTAGGGCATGACTGCTATTTCCATCAACTTTCCCAACCCACTGCACCTCCCCCAGCTCTAGTCCAATCTCATCTATAACCCAAGATTGGGTTGCTATACTCGATTCAATATCAATGAAGTATAATTTTTCTGCTTTTGTAGAAATTAGGAAATGACCTGATGTCAGCACATCTCCTGCCAGTATCTCATCTTCACTATTAATAATTGAACCTCCTATCCAACTAGATTCGACATATCCAGATTCAGAAACGTTTATCATCATGATACTTGCAAAACTGTCGACGAAAATAAAAATCCCTTTTTCATATGAAGTTGCGTAAGACTCTATATTGCCTGCAAAAGTATTTACCAAGGATCGTTCCTGATCTTGGCGATAAATATAGAGACGATCACCTTCAATTCCGAAGAAGTAGCTTGAATTTTTTCCCGAAATCCAAGATTCGTCCCCGTTTGAACTTGCAACCTGCTGAGAAAAGCTTAGCGATTGATTTTTCGTATCAATAAAGTTCAGTCTATTGCTATACTGGTCGTAGGCTTGGAATATTGATTGATCATTAGATCCAGATTGCTTGCTAAAACCAACTTCTGGAATTTCTTCACCTATTCCTCCAGCGCCAGATACCTTCGAATTTGAGCAAGCATGCTGCACTTGGCAAAGGATAATAAGTAAAATCTTCAAAACATTTAAACTATATTGAAAACCCATAGCTCACCCCCACATTTGTTTCATTGTACACAGATTTAGACGTAAAATTTGTTTCTTGAATTGTAAATTCCTGCCATTGGAGTCCATACCCAAGGTTGAACCAAAAACCATATACAATAGGTAAATAGAGGTTGATGTCTCCACCAATACAGAAAAAGCTATCTCGCCCTTCTATTTGAGAATAGCCATCCCCTACAAGATGCACTGCAGTGCCTTTTCCTATATTTAGGTGGCCTTTAAAGTAGATTCTATCCAAGTAAGAAGAATCCAAGTTTCTTTCTATGGATGATTTGTTCATAATCAACGAAGACAATCTGTACCTCGAACTGACTCCAACACTTAAAGATCCTGATTCAAAGACGGAATAAACCAATTGATTAGATTTTCCTTTGTAGCTTTTATAGGTAAGATGAAACCCAACGCTATTATTTTCCCAAGGAAAATATTCTACGCTAGTACTTGAAAGTTTAAGTTTATTGAAAAATAAACGTTTCCCTTCACTATTGGAGATTTTCGTACTTCCTATAGATTGTTGAACATTCAATTTTTCATTTGGATTAGACAAATTGTGATCTTTCTGTCTAAAGTACCCATACCTAGTCCCCCCAGCAATAAGCATCACACCCTGTAGATCTAAAAGCTTACGCCCACCTTGAGAGCCTTCAAAAGGTCCGATTGGTCGATTGTCATTAATGACTTTCCCATCGAAACGGATAAGGTGATTTATTTCATGAATAATCAATGACATTCTTTGCATAAGGTTAAGTCTAGCAAATACATTTTCATTAATAGTGATTGTCGTGCCATCAGCAATGGCTGAAAAAGTACGGCTAGATGATCCTTTTATTCTAATTTCTGAGCTAGTCCATTTAAACTCAAGCTTCTTTGAATTGATAGCCCGAATTATAGACATTCTTCGCTTCATGAAAAATTTTGTAGCAAATCTGTGCTCATCATTTGAGAGACCCTCGAGAATATCACAAATAGATCGATCGCATTCTTCGATATCTTCTTTTTCTTGGATGAGAAGTAAAACTTCCTTTACCTTATGGATCGTTTCTCTTAGTTCTGCGTCCAGCCAACTCCCACCATTACCGACGAAGGTTGAACCTTGGGTTATATTAGACAAAATTAGAGTGAGAAAACTCAGCATATAGACGATCTTACTCATTTTTCGCCTCCTGTTGGTGTGAGGTGCATTATCAGTTGGTATAGTCTATGGTCTTTATCTTTATGTCGCTCTGAAAAATTTTGAAGATCTTTACTGAATTCTTGTATCAACTCTCTAAGCTCCGTATGACTTTCTTCATCCAAAGGAAGGATCATGGCCTGAGCAAGCCTTTCTTCAACACTAAATTGATCTAGACCACGCTTAGCTAGCTCCAAAGTATTTTTATGAAACCTTCTTATTTTCTTATCTACGTTCTCATCACCTAATACATGAAGTGGATCTGATTCTATTAGTTTACCTTGCTCATTCTTTTTTAAGTAGCCATGACGAACAAGAAATTCGACAGATTTATCAATTCTCTTTTTAGTTCCAATTGCAGATAGTTCTGAGTAAATCGCTCGAAAGTTCTCTCTTACACTACGTAGTCGAACCGAATCTTTAACGAAAGGATTGATCCAGTCATTTAAAATAAAACTCGAAACTCGTCTACGTTTGCTAGTCGTATCTAGATTTGGAGTTGTTGCCCCACCATTCTCATCTTCCCATATTAGACTTTTGAAAAAATCTCTTTCTGTCGCAGAAAGTTTGAGAACTTTGCTCAAATCTTGAATACGGTCTTCCGTAATACGCCTCTTACCAGCAAGAATATTAGATATCAAAGATGGCGAGCATCGACGCATAGACTTGCAAATTTGAGTAATCGAATAAGAACTTTCCGTCGCTTTTAGATAGGTTATTTGATCTCTCATAAAGCTAACTGGGTCTTCATATTTGAATACATTAGGCTTTTCCATTTTGGCCTCCTTATATTCACCTATCGGCATTTTTATGAAAAATATTGATAGCTTATGATGATTTTTCGTTTACAAAGTAAACGGGGATAACTTCAGTTACAATGTAATGAACTGAAATTACTAGAAGTGTTAGTGGCCGCTTTGTCGTTAGAATAAGTAGTTTTTTACAAGATTACAAAGAATTCTTGATCATGATAGATATTACAGGGGCCACCAAAAATGGAACAGGGACAGATTCATTCCATTGAATTCTATGGAGATACCCTCGAAAAATCCCAGGCCTTTTGAGAAGCGATTTTAAAGTTTTTTGGTTATAAACATATACTATTCCAAACTTAGGTGACAGAGTAGAGGTGGCTCTTGGAAGTGAATGCAGGACTCCATTTCTAGACCAAGACTTAGTCGAATATATGCTTCAGGTCCCATTTTCTCATCTCTTAGACATAGAAACATTGCGGGAAAAACATTTACTTTATGCGCTATTATGGTATTTGGTAGCTATGATTGCAAAGGGATACGAAACCAGCTATTCCACCAGCAAATAATACCAGATTAAAGATAGGGGTTCAGATTGAAGGGGTTAGATCTAAAACATGATATGTTTTTAAAGCAATACTGGCAGAAACAACCATGCCTCATTCGAAGCGGTTTTGCTAATGTGGAGCCATTAATCAGCCCAGATGAATTGGCAGGGCTGTCCTGTGAATCTGATGTAGAGTCCCGATTGATCAAGCAAGGACCAACGGCACTTGATTGGCAGGTTGAGTACGGACCTTTTTCCGAGGCAACCTTTAATAGCCTACCTCAAGAAAAATGGACCCTCCTTGTGCAGGGCGTGGAACAATGGCTGCCAGAGGCATACCAACTATTGAAGGAGTTTTCATTTCTACCAAACTGGAGGGTAGATGATCTGATGGTATCCTATGCGGCTCCCGGAGGAAGTGTTGGCCCCCATCTCGACCATTATGACGTTTTTTTGATTCAGGGTATGGGAGAGCGAGAGTGGCACATTAGTGATCAAGCATGGAAAGATGAGGTGCTGATTGAAGGATTAGACTTAAAAATTCTAAAAGAATTCGTAGCTGATAAAGTCTTTACCTTGAATCAGGGTGATATTCTTTACCTTCCTCCAAGATTTGCCCATCATGGCATTGCTTTGAGTGAATCCATGACTTTATCGGTGGGGTTTCGCGCTCCCCATCAAACGGAGTTATTGAGTAATTATAGTCATTATTTAAATATAAAAAATAGCCGAGAGATTCATCTTCATGATGGTGGGCGCAGTGTTTGCGCAAATCCTGGTCATTTTGCATTCCAAGATAGAAGAAAATTTCAAAAACTCTTGCAGGACTCTTTTTCAGGTTTAGAGTTCGATCGCTGGCTAGCGGTATACCTAACAATGCCTAAGCTCGAATATGAATTTGCAGCGGAGGAGATTTCATCCCTGCCTTCATGCTTTGAAAAAAGAACCGGTACCAGGTGGGTTTATTTCATAGAAGGGGAAAATCTGTATTTATTTGTTGATGGTCGGGAGTGGGTCATAGAAAGCTTATATGAACCCTTGATTCAAATCTTAACTTCTGATCAAATACAGTTTAATTTTGAAGACATTGAACAGTTTAAAAGTTGGCCACAAGACATGATGTTTGAGTTATTTAAACTTGGCTTGTTGGTGCCGTTAGAAGGTTAATGAAAGAGATGGATATGACCACAATTGCTGCATTTTTTGACTTGGACCGAACTTTGATCGATGTTAATAGCGCTTTGTTATATGCTAAGTATGAGCGGAAACATGGGCGCATAACCACTAAAATGCTAATTGATACCGCCTTTTCTTCTTTTTTGTATCACCTAAATTTGTTGGATATGGAGTCTGCCTATGAGAAAGCTACCTTACATTATCGTAACCGCTTGGAAAAAGAGGTAGCTGAGCAGTCGAAGGAATTTTTCAGGGATTATATTGAGCATCGCATCCAAAAAGGCGCTATAGAAATGCTTGAGAAGCATCATAAGAAGGGTCACAAGAGTGTTCTCCTTAGCTCCACTTCGTCCTTTCAGGGAGCTATAGTCTGCAAAACTTGGGGTATAGAATACAGTCTGACAAATGAGTTTCCCGTGAAAAATGGTAGGCTTACAGGTGCTTTCAAAAGACCCTTTTGTTATCATCAAGGCAAAGTAGAGAAGGCTGAGATCTGGGCAAAGAATCACCAAGTAAATCTTGATGACTCATACTTCTATTCGGACTCTTTTTCAGATCTTCCTATGCTAAAAAGAGTAAAGAATCCCCGGGTGGTCAACCCGGATCCCAAACTGAAAAAATATGCCAAGAAAGAAGGCTGGCCGATTCTTAATTGGAAGGATGATTAGAATTCTGCTTTCCAAGACAAAAGCCCTGTAATTCCTCTGTTATTAGGTAGCATTAGCCATTGAAACCCAGAGGGAACTCCAAACGAATCGGGAGCTATATAAATGCTTTCCAACTCTTCTGATTCTGCTAATTGGGGTTCATCATTATAGTCATCAATTGCAGCACGTCCTCGTCGCGAGCTTGGAGGGTTCAATATGGCTTCTAGCGCTCCCGCAGCATAAACTCCTGCAAAAATGATCAGGCCCTGGGTCGCTTCTTGCCGAGCTTTAAGGACAAAAGCCTCATTGGCGTCTAGATAGGTGTTAAAGTCATCAGGGTTATATGCAGTATTATCGGCATCCTGTTCCTGAATTATAGATAGGGCTTGTGCGTCCGCGGTTTGTGCGGTGGTGGTCCTTTCGAAAAATATGGCTGCTCCCGCAGCCTGTCCCGCAGCTACAGCAGCTCCGATAAGGGGCTTACCTTGCATGAACTGCGGAATACCAAGTGGCAACAGGTTTGTAATTAATGAGGTTTCACTGCCGCTTCTTCTACTGGCTCGTTGTGAAGCTTGTCGCTGCCCCCGCCGGGCTGAGCGGAATGAGTCCCGAGAACCACGTGCCATTTGAGAACCTTTACGGCTGCTGCTTCTTGATTTTATTTTTTTGAACAGACTGACTATACGTCGATTGCGACTTTCACTACGACTAATCTTTATAGCAGGATCGAGGCGAACGGCCTTTTTGAAACTATTTGAGGCTGCAGATTTACGTCCTAGGTTATATTCCGATATACCCAGGAGCTTATACATTAAGGCTTTGTCATACCGATCACGGGTTCTTTTTATTCCTCTAATCAGGTACTTTCTAGCCTTGCGATAATTACCATCCTGAAAAGCCTTATATCCACGCTCAAAAGATTGGGCGTGTACACTGCTTGGATCTCCGATAAAAATCAGAGCCACCACAGCTATTATCCATAACTTTAAGTTCATCCCCTAACATCCCCTATAGCGTTTGTTCTTTAATCGGTAGAAGCAAAAAAAAACGTAGCAAAAAATTAAGGCGCGATTTTATAGCTTGTTATGAAACAGCCGAGAATATATATATATTAGGTAAATTTAGCTTAGTCATAAAAGATAAATATTTTTTTACTATGCATAAAGTACTTTAAATACTGAGTTAAATTAGTCTTATAGCACAAATGACTAGGTCTTGACGACTAAGATATTTCTATTATAGTCACTATTTTTAATACAATTTAGGTGATTCATGTAATAATGGTCTTAGCGAAGAATCCTTACTTCCTAGTAAGAATTAAGCCAGGATGTGGGCATCAATTACCTAATATGATTGCATTGATTAGTGTAATTTAGCTAGTTTTTTTGCTAGATTTAGCTTTGGAGACTTTGATCTGATAATTCTTTTTTACTATAAAATACAGAAAAGATTGAAACTTTCTTGTTTCTTGTGATACACCCACGGATGGGCTCATAAAATTACTTAAACGTAAGGATTGTGTAGCGCCATTAATAAAGATATGAATTGTAAAAGCGAGGACGTGTTCATTGAAAGCTCCCATTGCAGAATTTAGTCGGAAATACCACCTGTCAAAACGTGAGCAAGATGTTCTAATACTCTTGGTAAGCCGCGTGGTAAATGCAGAGCAGATATCAAGACATCTAGGCATTAGCCAAAATACCGTTAGAATTCATGTAAAAAATATCAATACCAAAGTTGGCGTGCGGAGCAAGTCAGAAATTCTTAGCACTTTTATAGGGTTTCTAGGAGCTTACTATAACCTTCCTCAGGACCTCAATACCGAAGAGATCAGGGCTGCGGGAACTGATAAGTCGGGACTTTCTGCTGCCGAAACGAATTAGTTCATACTGAACTCACTGCCTTTATTGAGTAAATTAGGTTTGACTCATGAATTCTATTGGAATAGCGATAAATAAAAATATCTAGAGGCTTTGTTAACAAAACCCTTATGGGGTGTAGTGAGGTCTCTAGCTATGTCAATTTTAAGCAGAATTCAAAATATCAATCTTGATTTCATCATTCCCCGCACCTGGAGCATAGCCAGCTACCAATCGTACATCCATGAATCTAGCAGAAAAAAGTCACCCAAGTTGCGCGTTGTGACTGGAAATCTTGGTTATCACTGGTGAAGTAATGTATCTAACACCTTACACACCTGTATGCATCTGCCCCCCAACTTGCATTCTGCTTATGACCTTCAGATATTTAGCCCGATATACTCGTTGCGGTAAGATCATTACTTTTTTTACCGCATCCAACCTCGCCTATAAACATGACCTTGCCTCTGTGATGTGGAAAAATGATCCTTGTTAAGGGGAAGTAACTCTGGTCCTTGATTTAGTAGTGTCCATTGGTTCGAAAGCGATAAGTAATTACGAAATCTTTGAATGGGTAGGGAAGCTACTAAGTAGCTAATTTTTTTGATTTGTCACTTTTTTGGACATGAAAGATAGTTTCTTCTCAATTTAGGACCCAGAAATTCCGATTACACAAGCGTCAGCATTTAACAAATGGGGTGATCCATGGCCATTCGCTTTAATATCTTTTCGGTTTTTTTCTTGGTTTTTCTCTTTGTACTTAGCTGTGAAAAAAAGTCGGATTTTGAGGAAGGTGATTCAGGAGCATCCGAAGCCGATGGCGAACAAGACCAAGAGGACATCCCACCTATAGATGACACAGGGGGAAGGGATGAGGACAAAAAGACTTTCATTGACTATTGTGATGACGCCTCTGACGATCCTGATTTACAAAAGACTATCGCTGCCTTAAAGCAGATTGCCGGAGAAGAACTTTGCGGAATCGTCCAGGGTAAAATTTCCCGTACTGATCCCCTAGACCTTTCTAGGCTTCAATTAACTGATTTAAGGCCCTTAAGAGGCTTTACCGGAATCCAAACCCTGATTCTAAGAGGAAACTTAGTTTCTGATGTTTCTGACCTGACTACAATGACAGGGTTAAAAAACATTGACCTGTCCAGCAATCCCATTGCTGATGTTTCGGCTCTAAAGGTTTTAACCCGGTTAGAGTCACTCAATGTTAGCGATACGGATCTGGAAACTTTAGATTCCGTTGCGGAAATCACAAGCCTGAAAACCTTGCTGGCATCACTTCTTTTTAAGCTGAATAGCCTACAGGCTATATCGGGGCTTAACAAACTGGAAACATTGGATGTTTCCTTTGCAGAAATTACTGATTTAAACGATGTTAGTGGCTTGACTTCCCTCAGTAGCTTACGCGTAAACTCTTCGAAAGTAGCTAATGTCAGTGGCGCAGCAGGCTTATCCTCGTTAGCTCTCGTTGCGGGAGATAATCCTGAAAGAAAAGGTTTTGAAGGTACTGGAACCCCTTTAGTTCTCGAGCCAACCTTAGAGAACGTCAATCCAACTACATGCCCAACTGACGGCGCTTCATCAGCAATTAGCGCATTCTGTACTTCGCTAAGAGATATCGCGGAAGCTGCTGCTGCCGAATAAGTTATCTAACTATGGGGGGAGACATGGGTCAATGGTAGCTGTATCATCCCTCTTTAATTTTTCTAAGCTGTTAAATTTCCTATTTTTGCTATTTCCAAAAATTATCGGTGATTTTTGCCTTAACCCCTGGTTAAGTCTCCTTATTTTTAGGCTATATAGAATACGACACTGAGTATGCTAATACTTTTGAAATATGTTGCGATAAGGGGAACTGATACATCAGCGGGTTTGGAGGTCAATAATGTCGATTGATGACGAGTTTAGACTTTTTCAAGAGGATCTACGCAAGACCTTCCTCAGCGAAGCCCAAGAGCACCTTGATGAAATTGAAGGGGAACTTAGCCTTTGGCAAGAGTCACAAGGGGAAGATATCATTCGTGATATATTTCGTAGAGTTCACTCTATAAAAGGATCTTCTGGAGTTTGCAACCTCAATAAATTTTCAAATAATCTCCATAGATTTGAGGACCTTCTTAAGCTGGTGGTCGAGGGCAAAGTTTCACCATCAGATAAGTTAATGGAATGCTTCTATAACTGTATCGATAAATTAAGTGATGCTATCAAAGAAATTAAAAACCATGAAGAAAGTCATTCTGACGACGATATTCCATTATTGGTTGTAAGCTTTATGGAAAAACTACAATTCTCAGCAGATGATAATCATGGGCAGGTAACTCCAGCTGGTATTTCAGAAACAACCATTGCACAGCAAAGTGAAGCAGTCGAGGATACCAGTGATCAGCAGAATCTACTTTTTAGGGGAACTGTAGAAACCCCTATAGTTTTGTTTTGTGATGATGATGGTAATTTTTCGGCGATGATTGAACGGGTCCTCAATAAGGAGGGGTTTGAAGTTATACGTGCCAAGAATGGACGAGAGGGTTTGGAAATCTTATCCTCACAGAGAATCGATTTGATCCTGGCAGACTTTTTAATGCCTGAATTGAATGGAATCGAAATGTTGGAAGCTACAAGATCGAGAAATATTAACACACCCTTCATATTGATATCGGGTCACGCAAAAATAGACGATTTGGCCAAGTATATGCTGAAATTTGATGCTTGTTATTTTCTCGATAAGCCAGTTTCTGTGAATGTTTTAAGGTTGGCTGTACGCCAAGCAGCTCGTCTCTATTTTACACAAACAATACTTGAAGAAATGAGCATACATAATTTCAGAGCTTATGTTGGCTGCAAAAAGCTAGCTTATCAAAATATAAGCGAAGATAAACGCAACAATTTGGAGCAAGATATAGAAATGTCTATGGGTAAAGTTGTGAAATTAGTGGATAAATTGCGTAAAAGTATCAACTTCACTCCCGGTTACCGAGAGCGAAGAAAGAGTTGCTAGTGGTTAAGAAAGCTTATTCGCAAAGTTCTGCGATAGAGCATCGAGAAAGCTGTCTGTAGTTAAATAGCTATCCTCGCTAGCTTTGCTACCATGGATACAAATAGCAAGGTCCTTTGTCATTTGACCGGCCTCAATAGTTTCTACACATGTTTTCTCAAGCGTTTGAGCCCAATTCACCAGCTGGTCATTGGCATCTAGTTTGCCCCTATGGGCCAATCCTTGGGTCCAGGCAAAAATACTGGCAACGGGGTTAGTGCTGGTCGGCTTGCCGGCTTGATGCTGGCGGTAGTGTCGTGTCACAGTTCCATGGGCTGCTTCGGTTTCTATAGTCCTCCCATTGGGGCACATCAATACAGAGGTCATGAGACCTAAACTGCCGAACCCTTGGGCTACCGTGTCAGATTGAACATCACCATCATAATTTTTGCAGGCCCATACGATTCCACCTTCCCATTTAAGCACTTGGGCTACCAGGTCATCGATCAAACGGTGCTCGTAGGTGAGGCCTTTTTCTGCAAATTTATTTTTAAATTCCTTGTCAAAAACTTCTTGGAAAATATCCTTAAAGCGTCCATCGTATATTTTTAAGATGGTATTCTTGGTCGATAGATAAACCGGAAAATTCTTTATCAGACCGTAATTAAAACAGGATCTTGCAAAGCCGGTAATGGACTCATCCGTGTTGTACATGCCAAGACCGATTCCAGAAGAATCAAATTTATGGATGTCCCATGATTGGTTGGAGCCATCAGTACCCTCAAAAACCATCTTCAAAGTACCAGGTCCAGGTACTTTGATATCGGTGGACTTATATTGATCAGCATGAGCATGACGTCCTACAACAATAGGTTTCGTCCAATTGATGACAAGCTTGGGAATGTTTTTGCAGATGATAGGTTCCCTAAAAACTGTTCCCCCTAGGTAATTTCGTATAGTCCCATTGGGACTTTTCCACATTTTTTTAAGATTGAACTCTTCGACGCGTGCTTCATCTGGTGTGATAGTCGCACACTTAATACCAACATCGTACTCCTGGATGGCCTTCGCTGCATCTAAGGTTATTTGATCTTCAGTACTGTCACGACTTTCAATTCCTAGGTCAAAGTACTTAATGTCAAGCTCTAGATAAGGCGTTATGAGCTTATCTTTAATTTTTTGCCAAATTATCCGCGTCATCTCATCGCCATCAAGCTCTACAATAGGGTTTTTTACGGTAATTTTTGACATCCTAACTCCTTCCTTTTCAGGCATCGGTAACTATATTCTAAGCATTCCTGCTGACTAAGATAGGTTTAATTCTTGAGGGTTATCTCGTTGCAGTAACGGCTGAGCATAGCAAATACATCCCATTATGTGAATAGAATTTAATGAACACAAGACAAGGACAAGAATGGCTTATTATAGGAGTTTTTTCTCAAAGTAATGAATCGATCGAGCCATAGCAGAAAAATCTCTGAGCTGGTTATTAACATCTATCAGCGCCATAATTTCTGTTTTTGAGCCAGCTTTTACATTACAAACAATGCCGTGGGATGAATATAGAATCTTGAAAAGCCCAAGTCCCGCACCCCCCTTCTTGTCATCGATAAGCCCTTCTGTTGATGACCTTTTTAGTACTTTTTTTAAATATTTGAAAACCTTACTTTTCTTAAGTGCACCAAATGGGTCGGCGCAAGATATGGCTAACACCCTGCCATCACAGCCAAATGAGAGGCTACCATACTCCTCAGGTTTGAGTTTTACGGCTGTAGTTTGATCTATATTCTGGAAACGTTCGATGCCCCCTGCTGCGGGTGCATCATAAATGGTATTCATCAGAAGTTCTTCAGTGATTCCGAAGGCCATTCGCGATGTATGTTGCCCCAGATGACAAGCTTGAGCGAATTCCATCACCTTATTATTGAGATAATCTCTGTTCTGTGAGGAAGTAACAAGCTCATTGTGGATTTTACAAAGGGGAGCCAGATACTTTTCAATTCCAAAAATATCCCCTGAAAGTATTTTTGAAATCGTGATTCTAAGGTCATGGGTAGTCCAGCCATGGAGAGAGCGATTTGAAATAATATGATCCAATAGCTCATCTTCTGCACCCTTAAGTTCGGCAGAGTATTCTTTCATAGGCATGGCAGTGACTAATGCTATGTAGCCTAATGGGTGTTTACTGCGAAAAGAATGCAGCAATTTAAAGTTTGGAATATTCGTCACAAGAATTTTAATTTTATCACGATTTTCAATCACATGAGCTGCTGAAATCAAATCGGTGACACTTTCTACATCATAATTAGCACCGATAATTCTCAGTGTTTCTCCAGGAGGTAATGGCTTATACCCATTGCAATCAACATAGAGAATGCAGTCTCTCACGAAACATCTCCGAAAAGTTACAGGTATTTCAAATTCTAGGC
The DNA here is from genome assembly GCA_050293845.1 of Pseudobacteriovorax sp. Lineage (GTDB taxonomy): Bacteria > Bdellovibrionota_B > Oligoflexia > Oligoflexales > Oligoflexaceae > DT-89. The sequence continues at coordinate 2,808 of JBNKNM010000072.1, read as the reverse complement.
AATAAATACTTATTTTTATTCTACACGAGAGAGATATGATAATCTAGTAACTGACTCTTAGTTGACAGCTAAGTTCGAGGCTACGTACAATTTCAGTAATAGCCCTTACCGTAAATCATTAGTCAAGACTATTTTTTGGAGGATTGATCCCTCATGGAAGCAATACACACCTACTTCGAACATGGCGGCTATCCGGTTATGTTTTCGATACTTGCAGTACTTATTCTATCGGCCGCTCTTGTATTAGAACGTGCCTATCGACTCTGGGTTGTCTACGATCTTCCGAATAGTGAAGGCTTTATGGCAATGATTCAGAAAATGGTGATGAATAACTCTATTGAAAATGCTATTCGTCTTTGTAAAAAAACTAGGCCACGGCTCCTAGCCTATGTTCTTGCTGAAGGGTTGAAGCGCTCAAATGATTCCTCTCAAGAAATTCAAAATGCTGTTGATCATGCAATTTTGTCTGCGATGCCAAAAATTAACAAATGGGTGTCTTTTTTAGCAACTACAGCGAACGTCGCTACCCTCTTAGGTTTGCTTGGTACCATTTTTGGACTTATGAGATCTTTCTCTGCGGTAGCAAAAGCAACTGGTGCACAAAAGCAAGTGCTGCTTGCGGAAGGTATTGCAGAAGCACTCAACGCGACATCTTTTGGATTAAGTGTGGCCTTGTTTTGCCTATTCACCTATGGGGTGTTAACGGCAAAGCAAACCTCTATTAATGAAGATATTCAGAAGAATTCAGCAAAATTAATTGATCTGCTTTATACCAGGAAAATGAAATTAAAGAGTCGAGCTTAGGGTTACGATGAGCTTTAAGATCTAGAATTAATAAATATGCTAGGATAGTCTGTGGCTGGAAAAAGAAATAAGTTTAATCGGAAAGTAGCAGCGGCGCCTGAACTTAACGTAATGCCGTTTATTGATATCTTTTCGATGTTGAATACATTTTTATTAGTTTCGGCTTCGTTTATTGGGCTTGGAATTCTGGAAGTTCAAGTTCCTTTCCTTTCAAACTCACCCGAAGTTAGTGATAGTGCACCCACGCGTACTCTGAATATTCGTGTTGATCTTGACGAATCTAAAATCGTACTAACAACAATTTATTCTGAGCCTCCTGAAAATAAGGTTGTAAAGACTTATAATGTTGATGAAGCAGATATTGACCGCTTCCATCAAGATTTAATTGCTATGCGTACAAAGGATCCTGATTCTGATAAAGTGACTTTGTATTCTGATGATAATGTTAAGTATGAAAAAGTAATTCTCGTCCTTGATGCAATTAAAACGATGAAGGAAAGTGAACCTGATTTACAGCTTCCACCTCCAAAAGATAAAAATAAACCAGCTACAAGATCTGGAAGAATGTTATACGACAAAGTGGTGATTGGAAGTGTCATTCTCTAGCAAGGAGATCATATGGCCTCGGTTGGTGAAGGTGGGGAATCCCTCTCGTTAAATATCATGCCTATGCTTGATATTTTTAGTATCTTATTAACATTTCTACTCATGAGTTATTCTACAGACCCTGTTAATTATGATATCGATGGCAATTTGGAACTACCTGATTCAGTGACTTTAGTTAGTATGGATGAAGTGCCCAGTGTTGTTGTCAATCGAGATGAAATATACGTTAATGACAATAAAATTGTCAGCCTACAAAACGGGAAAGTGCCCCCCAATCAGCTACAGCAGGGGGCTGTATTCCCCGTATTTAAGGAATTGCAGAAGTTGGCTATTCAAAACAAAAAAGTCGCCCAAGAAGTATCTCGTACTGAAAAAAAGAGAAGCGATCCTGGTACACTGACTATTGAAATGGATCGTAAACATGATTTTGAACTGCTGCGACGTATTATGTTATCTGGATCTCAGGCTGAATTTATAAAGTATAAGTTACTGGTTGCTAAGGAAAACATATAGATACGTAGGTTGTTTTAAATGAAACGTTTTACAATAATTACAGTGGTTTTTGCAACTATTTTGCCATCACCATATGCTTTTACGCAGGAAAATTTTGATGATGTGGAAATTCGAGTTGTAAGACCTAGATATTTTAATAAAGCAGGTCGATTTGAACTTGGTGCTGAAATAACAACAGTGATGAATGAAACCTTTATTTATACTCTTATGGCAACAGGTTTGGCAGCATTCCATTTTAGTGAATCGTTAGCTATCGAAAGTTCCTTTAGTTATGGTTCAAGTGTAAATAAAGAGGATAAAAGAATTCTTTTTGATGAATTTGAAATTAAAACCCAAATTTTTAGAACTCAATTTAATATGGAAGTTGCATTACAATGGACACCAATATACGGCAAGTGGCAGCTTGCTTCCGGTCGATTGATATACTTTGATACCTATTTACAAGGAGGAGTTGGAAATACTGGCATTAATTGGCAATACACAGATTTTTGTGATCCTCCAGATTTAGAAAATAATCCCGAGGCAGAGCCATTGCCGGCAAATACTGTAAAGACCTATTCCGGGATTATGCTCGGTGCAGGACAAAGGTACTTTGTCTCTAAAAAGCAAGCTTATAAGCTTGATTTTAAGTTTCATAGATTTTTCTATAATACCTTAGATGCAGAGTGTAATCCTATTGCTGTAGGGGAATCAGGGAAATTTGACGATAGTGCATCCCATGATACATTAACTCTTCATTTTGGAACTTCTTTCTTTTTCTAGTTGGAATACTAATGTTAAATAAAGTTATACTATTGATTTTATGTAGCCTGATCTCGGATGTCAGTTTTGCTGACTATAAGAGAGCAAAAGCACTTTATACTAGGAAAAGATATGAGGCTGCGG
>JBNKNM010000071.1:0-24847 GCA_050293845.1 Pseudobacteriovorax sp. | reverse complement strand
TTAGAAATTTAGCCCTAAATCTTTTTCGTTTAAAAAGAGTGAAAAACATTTCTGAAGAAACAAGACTATGTATTCTAAATACAGGAAAGGAACTCAAATATCTAGGTTTGAAATAGATAATTCAAAAAATTGATGTTGAGTGAGACCACGAATTAGTGGCTGTAATTCCTATATTCAAAAAAACTTTCCGTTCCCCTGGGACAGACTCCCTCGGAGCGCTTTGTGGCGATCACTGTATAACTGTGTCCAATGGGGCTATCGCTTTAGCTTGATAAAACTTTGCGACGGAACCCTTCAAAGTACTCCTCAGAGATCCTTTGAGGGCAATCGGGCAACTTTTTCAAGTGCCTGAATTCTCTTTGCTGCACTCATATATTTAACTCCTCCTATTTTAGTGACTTTTACAGGTTTAAAGCCGCAAAAGCTAAAAATACACTTTTTAACTGTTACGTATGGTGCATTGTGGTATGCAATGAGGTTATAAATAGAGGGAGCATCTGAGCTTATAATGATTCTAGCACTTCGTCCCGCGAGAAGCTTATCCCAGTAAGGATCTTGATCGTGATATTTAAAAGCAAAACCTGGCAACAAAGTCCGATCAAAAAATCCTTTTAATAATGCTGGCATGCTTCCCCACCAAACAGGATACACTAATGTAAGGTGATCACATTTTTTAATGGCTTCTTGGGCATTCAGCAAGTCAGGTTCCAAGTCTTGTATTTGACTATAGCCCGATCTTAGATTCAAATCGAATTTCAATTCTCTTAAATTTATCCTATGTACTTGACACTTTGACAGTCGAGCTGTTTTTTCATAGCTATCAGCAAGGGACTTGCAAAAACTTTCATCATGGGGGTGGCCATCTATAATTAATATATTTTTCAAATCCGCTACTCCTATCAACTACTAATTCATAAATTCAGCCAACAAAAGAGTATATTACTCCAAAATGAAACTGAACTCACATAAAACGTTGATTATAAATTAAAGTGAAACATATGCTATCAGGGTTTTATCATAACGGTGCTTTATACATTTGGCAGAAAAAGTTATTGTAAGTCATTCTTGCATAAATAGTGATGTCTTGTAGGATAAATCCATGTGATGTCATTCAAAACAATTCCATATGCTTCAGCAATGTTTGTGGAGCAATTGATAGTGATCACTCTGGCTACAATGCTTTTGCCTAATACATCATGACTCAGTACTGGGAAGAAGGGCCTGAAAGAGTAGGGGCTTTTCTGATTGATGCTTCCGAAGCTGAGGAGCATAGAAAGTTACTTTCGGCATTTGGAAAAACGCCAAATGCCGAAAGTAACGTTTTAAGAGTTTTCGAACTGGAAAGAACTCTAGTCGATAAGCAGTGGGAATAGTTTGCTTGGGTTTGCATTGACAAAATAGGTGTCAAAATATAAAAGCAAATCCTTACAGATGGCTAAAAATCTGAATCTGTTGAGGGTGAAATGAAGAAACAAATTATTGCAATTGGTGGTGGCGGCTTTTCAATGGAAGCAAACCTAGCTCTTGACCAATATATTCTTGATCAATGTAACAATTCAAGACCTAGAATTTGCTTTCTTGGTACTGCAAGTGGTGATGCTCAATCATATATCGATAAATTCTATAACGCCTACAAGAAGCTGAAATGTAGACCATCACATTTATCTCTGTTTAAACCTTTCACTGCTGATATTGAGTCATTCTTACTCCATCAACATGCTATTTTCGTCGGTGGGGGGAACACCAAGAGCATGCTTGCTATATGGCGAGAATGGGGTGTAGATAGGATTTTAGAAGCGGCATATCAGAAAGGAATTGTTTTATCTGGAATTAGTGCTGGTTCAATCTGTTGGTTTGACCAAGGTATTACAGACTCGATTCCAGGGAAGCTTTCCCTACTTAAATGTTTATCAATATTAGAAGGAACCAACTGCCCACACTATGATGGCGAATCGAAAAGACGGCCTACTTTGGAAAAGATGATTGTTAATGGAGATATTGTCTCTGCAGTGGCTGCAGACGATGGTGCTGCTATACATTATATTGATGGCGAAATAAAGAATGTTGTTTCCTCAGTAAAAGATGTAAAAGCGTATGTTGTTACAAAGGATGGAAATGACGCAAAAGAAGAACCACTCAAAGTAACATTCTTGAATCCCATTTCACCAATTCATCCACACACATCCAGAACGTTCACTAACACACCTTGGGAATCTAAAGTTGGTTATTGTCGAGCGATAAAATCTGGAAATCAGATTTTCGTGACAGGAACAGCACCTGTCACTGATGATGGTTCCACCTTTGCACCTAATGATGGATATAGGCAAGCATGTCGCTGTTTTGAACTCATCAAGAAAGCTTTGACTGAACTTGGTGCTGATTTGTCAAATGTTGTTCGCACAAGAATGTTTGTGACAGATATTAGCCTTTGGAAACAGTTTGGTCAGGCCCATAATGAATATTTTTCAGCGCACCCTCCTGCTACGACAATGGTCGAGGTTAAAGCACTGATTGATCCTGAAATGCTAATTGAAGTTGAAGCTGATGCCATATTGAAAGAATAAACATATCTCACAGGGATCACTCAATAAGATGGTCGGGTTTAATTTTGAGTTTGACCTTGAGTGCTTAAAAATTACGAGGATGGATATAGCTTTTGACCTACCTATACGATATGGCTTTAAGCAGTTTCCTGACCCTACGACTAGAGTTGAAGCAAGGCTCATAATACCCCTTCGTGACTTTTGAGGTGGATTCATCCCATTAGAGCCAGCTTCTTGGCTGGTATCAGCTTGTCCGAGGTGGTGTAAAGAGCGCGTCGGGAACAATAAATATTAGGAAGTGTGGTTCTTATCATGCTTCCAAGCCTGTTCGGCAAGGATCATAGCTCCTATTTCACCGGATTCACTAGGCCTTCCTGGAGCCACAATCAGATCTTCTGTACTCATTTTGGGAAACATATATCCTGCTAGTAAGCGCATGAATTCCACTCTTGTCTTGGAAAATAATTGATTTTGTTGCATCACTCCGCCCCCGAGTATGATTCGTTCAGGGCAATAAAGCATATATAGGTTCGTACACATGACAGCAAGATAGTGAGCCTCAACGTCCCATGCCGGGTGTTCCACGGGGAGATCTTTAGCACTAGTTTTCCATAAGTTTTCAATAGCGATGCCTGAGGCCACAGCCGAAAGACAGTTATCATGAAAAGGACAAACGGACTTAGAGCTGCGGTGCTCTGGGGCTATGGGTACTAGCATATGTCCCACCTCGAGATGCATACTACCGTTAACAGGCTGGCCATTAGCATATACACCAGCACCAATCCCTGTGCCAATTGTGACATATACGAAGTTCTGCAAACCTTGAGCGACTCCATAGTGCCATTCACCTAAAGCGGCTCCGTTTACATCAGTATCAAAACCCATAGGAATATTGCGGAAGTCCTTTAGTATTTTTAATACATTGACATGGTTCCAAGTGGGTTTGGGCGTGGCGGTAATAGACCCATATGTTGGCGATTTTTTATGTAAGTCTAAAGGGCCGAAACTGGCGATACCCATGGAACGGATGGGCCCAAGTCTATTCTCCTGTTCCTCAAAAAAACTGCGTATTTGGGTAAAGGTTTCTTCTGGAGTTGTGGTAGGGACAGTTTTCCTTGCTACAATATTTATAGGTGAGTAGCCTAGAACGCAGTTAAACTTTGTCCCTCCTGCTTCTATACCAGCAAATAAAGTTTTATTCTCATCGTTATTGGCACCCGTTACCTCAGTTATTGACATCTGTCCACACCTACTACTTATAATAGATAAAGTTTTTGTAGTCGTGGTGGAATTTTCACACATGGTGTCCATTCCGTAAATAACAAATATTACTGATGTAAGGGTAATGGGCGACAGCGCTCCTCTAGCCACATCTTAGCCGACTCGGAAGTCTGACTATGTAAAGCTGCATATACGTTTTCATGATATTGGTTTATCCATGTAAGCTCATCATTACTAAGTTTGGCACGGTCAATCAGTGCTGTTTCATAAGGAAACATAGTAAGCTGCCTAAAACCTAGTAAACCTTCACCAACCGATGTGACTGCCACTAAATTTTCAATACGTATTCCGTACTGGCCCTCACGGTAAAATCCAGGTTCATTAGAAATAACCCACCCTTCTTGGAATGGTGTTGTATTAAACTGGCTGAGACCTGCTTCAGATGATTCATGTACGGCGGTACCAAATCCAACTCCATGGCCGGTGCCATGACCGTAGTTCTCCCCTTGAGATAACAGAGGAAACCTCGCAAGCAGCTCAATATGGGAAGGGTAGGTGCCAACAGGGAAAATAGCGCGGTTAATATTAATATGGCCCTTTAATACTTGAGTATAGTGTCTGATCATATCATCAGTGACATCTCCTAAAGCTAAGGTTCGTGTGATATCAGTTGTACCTGTTTCATAATGCCCACCTGAATCAATTAGAATAATCCCCTTAGCTTGAACTGGGGCACACTGGTTTTGAGCGGCGCGGTAATGAACAATGGCACCATTTCCTTGGTAACCGACAATGGGAGGGAAACTATTTTTTATGAATCCTGGACGCTTGGCTCTTTCAGAATCAAGCAGTTCTCCAATTTCATATTCAGATATGCTAGAGGACTCTAAAATTGCATATAATTTGCTAAAAGCTTCAGCTAGAGCTATGGCATCGCTAATATGAGTATCTGCCATATGCTCTATTTCATGGGCTGTTTTAACTTGTTTAATGTCGAGAGTAGGGCTGCGTTCGATAATTATGTTAGCGGATGAATCAATTTCATTTTTAACAAAAATGGTGGTATCCCTAGCATCAATAATGACAGTCTTATTCTTTGACTGGATTTTTAAGTCTTGAGCGAACCTGTCGTAATATCTAATATCTACCAATGAACCTAGGTCTATGCCCTCTACTTTTTCCTGGTCTATATACAAAGTCGCTCGTTTTCTATCTACTATGAGATAACAGACTGCCAGTAAATCGGCTCCACCATCAAAACCGATAAAATTGAGTGTTCTGGCGATCGATTCCAAGTCAGAAATGATATGAAAGTCAGCCGCATGTTCATGCAAAAATTTTTGAATCAATTCTATTTTTTGTTCGCGACTATTAGAATCTATATTACAGTTACGGAGCTTAATGGGGGTTAAAGCTCTTGAGGGTCTATCCGGCCATGCTTTATTGATAATAGTATCATTAATAAATTCTAGCTTAAAATCGAGCTGGGATGCTATTTCTGAAATTTGCTTAAACTGAGTGATGGTAAAGAGGCGCGGGTCGACAGCTAAGTTTTTTAGTCCACCAGTTTGGTTTTGAGCCCAAGATATTTCAGCCATAAAGCTTTCGTTTTTTGGAATCACTAGGCTGTCTATCACGGAAGATTTAATTTCCTGCTTTACCTGAATCGCGTAGCGAGAGTCGGTCGTTAATAGTGCTCTTTGGCGTGTGCATATGATATGGCCAGTAGAACCTGTAAAACCAGTGAAGTGGGATCTGAGCTGCCATTGGGAAGGTGGATACTCACTTTGGTGAGGATCAGTTCCAGGAATCAAGATAGCATCAAAAGGAGAGTCGGTGAGAGTATTCATAAGCTGTTCAATGGGCTGCATGGATTTCTCTTATGCTGGTTTACGACGAATAAACCCATTCAAACTAACATTAAATCGGGAGAAAAATGTAGAGTTATTTTGTTTCTATAAGAGTTAGCGTTTTCAAGTGAATTCACATCTGTTTCAACATCTGTAGTAATATCAGCCTAATACGACTGATTTTAGATCGTAATATTGGTTGATCGATTCCCGTCAAATTATGCCATAATGGAATGGCTATAGAACTCTTGGAATGGAATTTACAGCATCGATTTATCTATTCTTGGGGAAGCGCAGAAGTAAGCTTAACTCCCATGATTTTTTGAAGCGATCTAAAAAGGTTTTGTTTATTTATTGTCTTTCCGTAATATTTTTTCCATTGCTTTACCTTAGCCAATTCGTCGATGAGCTTATCCAAGTAGCGAATGTCCCTCATCATTGACTCTTCGATATCTTCCACCTTGACGCCACGAACTACGCCTTTGATCAGCGACCGAGCAGGGTTTAGTTTGGGAGCTTTTGCAATAAACGTCTCAAAATAGGTCTCAGCTTTCAGATGAGAGTTCAACTTCTTTTGATCGTAGCAAAAATGATTTCATCAACCTCATCTTTTGTACGGTTTTTTCTTTCTGCTTTTGCAATATTGAGTGGATATACTTTCGCAAAACTCATGGTATAGATCCGAAGTTTGGCCGTGGCGTTCCTCTATTATAAGTATGAGGTTAAGCAAATACCTTTAAACTGTGGTGGCAGGTCTACTGAACCACCCGACCGATAAATTTTTGACGTCTGTCTTTTCAATCTCATTTTTACCCTTGTAGCCAAGCAAGCGCTTTAAGCTAATCTGGCTACGGCACAGGCATTTGTGACCTTCCTCATATATGGATACGAACTCACCTCCTGATTCCTTCAATTAGTTGAAAAAAATCAAATACATCTCGCCGTTTTTTCAGTATGATAGTCGACAATGTGAGGGAACTTTATCTAGCAATAATTTGTACGAACTTGACCCGTGTCTAACTTATTAAATTAGAATTATTAGCTATTTATACCCAATTAACCTCAATACGTGAGTGAAAACAAAGATATGCTGAATATTTTCATCCGTAAGAAAGTCTGTTTCTGCATTGTAACAGCGATAATATTAGTGAATTCAGCGGGTTTGGCTGTAAAGGACACCAAGCTTCCCGAAGGAAGCAAGTTGCTTGTCATTGATAATCTCCAGATACATGTAAACCAAAGGGGAAATACAAAAAGTAACTCAGCGATTGTAATGCTATCTGGTCCGACAGATCATTGGCATTCAGATACAGGATGGTTTAGCTATGCCCTGCCTTATCTAAGTCAGAAGAAATCATTAAGTCAGTTTCAAGTGTTAGCAATAGATCGTCCAGGCAATGGATTGGTAGTTCCAAAACAGTCTATCAGCTATACAGATTTTGCTGATGTTGTTCACAAAGTTCTAAAAAGTCTGAAGATAAAACGCATTGTTTTCCTGAGCTTCGCCAGCAGCAATATTACTATTTCTCATTTTCTAGAATCATATGGCAAAGAGCTTGCAATAGACGGAATTGTTCTCGTTGACCCCGATGTAATGACTGAGTTTTCTAGATCCAGGTATCGTAAAGACGCAAAACCATTCAAGGACAATCTAAGCAAATACCTAAGCTATATTGGAGAAGGGAAATATCAAAATCGAGTGAAGGAGATTGTAACCAAGGAGCGCACGCATATCCAAGAAGTGGTAAAGCAATCAAAATTGCTAGGAATGGATTGGGCATACTTCGAGTTTATGCTTTCTCAAAGATCGACAAAAGAGGGACAAACCGAAAAGTTTAAGCAAATAGTTTTCTACCATGACGAGTTAGCGAAGAAACAAAAAATGTCCTTAAGGAAAACTCTAAAGCAAAGCTCACTATTACTAGTATTAATCAACACGAATTTTGAAAGCTCCTATCTGCCATCCATCAAAGATCCTTTACTAAAGAAAGAGATTATTAAATGGCAAAAGGATGGAGATGAATATTATAAGATGCTGACAACACAAAATACAAAAGGGAAGCTTATCAATATTGATTCGGAGGAACATCTATTGCCGTTGTTTTCTCCCCAAATTTTAGATCAAGCTTTTTCGTACATTACAAATCAGAACTGAAAAGTCATTCGAAAACCAGCCATTTTTTTAGTATGGATTCAAATCTTTCAACCCAAAAAAATCTCAGAAATTATACACCATTTTATATAATTACAGGAAATGCTAATTTCGCATAAGTATTTCTCCGAAACGTCATAAATCGGAGGTCCGTGACATGTTTAAATTCTTCTTTTTGGTCTTGTTTCTGTTTCAAATGAATCATCAACTGTTAGCACAGTCAGGTACTGAAAAAACCGTTAATATACGTATTCAGCAAGCGCCTCTCTTTGCACTTAGCTTTATTGAAGAGACTGAGCTAATTAATTTGGAAATGATGTTTCGACCGACCCAATTTATCAATCTTGGAATTATTGGTGCTAGTTATCGGGAGAAACAAGATAACTACGATTTTCAAGCCTATGATTTGGGTTTAAGGATAGACTTTGTCTTCAGCACCAAGGGTGGGTTTGACGACGCGTTTTATCTCTCAAACGGAATTTTGACGGGTAAGTGGGAGAGCGAGGAGACGGTTGTAGATACTGGGAGTTTATGTGAACTGCGCTACAAAGCGGAAGGAACCAATTTGGTTGCTTTTGGAGCTTTTGGCCACCAGTGGTTTTGGAGTAACGGTTATAACCTAAATATTGGTGTTGGTCTTGTCAAAGCTAGAACCTTAGATGTTACAACTGATAGGCAGTATACTTGTGACACCAATATCGCATTTGAAAAAGATCACGGTGTTTTCGAGAAACCATGGGTTGATTTAGGGCTAGGGTATGCATTTTAAAACGGCTCTCATGGGATTGTCCGAGACAAAACTACCACCGTTAGGCGGTATGTTCTTCAAGTAGTTTTGATTTTCAGACCGCCACATCTACAGCGCATCTGACTCAATGGAGTAGCTATCTTCAATAATATTCAGCTTGACGGTGGGTGGTTGGCCAGTAGACAATAAAGAATGGCTACCGGGTGATCCGAGAGCTTAGATTCGATTTGAGAGGCTGATGTCAAGGAATGTCGATCGTTTACTAGCAGCTCTATTTTTAGGGCTTACGGTGGGATTTGTACTGCTGGCAATGAACCATCAGGGTTTTTTTGAGTGGGTGTTCGCGAGGCATCATAATATTTTAAGTTGGTATATACGCCCTCTAATGCTCTTGCCCTTTTGTTATTTTGCCTATCAGAGAAGCTTGGCAGGAGTGAGTGCGACTTTATTTGCGCTCATGAGCAGCATGTTCTGGTTTCCAGCGCCCGATTCTCCTGACATCCGAGTCACCGAGTTCTTAGCTATGGAAATGGAATACCTTCTCGGTGAATGGACTTGGGTTCGGGCCATCTTTACCGCTTTCATTCCCCTTACCTTTTATCTTCTTGCTTTTGCTCTTTGGAAGAGAAGCCTTAAAGTCGGCCTCTTGGTACTTGTTTTCATGGCTGTTTCCAAAATATTTTGGAGCCTGCTGGAAGGGGGAGTGTCGGGAAATGCAATCTTAGTGCCAGCAATCGGCGGATTGGTTATTTGCGTTGTTGCTTTAACGGCAGGGTTCCGCTATTTCAAAAAGAATGCAGCGGGCTAAGGGCTGTTTTTGTGCTTCTTCCATAAATGTTCAGAATTTGTTTTTTAGCGTCGTGAACCTTTGCTAAATCAGCTTACATGTATAGTTGCCATTTTGGCTGCTCGTTAGTTCAAATTCAGCTGATCAACCTTTACCCCCCATTCTGATCTCCCGTCAATTAAAGTTTGCATTGGAGTCTATCCTTTAAATGCTTTGGAAACCGCTTTCCCTTCATCCCTGGTTTAGTATCTGTATTACTTGTGAAGATAGGTGGGACCATTTTAGGGTACCTTTGAGATCACACAGAAACCTTTCACTAAAACTGGTTTTTCGCTTTGATTTCTATTGGCAAATAGGGCAAAAGTTAGTTTATTAACAGTTTGGAGAGGACTATGGGCCGCGAACTCGATAGCTTTATCCCTTATAACCACGTAAGATTTCCAGACCCGGAAGCTCGCGCAAAAGATTTTTATAATCATATGAATAGAAGGCGATCCATTCGTAGCTTTTCTAACGAACCGGTACCTAGATCAGTCATTGAGCACGCAATTCTAACTGGTGGCACTTCTCCAAATGGTGCTCATATGCAGCCTTGGCACTTTGTAGCAGTGTCAAATAAGGAGCTAAAGAGGCAGATACGCGAGGCTGCTGAAAAAGAGGAAGTCTTAAACTATAACGGCCGCTTACCAGACAGCTGGATAAAAGCACTTGCACGGTTAGGTACAGACGAGAACAAAGAATACTTAGAAGTCGCACCATGGCTTATCATCGTATTTACAAAAATGTTCCATTGGGAGCGGGGTGGCGATGAACCAGCCGATGAAAAAGATCAAAGGGTGAATCATTATTATGTTCAAGAATCTGTTGGAATGGCTGTAGGAATGCTGATTTCAGCTCTGCATAACGCCGGTCTTGCCACCTTAACTCATACCCCTAGCCCCATGCGATTTTTGCATAAGATATTAGGTCGTCACACAAATGAAAAACCCTTCGTACTACTGCCAGTTGGTTATCCCGCAAAAAAAGTTAAAGTTCCCAATTTAACGAGAGATCCCATCGAGAAGGTTGGTACCTTTATCGAATAAGTACTAATTTGTTTTCTGTCTTCCCTCACGTTCTCCCTACCCGGGGGAAGATCTTTTCACAATAGTATAGTCGAAATGTTAAGCATATTAGACAAAATCCTTATAACCCGGTACTTGTTCGAGTTACAAGGTCTATCATTATGGCGGCAAATAGCATTGGCATTGATATTTTTATTGAATATTTAAGGACGGGAGGTACCCGTTCCGGCGACGCCACCAAGTGGAACAACTCTATCCAAACCAATAAAAATACCATCTTTCTGCCATAAAGCTGGCTTCAACAGGTTGTATTTTTCTTCATCCCAAGAGAGCCAATCCCCGCGTAACAAACCGCCCGTATCCCCTGAGTTGGGGTTCAAGCACCAGAATGTATGGTGCAAACCTTTGAGAATAATTTCGTCTCGGAGCGCTTCCATCCATTTCTGGTTATCACCGCCATCAATAAAACCACCCCACTCCCCAATTAATAGAGGTGATATGTTTTCATCGTGCAGGTAGAGCCAATTAGGTCCCCAAACATCAGCTTCCAGGGATTCCCGAGTGAAATTGCCATCGTCAAACCAAGGTTGAGCATAGACCAATGGCCCATAATCATGGGGTGAATACATAATCTGATCGTTGTGACTAGCTACCTCAACAGGTAAATCTTTGGCAAGGCGCAGATCACCCCCCCACCAGGTATTGTAGTAACACTGATCGCTGTTTGGACCTGCAGATTTGTTATCGACCCACTTGCCGTATTTTGGTGAGGCTTGAATACCTTCCACTAGAATCAGGACATTCGGGTTGACATTAAGAATTCGTTTCGCAGCTACTTTAGCAGCATATCGCCAATTATTTTGATCTTGAGAATCATCCCATTTTGCATAGTCAATTTCCTGGGAAAGAGGTTTGCGCTTGCAATATTCCTCCCAGCTTTCGTCAGCCCCTTTGACCAAATCAGCACCAGCTGAACCAGCCGGGCTGCCATGGGGTTCATTTTCAAGATCGTAAGCGATGATGGTGTCGTCGTTTTTGTAACGCTCGGCGAACCACTCCCAGGTATTGTAGAAATCTTCGGAAGTGATGTCATCCTTGTACCAAAGAGGAGCATTGTGACCAGAGTTATCCGCATCAGCACTGTGCTGATCGACAAGGACTTTGATACCGCAGGATTTTGCTTGTAGTAGGAAGTAATCAAAAATCTCTAAACTATCCATACCAATTAGATCAGGATTGGCCCAGGTATTTATACTAGCAGCCGGCACAGATCCGACAGCCCATTCTTTAATGAGTCGAGTGGATACAGGAACACGAATTATATTGATTCCACGCATGGCCATCTGCTGCATGGTGTCTTGTAGGTTCGCACTCCACAAACCATGGAAAACGCGCTCGGAGGCATTAAAACCAAACCAATTGGCTCCCGTTAGGTGCACGGATTTACCTGAAGAATCTACGATTTGGTTGCCTTTAGTCGTGAGCCAATCATCGTCGGACGGAATGGTATGAGGATCGACTTCGCAAGCCCAACCGCTGCGCCCAGGTCCGTATTGTGCGAAACAAAGATTAACTGAGATGAGAGTGCTTAGTAAGACGCCCCCAAACTTGAGACAAGTTTTCATGAGAATACTCCCTGCTGAAAAAAGGTTTTTGATTCCCTAATTAAATGAAAGAACTCAGCCAACGAGTTAGGCTTTTCCAAAAGAGCTAACTTAACCACTATCGTAGGCGTTTTGTCATTGTTGTAGCAAACTTTGAGTGGGCTAAGAATAATTGCTTTTAGAAATTTTTGAGACTTTTACATTTATGTCGGTAAATCACTCATTTCTGTTAATGTTATTAATACGCCTTAAATACTACACACTCGCAGTCTATTTCCTTTTTTTGCTAGCTCTATACAGCAAAATAATATCCTAGCACGAAAAGTTTTAGATGCCATGACCTAGTGCACCGCTTGGCTCTGGTGCAACTTTCAGATGAATCTTTCTTAGTAATGAAGCTTATGCTGCGATTCCATTTGGGATTGGTAGTTTTGGAGCTGGAGCAGTTTTGAACTTGCCATCACAGCACGGGCATGCATACTTCTTGCGTACTCACTCTACTACTTCATCTAAGCCGGCTCGACTTCCAGTGTTTCAGACATAATATCAACTCCAGAAAAAAATTGACTAAACAGAGCATCAAAACCTTTTATCGATAGAAAATTTATATGAGGTGGAAATACTACATTAGACTTTTCTTGAAGCAGCATAATATCTAAGCCTTCACACCCTAAACCTATAACAATCAAAAATCCGACTAGACTCACGAGCTTGAGAGTGCCTGGGAAAATTGGTGAGGATCAAACACGTGCTCTATCACTTCACTACAAATGACCAAATCAAATTTTAATTTTCGTTGAAATTATCTACAACAGTTACAAAAGTGCCCTTCTTATAGCTATGGGCTAACTTCAGTTTACATGTCACTTTAATTGATTATGGTTAGAGCATTATTCGACATCTACAGAAGTTAGGGTTCTCTATGATTTTTCCTATGATAATTATCATTTTCAACGATTTATTAACTATAATCTAGTGAATTTATAAATTTAGCAGGATACACGATATTCCAGAGCTTAATATAATAGCCTAGGACGTTTTCAAAAGGCTGATCCTATGGCTAATGATTTCCTTAAGATATTTTCGATTGGTTGGAAAAGATTTAAATCGGCAGTCCCTTTCTACGACAAGCCCCATTACAACAAGCAGGCCGAAGCGATACTTCGGTATAGCGATCCTGTATTTGGCTTTTCGCAATATTTCTGCCTTAGCTGTGACAAGGATAGTCGCATCGTCGCTCATTCCTGCAAGAGCAAATTTTGTTTAAGGTGCGGAAGAGTTGATGGTGAGAACTGTGCTCAGTCTATCGCCGCTAAACTCTATGAGGATGTGGACTATCGCCACTTTGTGTTGACGATTCCGGCCAGCTGACCAGGTATATATAATTCTAGCTTTGAGGAGATCGACTTAGAAAAAAGTCAAGACTCTCCATACAAGGATACTTCTAATACCAGAACAAAATATAAATAAAAATTAACTAAGCACTAAAAACCTTTTGTAAAGCTAATTTTCCATAATATGATGACTACTTTTTTTGCAGTTTTATCTGCTATTGCGGCGACTATTTTTTTTTGATTTACAGATACCTCGCACTCAGTATATCAACTGAGTATTGAATTTTCTTAATTTAGGAGAGTCCTATGACCATTAGACGTCTGTCTTTAACATTGTTATTCATGTATTTGATCACAAGTTGTGGAAGTATTAATAGCTCTGACTTGGATGCCAAACAAGATCTAGCTGCAGAACCAAAAGGACTGCTGGGTGATTATGTAAAAATTACTGATGGGGTTGTTGTTAGGCCCACCCTTTGGTTTATTGCTGGACTCGCTGAGGGTGTGGATCCTTTGGTAAAAGCAAATGAGATTTCTGCATATCTAGTTTCCAAAAATCTTTCTATTCCCATTGCACCTACCCCTAGCTTTGAGGATCTTGGAAAGTTCCGTAGTGGAGATCGATATATGCTTGGTTTTGTGAGTAGGGTTGGTAAACGCCCCACTGAGTTAAAAGTAATCTCCAATATTGACGATAAATATCATTGCGATCATTATATATCGTTTAACTGGGTTAATTGTGACAAAAATAAGAAATCACTATCGGATGTTTTTCTAGGACAAACTGGAGTTAAATTGCAATACAAATGGAGAACTCTTATTGAACGAGGTGGATCGGGGTCTTTTTCTGTGAGAATCTTTAAATATTGAGCATGAAATACACCCTTTTAAAGGATTACTAAAGGAGGGTACTTCCAGTAGATAATCACCTAGGGGTGGTTACTTCATGGCATTTAACCGCTACAACCAGCGGCGATATTTCTAATATTTAGGGGCGTTCGCAGAATTCGTGGGGAGTTTAAAAGTAGTTCAGGGGTGGAACATCGGATCAACCCCTGGTAACTAGTAGTTGCTTACACGAACTAATTGCGAGTCCCTGATGCTTCTCATAACACTACTGAATCATGTCCGGCCTTACGAAGGTTTTGTTTATAAGTCAGTAAAATTAGTTACTTCATATCGCTTCAACAGAAAAAGAAAAACGGGGACGGAGCGACTCAGCTCTTTCTAGAAGAGATCCAAAGCGGGGGCACAGCAATTATCGCAGAAAAAACCTTAACAGGACCTGTGGTAGCCCTTGTATTAGGCGTAGAGCAACAGGGCGATCTTCTCGAATTTTTCTACAAAGACACTTATAATTTGGGTCACAAATATACGGTCGGCAGTGCTTCGGCACGTAACCTGAGTACCCAGACAGCAGGAGGATTTCTTGGGGTAACCCTAGGGACCCTACGCACGAAAAATCAACCGCACTACGACCCGACAAATTACGGTAAGAGCTAGGGGAACGGTGGGAGATGAGACTATCAGCTTAAGGGTAGGTGGAGACAATATTATGTTTTGGACCCTAAGCACAGATATGGCCGACTATAGTTCGGAAAGCGATAGCCCTGGCAGAGTTTCAGTCGCCTTTACCAACGATGGGGGTGATCGGGACGTCCAAGTGGATTATGTGATCATCGATGGCACTATCTTACAGGCTGAAGACCAGTCCGAGAATATGGGGGGGTGGGGTAACGGTTAGTGTGGAGGTGGCTCATTTACCGAGTGGCTACATTGTAATGGTGAAATCTTTTTTGAACAAAATACTCGCGCAATCTCGGTTCTTTAGAGCCAAGTAGTTCACTCAAGAATCCTAACACAAGGAACAGGCTCTAAGGGTTGACCAGGACGTTCTGAAACCACGTCAATTCCTGTTTTAGCAATTTAAGCTCTGCGGTTTGGTAGTTGTAGTTTACAGGCAAATCTGAACGGACCTTAACTTCTCGGTAGTCGAGCATCTGTCTTTGAGCCCATGCAAATTATACAAACATGGTCATCTAGATCATTTTTGCTTTTGGGAGTATGATTCAATCTATTTATCTTGAGGCTCTTCACCAAATCAAAGACCTGATCATTGAAAGGAGTCAACTTTGAGAGTCAGACCGGTAAACCCATCAGATTGCCGAAAAATCCTAGCGATCTACACGCCCATTGTACAGGACACAGTCATTTCTTTTGAAGAAGAGCCGCCAAAAATGGCTGAAATGGCACACAGAATCTGTACTATTTCAGAGCGCTACCCTTGGTTCGTAGCAGAATCTGAGACTTCCGCTATATATGGCTATTGTTATGCTTCTGAACACCTGGAGCGACCTGCCTACCGTTGGTCAGTGAATGTCTCGATATACGTCGATGCCACGCAAAAAAGAGCTGGTATTGGCAAGTTGCTCTACGGGACCCTATTGAATGACTTAAGAAGACGAGGTTTCTACAATGCCTATGCTGGTATAACGATGCCTAATGAGGCGAGTGTTGGCTTTCATCAGGCAATGGGCTTTAAAAAAATAGGAACTTATAAGGGCGTAGGATATAAATTCGGCGCTTGGCATGATACAAGCTGGTGGGGATTAAGTTTGCAGGAAAAGTCAGATCATCCTGCAGATCCCCAATATCACTAAACCTAAGAAATTCTTTACCGGAATCTGGGACCCACATAGCGATCAAAAAAGCTTATCATTTTGTTGACATGGGGTTCACCATATTCCTGATATACGGTCTGTGTAAATTCATCAACCTTCCAGTCATAAAAGGCATGACCAATATTCTCCACTTCAATATTTATATTATCTTCGGAGGGCCAACCAGCGGCATCTAAGTTTGCTTTGAAAGCTAAAACTGACTCTTGGGTGATAATAGGATCTGAAGTTCCCCTACTTTGCCAGGCTGGGACTTTTACAGAGGCTTCCATCGCCGCATAGGCTGGAGAGACTTTTTGATGTGCTAGGTCGCTAGCTTGGAGACGGGCGTTTCCCGGAAAGAATGCAAAGTTGCTGATACTTCCCAAGGGGGCCGTAGCGGATAGGTCAAAGACCCCATAATTGGGTGCCATGGCTTTAATACCTCTTCTATACTGCGCCCTAAACTTTACCACATCTTGGGCACGCAAGCCGGTGGGCCAAAACTCAAAATTTGTACCATCGAATCCTGCAGTGCCTATTCTATCAAAAACAGTGGCAATAGATGCTGCAAGATGCCCCCCTGCACTGTCCCCTGTAACCACAAATCTTGACTTATCAGCATGATACTTTTCAGGTTCTAGATTCAAAAAGTGAGCCATAGCCCCGAAAACATCCTCTATCTGCTCCGAAACATTATAGGGAGTCGCGCCACCATCGCTTGTACCTAAAAATCTATAGTTCATCAAGCACACGACATACTTTCTAGTTTTAGCTATTTGTCTTGCCATCTGGATCATAATACTGGGGTCACCGGAGGTCCAACCACCACCATGAACGACAAATACTATGGGTAAGAGAGTGATATGGTCTAAGTCTGAAGGCACAACAACGTCATAGATTAGATGCTTTTCGGCTGTTTCACCATACTTTATATTGGAATATATCTTATATCCCAATGCTTTTTCCTCCTCTATAAAAGTAGCACCAATGGTAGTATCCCCATGAAGGGGAAACTCATAGCTAGCCTCTGGAAGAGAGTGTTCAGGATTTAACCCCCAGAGGCTTGAAGTAGCCGCATATGCTAGATCTAGGGCATATCCCTGAGCAGGGGTAGCAATAATCTTCAGTACCGTTCCTTTTGGAAGTTCCGTAGAGGTTTCTATAATAGGGGTCCCCGTTTGCAAATTGATAAGCCGATAGGTACCCGCGCCGATGGTTACTGGTGCTTGAGTAATAGTATAGCTAATAGCGCTATCAAAGGATGTTTTGGCGATATCACTCACAGTGCCCATATCACGCACTTTAATATTTGATACTGAGGCAAGCACAACAGGACTCCACAATGCAGCAGTTACTAAGGCCGTTACAAGCCATGTTCGTTTCATATGATTTTCCTTAATTATTCTAATATATTACAGAATCATTAGGGTAACATAAATTGTTCCCTAGCAGCAATGTTCGCTTTAAAGATCCCGGCCGAGATTGAACTAGCCATTTGGGTTCGTACTACCTATTGGTGGTAATTGAAAGACTATCCGTTTTTTAATGTGCCAGTTCCCCAAAAGGCATAACAGAACTTTGACTATGAACAACGCATAGCCCCTTAAAAACCTTAAGTTGGTATTGTATTTATCCGATAACCTCAAAAAGATTTTACTGATAGAGGGGAAAATGAATACCAGCGTCATAGTAATTTGGATCGGACTAGGGTTTACAAGCGCTTGCCAGGAAAGTGAAACCATTGGCAGCTCATCGGCTCAACAGGCTGATGCAGCTAAAGGAAGTGAAGCCAGCCAAGAACCTAAACCTAAACAAACGGACGGATCACAAGAAGAAAAAAGTGACTTTTATGACATTGCCGGTACCAAGCCAGATGAAATATGCGGAATGAAGGGATTCACCTATCTTTTTGAAGGCTATATTCTGAATGAATGTGGAACCTGCCATTTCAGAGACAATCAATTCAGTGTTAGTGAGTTCGCAGTTAAGAATGATATCGCGTACTCATATGAAGTTATGACTACATTAGTCAATAAAAGCGTTTTTATCAAAGCTACAGTAGAAAATCCTTTTTGTAATACTTGTCTATTAAAACAGGAAGACCCTCTATTTAAAGATCTTAAATACTATATCGAACACAGCACCGATGTACAATGTGTGGAAAGTATCTAGATCAATGAATTAGTTCCTAGCTAAACCTAGTCCTGAGAGCTGCACCAGTTGGATATAGTTCCGCTTCATTAGTTGAGAGTAAATCGTTTAAACAAATCTGATTCTTCCATGTGGCGAGGATGGTAGGGCTATTTGGGACTCAGTCGCATTGCCATTCTAAATAGTAGCCATTCGCGGTCCAATCCAACTTCGCATCTGCTTGCGGTGGTAGCATTTTCATTTGATCAAGTTCATATTATCTCCAGGGGTAGCGTCACCATCTGTACTTTCGTTATTATTAGCCTGACTTTCATGGGGTTGCTTTGGTTTCGGCTTGTTATCACTATCTAAATTCCCTTAGCCTACTTACTAAGACACAGAATGATTAAGGCAAATTTCATGAGTTCGTCCTATCTCATAAAATTGATGATTCGCATTGTTTCTTTTGCATTCGTTCAGAATATCGGGAAGGCTACGGCTGGTTGAAAATAATTCACCGTATAAACTACGTCATTTTTCTAATTAAAGAATCTAGCTAAAAGAGGGGGGAGAGGGAGGAAGAGGGGGAAGAGGAAGAAGAGGAGGAAAAAGGGGGGGGAAGAGGGAGGGCGGAGAATCAAAACTATGAATTTAAAATTGATGAATCGCATCGTCTCTTTTGCATTCGTTCAGAATATCGGGAAGGCTACAGCCGGTTGAAAATAATTCACCGCATAAACTACGTCATTTTTTTAATCAAGGAATCAAGCTAAAAGAGGGAGAATGTCTTGATACGGGGTTTTACTGGACTCAGTAAGTCTCTTTTTCTGAGAGATAACTATCTTCTTGATGTTTGATATGTGCAAGTTCCTATTAAGCTTTTTCTTCGCACTTTTAGCCCACCCTTGCCATTTTGTTATTATTATTTCAACACTATCGACGTAAACCATTTTTGGAACAACGGGATTGACCTTTTTGGAAGGTTTCATGCCCAGTGGGAGCGAGATTCATTTTATCGTCTACGAAAAGCATTTAATTTATCCCATGCCTCAGTAACGTTGTCGGAAAATGTAACTGTAATAATAGAAATAAAATGGAAGTAGAAACGTTACTCTGTTGGAGGCTTTAAGAAAAATTATGACAGACATCGACGATGAATTTGACTCTCAATTCATATTCCAATCAAATGATAATGATTATACGAAAGTAAAAGGAAAAGTTACTCAAATAATCGGATATGAGTTAGAGTTTATTCGGACAATGAGTGAGAAAAGATTGAATAGATCGTCTGTAATTTTTACTCTCCGATCTTTAGCCCTCACAATGATCTTCAAACCAAATAGAAAAAGTTACTTTCAGATATTTCTAGTAATTCCCTTTATAAGTATAGAGAGGCAAAAATCGTGAGATTGACTACATAACACAATTTAATTTTTTGAATAGTGGTGTACCATTTGTGAAAAGACATCTAAATTCCGATATATTACCGTGTCAGAGCTTAATATTGATATAGTAAGAAGACGCATTATCAGGCTTATCGGGTCGATATTACAAAAATCTCATATTATTAAGTCAGAAAGATTCTGGCCATAAAATCGCTGCCTCCATGAAAAGCAGTATAGTAATTTTCCTGATCTGGGTTAGACTATTTGTAAGTATTTTTTGACTATGATGAGGTGTTTATGCAGAAGCTGCAAGCTGCCCTAGTTGGGGTATTTATTGGTCTTTCAAATCTATGCTTAGCTATAGATATTCCTAAAGAAAATCGAAATAAACTCCCCTTATCCACAATAGAACCCTTTGATGCCAGAGCTAAGGATATTGTCGCAGCGATAAAGAAGAATAGGTCTGATGAGGTATTAGTTTATTTTTTTCCTGAAAAAGCTTTTGAAAGTCTTAAAGATATCAAGTGGCCCTCAGTTTACTATAAAAAGCTCATCAAATGGTACAAAGCTGATATATCCAGAGAGCAGGAGCGTTTTAAAGGAAAGACTCTAGAATTTAAAACTGTAAAAATGGGGCGGTGCAAATGGAAGGAAAAGGGATCAGAGTATAATAAGATTCCTTACTGGTCTTGCTATAGAAACAAAATTCTTGTGTCGAGCGAAGGTAAAGAAGCAACAATCGATCTTGGTACGGTAATAAACTGGGGGACTCAGTGGTATGTTACCCATTTAGGTCCTATTCCAAAAGAGTAGTAAGGAAGAGCTCACCATTCTCCAGGAACACCCGGCTTCACTATTGGAAACCAAAGGGGAGGAACTATGGAAGATACTGCCAGGACCCACCTTGATTCAATGTAGATCAAAGTGCCACTTCGACTCAATGAGCCATTAGTTCCTGCAATGCTAACCAAGGACCCTTCATTATACAGCAGGATTGTCAAGGATACCTTATACGACCCTGCCTCAGAAGGTGAAGCTTTTGAGGTTTCGGTCAAAAGATTTGTGAAATTTTCTCTGAAGTCTGTTTTTTTGCAATATTCTAATTATGATTGATTCTAATCATGGTACTAAAACTATACACAAAGCGAGGTTTCTATTATGGATTTTATCAAACTACTTTCATTTATGACTCTGATAGCTATGGGAGTATCCTGTGATTCCGATAAAAAAGCCGAGACAGCGGTATTGAATCTGGCGCCGAACCCCACTAAGGCAGAACGTTTTATTGGCGGATTCAGTCCTGACGCACTCACCATTAGTTTAGATTTTTCAACGGGTAAGATGGAGTATCGCGAGGAACTTGCGGAGGCTGATCAAACTCCATCCTGCTATGGTCAGGCGACAATCGAACTATCCGCTAGTGACTTCGATCGGATTGTTTCTGGTGTTTCAGTTTGTACGGGAAAGGAGGAAAATCCTGCAACAGATGGAACTTATAACAATCTTTCATTTTACTATGCTGAAGGCACCCAAATAGACGCACGCTTAAAGCCTGAGGTGCTTGAGAGTGGCCTTGTTAAAGTGACTATAAATGAGTCATTCAACAGTTTCTTGGGTGATCAACTTTTTTCATGTAATGGACAATTTGCTTTAGACCAGGTTTTTAAGAAAAACGTGTCTTGTTTGAGTCTTCTGGACTAGTTTCTTACGGCAATGAACTGCCCACTTCTGAAATCCAGTCGGTTCAGGACACTCGTGACATCCCCTCTCGACTGAAAGTCGAAATCATCCTGTAGTTAGGGTGTCAGAAACATGGTAACGCGAGGCAAGCTTACTTGCGGTTTGCAGGAGAATGGAGTCAGCTCTAGGTTTCCTGCTACTATCTGGAGTATGTCAGAAAAGCCTCGTCACAGGGTTGTTAGCATGAATCTAACAATTGAATCTCGCCAAGCTGTATAAGTCATGTCGTAGTAATAAAGTCGTGTGAAGCATCTGCTGTTCAATTTAGCGATTATACTTCCACACCTCAACCCAGTCATAAATTACTTCTCCATTTGCTGTTTCATCGGTCACTGGACCAGCCCAACTGGAGGCATTCGAAGCCCATATTGTAAGAAGTATGTTCTGGGGCAAACCGATAAGATCCATTTTTTGATTCCATCGGTGAAACACGATATCGTCGATTAAAAAGATAGCCTCTTTTGGTGTCCATTCGAATGTATAAATATGAAAGTCTTGACTTGAGTCAAATCCTAGCGGTTGCAGCGAAGGATATTGAGTGGGGGATACGGGTTTAGAAATAGGAGGCCTAGGCCCAGTATAGACCATACTATTAAACTGAATTTCACTAGTGTTTTTACCAAGGCTTTCAATGTCAAACTCATTCCAATCATCAGCGGGCCAAGGAGTATAAATAGAGACAAGGGACGAGACTACTGCAGAACCTTTCGCGAACTTAACTCTGGCGCGAACGCGTCCATATGGTATAGATTCATATGAACGCACCTCAGCCCCTAAAAATGGCTTTATTTCACCGTCTACTACAGTTCCATCTGGTGCAGAATCAAGTCTGAGTATCATTACTCCATCTCTAACTGAAACAGTATCAGGAGAAAACACAGCAAGGTTACCAGGCCAGGAGTGAGTCATTAGCTGCCATCTGCTAGAGTCAAATGAATTAAAATCATCACGAAACACTAGAGAAAAATCTGCTTTTGAGGAACTCGAAGGATTGCTTAATGATAAGCTCTTTAAGTTTTTAGACATCTTATTAGGCACTTGGGAAAATAGGCTGGTGCACATAACTACAGCTCCAGTCAGTAAAAATATTTTATTCATGCAAGTAACTCCCGTTTTGAATCAGTTGAAAAGCCTGGTTCTGTGCCCTGTAATGCAATCCCGTTGATATATATGCGCACCATCTTCTGTTGTCGCTGCTGAAACACCCATACACTTATTGCTGTGCTGAGCGATAATCTTCCCATATCCGTTTCCGCTATTCTCGAATCGCTATTGCTGGTTATCGCCACCAATATATTACCATGTGTGGATGTCGGCCACATTATTTAATGGAACATTTGAAATGTCAATGCTTTGTTCCATGGCGATCAGAGGTAAACTAGCTTTTAATTCCGGAATACGGGCAAGTTAATAATTTACATAGGAATATATTGATGGTGTATTAATTACTCTGTGAATTCACACTAATTCTATAGTACCCTGCTCGTGCAAGAATTCTTCATATAACAAATCATAGATGAGGAAATGATATGGGGCGAGAATTTGAAGGAAAAACTGTTATTATCACCGGTGCGTCTGCTGGTGTGGGAAGGGCATGCGCAGAGGTCTTTGCTGAACATAAAGCAAATCTAATTCTCATAGCTCGTGGAAAAGAAAACCTCAATAATTTAGCTTTGAACCTAGCAGAGCATACAAAGGTTCTCCCAATATCATTGGATGTATCAGATTCAAAAGCATTATCTTCTATGGTTAAAGAAGCAGCAGAAACCTTTGGGAGTATTGACATCCTAATAAATAATGCTGGCTTTCACAGCCGTGGGCCTGTAGAACAGAAAAGCATAGCAGACCTAACTAGAATGATCGATGTGAACATAAAGGCACCCATTGAACTGAGTGCCCTTGTGATTCCATTTATGAAATCTCAAGGTAAAGGATCTATTATAAACGTTGGGTCTCTTGCGGGCCGAACCCCCATGGAAGGGGCTGCAACATATGCAGCAACAAAAGCCGCACTTAGGTCGTTTACCTATTCACTCGGGGATGAACTCAGACCTTCTAACATACATGTTGGCCTTGTGTCTCCTGGTCCCATATCGACGGGGTTTATCATGGATGAATTGGATAATGTGGAAGACATTGTCTTTTCTCAACCAATGAGCACTGCCAGGGATGTGGCCCAAGCAGTACTTAAAGTGGCCTCAGGATCTGCCGTTGAAATCTGTTTACCTCAAGTTAGTGGTTGGCTAACTACTTTGTCTTATTTAGCACCTAACTTGAGAAGGTCCTTGCGCCCCATTCTCAACAAAAAAGGGAAGATTGCAAAGGAAAGATACAGAAGGACATAAAGGAACTGACTAGTGCTCCCATCTCCATAATGCGATGTTCTCCACGAGTGAGAAATCAATGCTATGCGACATTAGCCTGTTTTCACCAGGGCAACACCCAGCAGCCTATCCCCTTGGGCAAATACTTAGCGTGTTCACCATGACCTTGGCCTCAAGTATCAAGATTGCTGTGAACTTTTGTTCAAAGAAAAATTATGTTAACTTTTGGACTCTATTTTTCTGAGCCCAGGAAAAGCTGCGCTGATTGGCTGAAATTTAGATATACTTCTTTTTCAGATAATCAAGAAAAGGCTTTTCTGACAGAGACTTTCCAGATATTTTTTGAATGAGTTCAGGTGCTTCGTAGGATCGACCTAGTGTATGGATATTGACCCTTAACCAAGATAAGACTTTATCGAATCTTTGAGACTCAATTAGTTTTTCCAAAGAACCGATATCTTGCTCCATCTTTTCTACAAACTGAGCAGAGATGAGATGCCCTAAAGCGTAGGATGGGAAATAGCCAAATAATCCTTCAGACCAATGTACATCTTGTAGGCAGCCTTGCACATCATTTTGTGGTGTTATGGCCAAGTAGTCGATCATTTTTTTGTTCCAGATTTCAGGGATATCGGCTACTTCCAATTTGCCATTGATCAAATCCCGTTCTATTTCGTAGCGTAGGATGATATGCAGTGAATAGCAAACTTCATCGACCTCTACACGTGTATAAGACGGAGCTACTTTATTTACAGCATGGTAGAAACCATCTTCACTAGCACCTTTAAACTGTGATGGAAAGTTCTTCTTAAACTGAGGATACCAGTAATTTGTAAAGGCTTTAGAGCGTCCCACTCGATTCTCCCAGAACAAGGACTGGGATTCATGTATGCCGCTAGAAACAGCCTCTCCTCTTGGGGTACCCCAGTATTCAACAGGAAGTCCTTGCTCGTAGAGGGAATGACCAATTTCATGAATTGTGGCAAAAAACGACGACATAGGATCTTTTGGAAGATATCGCGTTGTTATGCGGTAATCATTAGGACCAATTGTCATACTAAATGGATGGCTAGAGGTAGCAATGACTCCGTTTTCTAGATTAAATCCTAAAGACTAATAGCTGCTAGAGTTATAGTAATCCAGATAATTTTTTTGGGTTTTAAGCCTTTGCATGTAGTGCTCCTAAAGAAACCTAACAACTCTCCGATAACTTTCATTACATCATCAACCCGCTCACTAAAATATTGCATAGTTGCCTCAACTCTAATAACGAGTTGATCAAAATCTTCGAAGTAAATCATGTGA
>JBNKNM010000070.1:0-24855 GCA_050293845.1 Pseudobacteriovorax sp. | reverse complement strand
TAAAAAAAGTATATCCTTTTCGCGATCTCTTTCTTTTTTGGTGAAATTACAACCTGGCAAAAACTTTGTTTATTTTAAAATTCAGAGCCAAGGTTTCGTATCTGGTCGTTTCAATATATGGGATGAAAAATCATATGCGGATTTCACAGTCCTAGAGCACATTTACTTGTCCCTCCAGATTGGAGGGCTTACCATCACGTTATTATATAATTTGTGCTTGTTACTTTCGCTAAGAAGAAAAGAGTATCTATTATATGTAACTTACCTGTCCTTCTTTATTGGTGTTCAATGTATTCTCACTGGCTTTTCATTACATTACTTACCAGATGGGGATTTTAAAATATGGTGCAGTAATGAAGGTTTTCACCTAGTAGTATTACTGGCAGTTCTATTTGCCTTAAGGTTCACAATAGCTTTCTTGAACCTAAAAGAACAAAGTCGCACTCAGCATTTAATGCTTCATTATTACTCCATTTTTATTTTTGGGTGTGTTTTTGTAATCCCTTTTATAAGTTATAGGATATCAAGCATAGTTGTCTTGCTGCTTATATGCGGGAGTAGCGTACTTATGATGACTGCAGGCATCATATCTACTATAAGACGATATCGACCTGCTTACTTTTATACCTCGGCTTGGAGCTTTCTGCTGTTGGGTACTATTGTAACTGCAATGAAATCGTTGGAATTATTGCCGGTTAGTATGTTTACTAACTGGAGTCTGATTACGGGAGCGACACTTGAAGCTATGCTCTTTTCTCTAGCTCTGGCAGAACGATTTAATGACTTCCAAAGAAGGGCGGCGTGGCAGAAAGAAAAATATATAGAAGAGTTATTGCAAAAAGAAAAATCCAAAAAACATTTATACGATCAATTACAAAAACTAGTATACCCCCATCAGCTTAATATGATCAGGTCCGGAAAACCTTTAGAAGCAACCATGCCATGTCAAATTGCAAAGGCATTTGTTTTATTTTTTGATATTGTTAACAGTTCAAAAATTGAACACTCGCGGAAAAAGCAATTTTTTAGAGCTATCTTTTCAAGGTGCTTTGAGAAAATGATGGAAAATTATGACCCTCAAGAGCTTATAGCTAGTGCTTATCGTATTAAAGAATTAGGTGACGGTTTTCTCTGTTCTGTGGGTTTTCCCTTTCAGGCTCCATTAGGTAAAAACCCAGCAGACCTTGCTTTGGAACTAGCTTTTGCATTTGTTAAAAGCTTCGAATCCTTAAAAAAAGAATATGGTATTCAAAACCATGAGCTTTGTTCAATAGCTATTTCTTATGGTGATGTTGAAGGTTTCTACCCTGTCTCAGGAGTTAGGGAGTATGATCTTTTCGGGCAAGGAATTGTTTGGGCTGACCGCTATGAGGCCTTGCGGAAGCAGTTTCTTCAAAAGCCATTCCCAGGGAACATACTAGTGGTTCAGCAACAAGCCTATGATAAACTTTCATCTAAGTTCAAAGAAAATCTGGAGGAATTCAGATTACCACCAGGAACAGCTATCAGAGACCACGCTCAAGCTCGCAAATTTTATTATGCATTTATACCTACGACTAATCTTTTTACAATTCATTCAGCTTCGTAAGGCTTGTACGCCCTTTCAAGAGTGCCAGCTTGGAAAGAATTTTTCTCTCTTTAAATTTTTTAACTATCTAGTATTAAATAAAAAAATATTAAATTTAGTATTTAATTCATAAATAATTGAATATGTGTTTAAAAAAACTTGAGATTGGATCAAAAATTGTATATGTATAAATGACCTAGATGAACCTTTCTGGAGCGTTTTATGGAAAACTTTACTTCGACGGCAAGCATCGTGATTACCGTCCTGATTTTTGCGGAATTTATCTATAGTTTTTTTAAAAAATCAAAAAGCTATGATATTAAAGACAGTACTTCTAATATTGTAATCGGTATTATGGGTAGTATGTTGATGAAGCTGCTCTGGAATGGACTCATGGTTGGAGGCTTTACAGTCTGCTATCAGCTGAGCTGGTTTCGTCTTAACTTGTCAGAAGCAGCTTGGTGGTATTGGCCACTGGCTCTTTTACTCTCCGACTTTAGCTATTACTGGTATCACAGACTTGGTCATGAGGTGAGGTTGCTTTGGGGGACTCATAGTATCCACCATAGTTCGGAAGACTATAATCTTTCCACATCGGTACGTTTATCATGGATTGAGAGCTCGTTTCGTTGGGTTTTTTGGGTGCCATTGCCGTTGCTAGGGTATGACCCCGTTTCTTCATTAATTGCATACTACATTATTCGCTACTATCAAGTCTGGTTACATACTGAAAAGATAAACAAAATACCAGTAATTGACAGGATATTTACAGTTCCTAGCCATCACCGCGTTCATCATGGTACCAACCCACAGTATATTGATAAAAATTATGGTGGGTGTCTTATTATCTGGGATAAACTATTTGGTACATTTCAGGAAGAAGAGGAGCCTGTTGTTTATGGGGTCCTCAAGCCGATCCAAACATACAATCCTATAACGATTAATTTTGGTGAGTACCAAAACTTATTCTGGGATGTTGTGAAGGAACCGAGTTGGAAAAATAAGATGCAGTATATGCTCCGTAAACCGGGGTGGTCTCCCCATGGGCAAGGTGAATCTGAGGCTGAACTCTTCAAAAACAAACTAGCATTAGGGTATGGCCGACGAGGGTAGAGCAGACTAAGTACTTAGTATTAGGTGAGTGAATTAGAGAAGCAGTATTAACCTCCTTGAAAAGAGCTATTTTTTTGTGAGAATATAGTTCAAACTTTAAAAACAAGGAGGACTCCATGCTCAAGCTTCTTATGAGCGCCATTCTTTTTATCAGTGCGCCCGGCTTTAGCAAAACCCAAGCGACCGGTCTTTTCCAAGTAGAAGTAGGACAAAGCTTTCCCCAAAATGAATTAACCAATTTAATCGCTCCTGGCAATACACTTAGGGTAAGGATTTTTGGGGGAGCAAAAATTAAATTCGGTTCTGTCGGGCTGGGTTGGGATATTTCCTATACCGAATATGAATTGAAAAACTTGCGATCAGGTTTCTACCATCGCTACCTTTGGGATTGGCTTTTTATTCCTGTGTCTTTGGGATTCATCAATATCACACCAGGAATTGCCTGGGTCGTCACCGATGCTAAAATAGCTGAAATAGGTTTGCAGGAGCAAAGTGTTAGGCCAGCTGCAGTATTAGGAATTGGCATGCGGCTGGGAATTGTTGCTAACTTTGCTGTTACAGCTCAGTTGAGGGGGGAAAAAGTATGGGAAGATATGGAGAGGGTTTCCAATTTATCTTCCGATGAAATCAACATTACAGGTGAGTTTATTACAGCTACAGTAGGGGGAATGCTCTATTTTTGAGTCGTATGCCCATAGCTTGATGTTGAGTCCTTCATTGTATGGGAGTTGAGGGTAGCACTGACTCACTTTAACTGACCTAGTGAGTTGGCTCGTCCGGGATCATAGAGCGGAGCAGAGTCAAGAATGTGGTGGGAAATAGGTAGAGCCCCTTTCATGCATTACAGGTATTTGGGCTTGAAAATATCAGCCACTTGTCCATTATATGTAACTAGTTACGTATTTAGCTACTTAATAGAGGGGTCGACGAAAATGATCAATAAATTTAGCATATTATTTGCTCTATCCGCCTGGATCTTACAACTGAATACAGCTGTATCAAAATCCCTGGACACCGAGAAAATAATCTCTCGAATCACCACCGAATTTAAACAAAAGTATGTTTTTCCCGAAATTGCGGACAAGATGGAGCAAAAACTAAGAAAGAAGTTAAAGTCCGGCGCTTATAATAAAATTAGCGATCCACAGGTGCTCGCCCAATCTATAGAAAATGACCTTGTGTCAATTAGTAATGATAAGCACATCAGCATCACTTATAGCCCCACGCCGCCTCCACAACTCGAAAATGATCCTGAAGGTGAAAAAGGGATCCAAGAACAATTGAAAACTGCGAATTACTATTTTAAAAAAGTTGAAATTTTAGAAGGAAATATCGGGTATCTTAAGCTTAATGGATTTGCTCCTGCGGAATATGCAGGAAAAACTGCAGAAGCCGCCCTAAAGTTCTTAAGTAACACCGAGGCCCTTATTATCGATCTTCGGCACAATGGGGGTGGCTCTCCTTCAATGGTGCAGCTAATTACGAGCTATTTTTTCAAAGAAAGCATTCATCTCAACTCTTTCTATGTCAGAGAAACAGGTCAAATGGATCAATTTTGGACAAGTTCTTACGTTAGTGGCAAGAAATATCTGGACAAGGATGTCTATGTGCTAATCAGCTCCGGAACGTTCTCAGCTGCAGAAGAGTTTAGTTATAATTTAAAGAATCTTAAAAGAGCAACGTTAATCGGTGAAACTTCCGGAGGGGGAGCACATCCCGTGAACTATCATTATCTAGATGATATAAAGTTTGGACTAGCCATACCTTTTGGTCGAGCTGTGAACCCCATTACCAAGACAAATTGGGAAGGCAAGGGTGTGACCCCTCACATAAAAATCAGCCCAAGTAAAGCTCTGAAAAAGACGCATCAAGTGGCTCTAAAAAAATTGATAGATAATACTAAAACAGCAAGTAAACTAGCATTTTTAAAGTGGTCACAGGAATCACTTAAGGCTAAGTATTCCCCCTTACCTCTTCAGGATGACATCAAGTTGGATTATGTAGGTAATTATGGTAAAAGAATTATTCTCATGAAAGGAAAAGAATTATTCTATCAACGTGGCAAACGACTATCGAAAATGCTTGCTGTGAAAAAAGATCGCTTTGCAGTGGAGGGACTTGATTACTTCAGGCTTCAGTTTAATCGTAATAAAAAAGGAAAACTAGTAAGTGTCAGTGGTATCTATCAAAGCGGTCGGGAAGATAAATCTATAAAACAAAATTAAGCATAAGGTCGGATCAAATTTTGGATCTGAATTATTTCAGATCCAGGCAACATTTAGAAGTAGGACCCAATATAGTATGACTATATTCAAAGAGCTAGGAGTATTAGGATTAGCATCCCGTCTAAAGGGGATTTCAGAAAATTTACTTGCGGATGGCATTGACATATATTCTCGTTTAGGTGTGGATTTTCACCCGAGGTGGTTTGGAGTTTATTACCTTTTGCTGGAGCATCAGGAGATGTCCATCACAGATCTCGCTAGTCGATTGGGCCAATCACATCCGGCTACGATTAAGGTTATTACTCCAATGACAAAGGCGAAGATTGTAAGCTCGAGGAGGTGTTCTGATGATGGTAGGAAAAGAATTGTCGTATTGACAAAAAAAGGCCTTGCTTTACAAGAATCCATCGAACCTATATGGAAAGCTCTCCATCAATCAATCAGTCAAATGTTCGTCGATCTTGACATTGATATTATTTATATATTGGACCGTATTGAAGATGAAATCCGAAAAAAACCTATATCTCAACTCTGTCACATAACATTCAAGAAGATGTTTCTCCAAGAGGTTTCGATTATTCCATACACAAGTAAATATAGTCATTCTTTTCGCTCTCTCAATGAAGAGTGGTTAAAAGAATGGTTTTATGTGGAAGAGAAAGACAGCGAGCTACTTGATCACCCTGAAACTATTTTAAACAATGGTGGAGAAATTTTTTTCGCGATTTACGAGGGAGCAGCGATTGGAACTGCCGCCTTAATTAAAGATTCTGAAGATAGATTTGAACTAGCAAAGATGGCCGTACGAAAATCATTTCGCAATCGTGGAGTGGGCCGTGTTCTCATAACGACTTGTTTGGAATGGCTCCGCCAACGAAAAATTAACTTTGTATATCTCCAGACCAGTCCCAGGCTGATTACAGCGAACCGATTGTATCAAAATATTGGATTTCAGGAAACCAATCAAATCCTATGCCAGGGATACAAACGGACTACAAAAGTCTATTGCTTAAACCTCTTTAATTAACGCGCCCATGGGTGGATTCCTTCTTCTCTTGAGACGAGAAGCTAGACCAGGCTTGCTCATGTGATAACCAACGGAGTGGTGGTTATGATGACCCATTACAACTTTCCAGTGAGTGTCAGAAGTTTCTAGAGCATTGCTAGCTAAGAAGTCGAAAATAGGGTGGCGCCCTGAATTCATCAAGGGGGGAGTCCCCCTCGGATCTATGTAATAATCGTAAGCCTATCGAAACTCAGTGCGGTAATTAGCCGTTCCAATGGTAAATGAAACAGATAAATATGAAGCATTCGCAGTGGAGACCGGGTTCTCAAATGTTAAGCTCGCCTCTGTGGTGGTTTCGTTGGCAAAGGTCGCTTGCCCTCTCTCTTCTCCATTAGTATCAGACTTGGTAATACTGGCATTGATCTGACTCACCAGACGCTTTACAGCTGTGATGTCAGTCATTTCCTCATAAGCGCTGCCGTTCCAAACATAAAATTTAATGCTCACACCAGTTATTTGGTCGTTAGCTGTGATGAATTTTGCACTGGGGATGAAAACAGTAGGCTTGTTATCGCTGTCAAAAGGTTTTGCAAGAGCCACATCGAAACGAGCAATTTCCGAATCCTGCCATTTCATACGCCAAATACCACTTGGTAGGTCTCCTTGGATACCGCCACCAGTACCAAAGTTAATCATAAATTCATTGGTTCCATCTTCACGACCATAGAAGCTGTTGCCGCTACATATGCGATCGTCACCTTGGGTGTCTTGAGTAGCTCCGCTGTTGGAAAATTCAGTGAAAGTGGAGATAGTTTCATCCCCTGATTTCACGGAAACCTCCTCTGGAGGGGTAAACGTGAGAGAGCCAGGATTGGCACCACACAGCTGTTCATAAACAAAGGGGGTGGCAGTGCTAGAACCGATATAAAATCCTACACCATTATATTCAAGTGTATCGACACTACTATATTGATTTATGGCATTGGCTTTAGTTCCCATCCAAGCCCAGAACGTTTCTATTTTCCAATCATCATTCATGTAAAGATTTTTAAAGTCTTTGAGGGCTTTACCATTATCTGCAAGATTATCGATAACTTTTTCGCTGAGGTTAAAACTACTTTCTGCATCCAGTTCTGCTTGCCCTTCACCATTACTACCTGCAGTGATATCTCCTAAAGTGAGATTGCCAAGTATGGCCTGATTAGATAAAGCGATAAGATTTTTCCCACCTGCTGTGGGTAAACCAATGAAGGAAAACGAATTTGCTTCCGCTACAATATCATCTGAAGGAGTATAGGAAATCAGAAGTGTAGTAGTACCCAATGTTTCCAGTTGTGTGGCAAACTGTTCCATATAGGTTTTGACCTGTTCTGCACCAATTTCTTGAAGTTGACTTGCCGTTACGGACTCTCCAAAAAGATCGGAAGCCAGTTCAGCTAGTAAGTTCCAATCCCAATCAGCAACATCTTTGGCCATTTCGGTGTTAATAGAATCTACCTGGTCATTAACTTTCGATAGCGAATAGGAAAAACTGCCATCTGAACCGACCGTAATATCTTCAGGGTCACCGATTGGTGTTCCTCCATTTAAGGTCACCGCAAGTAATCCTGAACCATCAGCAGCAAGTCCTAAACCTGTAGAATCCTCAATAGCAAGTTTACCGGAAATAGCCAAAGTATCAGAGTCTGATGCCACTACACTGGGAGTGCCTGTATCTATAGCAGTGGCCTTGTCTTCGGAAGATCCACATCCGGTAATACTTAGTAAGGCACAAAAAGGTAAAAAGAATCTTTTTGAATCTATTTTTTTCATCATAGTTTCCTACAAGCAGTTATCAGTCATAGATAGGAGTTCTAACTCCTATCTCGCTAACTTCGGAGAAGCTGCTGGAGTTCTATAGCTGTTAATGGGGGATGCCCATATTCTTACATTTTTAAAAGGTTTGAAAAGTCGTGAAATGCATAAGAAAGAAGGTATCTCCCTTCTTTCAATTATGATTTAAAGATAGGAATAGCACTGTCTCGTGCTACGAGATTTATCTGAGGTTGATTTCAGCCTCCACGGGTTGGATTTTACCATCCATTTCTATTACTGGTAGTGTTCGCCCAGAAATACTTAATATTTTTTTACCGTCCTTTGAAAATAAAACCTCAATAGGATTGACAAACATTTTAATGATAAAGCTCTCAGGCTGCAGCAAAACTTTAACTTGTTCTTGACTATGGGAGCTTACAATGGCTTCAAAATCGATGACTTTTTGTAAGTCTAGAACACCAAACCTTAAAGGCAGGCGACCCTTATGGTTTAATTCTTGCCAATGCTGCTGCATATAGAAAAAAGCTAAGGAACCTGTAACAAAGTTGGAGCTATAGGGAAATTCTTTTGTTTGCGTCTCTCCCTGATAAGTTTTGGTAAATATTAATTTATCAGCTTGTCGTCTCACCGATGACTCTTCTGATATATTGTGTCTGGTATAGCTATAGCTATGAAATTTCCCATTTTCAAAATGAATGTTACTTTCTGTATCTACAGGGCCATGGGGCGATAGCCACTGCAAGCTGAGGGGACGGTCGCTGTTATCGTCGTATTTTATTTTGAGATGGTACAGAAGTTTTTGATTCTTGTGATCAAGGTTATATACGGGAGCCTGTTTAATGTAGCCATAACTAATAGTACTGTATAACACTGTAATTATTGGGAATAAAATATGCTTCATGCTGCGCTCCTGTTACCACTGTTACTTGCCGTTTTGGTTAAAGTCATAAATTTCTCTTCATCATGGAGGTGTTCCGTGCTCATAATGCCTATTTGTCTTAGTGTCAATTTTTTTGAGAAAATACCATAAGCTAAAATATGGCTGGTACTTGACGCTAAAAAAAATCTTGTAAAATTAGATGTCCAGATAATAGAGCCTTTACTAATATCTTGGCGTAGTATTTTTGTTATAATATACCTGTATTATAAAGAAAGATAAGTTGCTATCATGTAGTTTAATTTTAAGTAAAAAAAACATGCCAATTCCTATGGAATTGTTCGAAAGTGTGATGCTTTTTAAAATCAAGGAACTTTTTGAGAATCAATAGGAATTAATTTAATAAATATAGACTGTTAAATGTATATTTGTGCAGTGATTGATTTCTCTATTTGATGATTCTCACAGTTTTAAGATTGGGGTGAGACTTTGATTCTAGACTTTGTGCTGAGATCGGTACTCACTGGGGGTCATTTGGAACGACTCTTTGAAGGCTTTATTAAATGGAGCTAGGGACCGGTAGCCCACTTGCAAGGCGATAGCAAGAATCTTATCATCGCGGAATTCTGGGCTCCGTAGCATTTGTGCCGCAGTTTCAATGCGTAGGGAGTTCAAATAGAAATTAAAGTTTCTGAAGCCTAAACCTTGGTTGATCGCTAGGCGGACACGATACTCAGGTTCACCAAGTTTTTTGGCAAGCTTACCTATGGTAAGCCCCTCTTCAAGGTAAAATTGTTCATCCTTCATGAGAGCATTTAGCTTTTTGATCAAAGGGAACTCAGGGGGGCTCGGAGCAACTGTGACCCGTTGGGGAGCCGGCAGCAAAAAGGGAGCTTCCAGTGATAGCATCCGAACGGAAAACCAAAATCCTAGTAAAAACATAAAAATGGAGTGTATCAATGCGAGTATGGGAGGGTCATCGAGGTGCTGTAGTGAAAGGTAAGTTTCTACAGCTGTGACCACCAATATCTCGCTACCTAAAATGACTAGGAAAAAAAGTCGGATACGCCTGCGTTCTTCCACGAGGTCGTCACGCCAGTCGGAAATGGTTTTTTTGAGAGCCATGGCCACACAAAACAAGATTAAAATCTTTGGTATAACAACTAGATAGCGTGTAGGAAGGATAGCATCATGAGCGGACTGGTGAAGCGTCCAGTAGATGATCCATCTCAGCATGAGAAATATAAGCAAAAAAGTATAGTGGTGGGCTTTGATTTGGAAACCATCGGTAAAAATGGCCTCACATAACATCCAGAAGAGAAAAGGAATGGTGAAAGCTCCCATTATCAGTAATGAGCTTATGGTAAATGGTAGTTCATGGATAACGAGGGGTTGAGCCACATAACAGCCAAGTGCCAGAAGAAATGGTACTAAGATTTTTACAGCTAAGTTCTTATTTTTTACCTTCAGCGCGACAAGAGCGGCTGTGATCAACTGGGAAAGCGTAAAGATGCGAAGGACAAAATCTGCCAAATTAAACCCTTTCAGGTGAACACAAGACACAGGGAAAATGACAGTGTTAATCAATGTAAATGAGTAATTTTTTGCCGAAGTAACGCTGCGTCAGTAATAAATTTTTGGACCGAGGCTAATATAGAACGGAAAGGTGAAAAGGGAAAGGAAAGAGGCGCTTCATCCATAGCACTAGGGAAAAAAGGCCAGGAATTAACCTTCTGCTATGAGGGTGCTTTTTTTCGAAGGAACGGAGGGTCAGGTGAAAATTTTCGGACCTGTTTAAGCTGCCGGTGACTTTTTGAACTTTTGTACCTTTTCTTCGATAAGCCTATAAGGAAGGTAACGCTCATCAGCCAATTCATGAATGAAGGCAAAAACGGGATCTAATGAGGGAACGGCCCGCTGAAGTTGGAAAAAATAATCTATTATATCCTCTTCAGGATTTTTACGGTCAGCAAATTCACTTAAGTCGACTATGGCAATCGACTTTTGATTCTCTTGTTGTTTGGGTATTAATATAAGATCGATCTTTTGTCTAGGATCTCCCAAGACCACGCTGTAATGAGGTTGGTAGCTATCCTGCAATTGGCAATGGCGAGATTCCCATAAGAATTGCAAAAGTCCGTGAATGGCCTGTCCGCTGGATCTTTGCCACGAAAGTTTTCGGGGATCTGGTTTTTTAGTACGTGGGGTCCAGATTTTCTTCTCTTTCTTTTCTGATTGTCTTTGATAGGTTTTCCACAAGTAGTCAGAAATGGTGGCCTGGTCGTGTTTCAGGCTTGCAAAAGACTTATGCAAGTAATGGTAGGCCCTTACTTTAGGACGGCTCATCAACACATTGAGTTCCCCTTTACGCTTGTCGGGGTCATCGCCTTGCTTGAAGAAAGAAAGGTTGTAGCGGTTGATATCCCACAAATAGAAAATGTATTTTCTTTCTTTTCCTTGCAGGGCTGCTCCTGCTCCATCTAGCACATCATTGCCCCGTTTCATTTTTTGTAGGAAAAGGCTTTTCTTTTCTTTGATGTATGGCTCATTTTTCAAAAGAAAGTAGCATATAGCTACGTCTGTTTCGAAGTTGATTTTTTCGTCTGTCTCCTTTTCAATATTCACAATAGTTTTACCAATAAAGTCAAAGAAGCGGTCGATCATATCAGTTTCGATCCCTTTAAACTTACCGCTGGTGGGTTTGGAGCTAACCTGTACTTCACTTTCGCTATAGTCCACGACAACTGAAGGGGGTGCTCCAGGGGGCTGCCATTGCATGATCTTTAAGTCTGAATTATACACATACTCATTACTGTAGGAAATAATCGAAGGGGGGCATCGATAATGCTCGTCTAGCAAGACCCCACCTTGTTTAATTGACTTAACCATACTAAACAGATTTGATCCCCCGCCTTTGACTCCTCGGGCTTGGAGAGTTCTGAGGTGTTCATCAAGTTCAAAATCTTTAAATAAAAAGTCGTCGATAATGGAATTTTTATCCATTACTGTCTGTTTATCATCTCCAACAACCATTAGTTTTTTAGCCCGAAATAACAACGGCATGGCATCATCAACACGGCACTGACCAGCCTCATCGACTATCACAAGGTCAAACAGTTCTTCCTGAGTGGAAAAAAGGAAAGATACCGCCTGTTTTCTACAAATCCAGATGGGATAGTGCTGTGCTAGGTTTTCTTGTAGCTCTTTTACCAGGGGAACTCCCGTTCCGGTATCAATGGAGCTGCATTCTTTTAATGCATCCAAAGTGTTAGCTATTGCTGTCGTGGGGCTGGGTCCTTTTCCCTGTTTCGTGAGTAAAACATGATCATTGATCTCCGCTAACCTTGAAATGAGCAGTTTGCGGCATTCATCATCTCTTTTTGCCTGTAGTTTTTGCAACTCTAGCAGAGTCTCAAGAATGGTTTGAGGTGTATCATTGTAGGCAATACTGAAATGAGATACTTCAAGGGCTGTACTCTGGTTTTTAAAGGTTTCATCGGGGTCCAAGGCTTCATGGATTTCTTGATACTGGCGCAAGATACCTTCTCGATGGGGATGATCGATCAGCATATCATACAGTTCCTTTTGGTCGTGCCAAAATTTTTCAAGCTTTTTCCATAAGGGTATACAGGGATGAGATATTCTATAAGTAAGTTTTTTATGAATCGGGAGATCCTCTGTAAAAATTGTCTTGAATTGTTGGTAGAGATAGCGCATCGTTGCGGAATCTATACTATCCTTAAACAACGGTTTGAATTCCTGTTCAGATTTTGGTTTTTGTGTAAGCAATGAAGAAAGGAGGGAGATATGACTATTAATGAAATCCATGATCCGGGCATCATTACTGACATCTATCTTAAAATCGCTATAACACCCCCCTAACTTATCAGCAGACATCTCAGATCTATTTTCGATAAATGTTTTGGTAATACTTCTTTGTCGGTCGTAGTTTTTAACTTTGTTGACCTTACTATGTTCACCTGAACCGATAAATTCAATGTATTGTATGAGACTATTGATATCATCAACGGTGGTGGGGTGGAAATGTTTGGGGCTAGTCTTTAACTTACTATCTCCAGGCCAAAGTTCTGATAGGTTGTTTTTGATCATTTCTTTTCTTGAAGCAATATCTTTATCGATTTTAGCAATGCGGTCTACTACTGTTTTATATTCCTCAGCACCATCAAAGTCTCTGGTTTGCTCAAGCTGGAGAAGTTTGATCACTTTGCTGACCCACTGATTCAAGCTGTCGCTGGGGTCGGGTACTTCGTCGATAACTTTTAAAGCACCTTTGAGAAGATTCATATTACGCTTTGACAAGGGGGAGTTTCTATCGTTACCAATTAAATACTCTTCTAGTTTCTCAGTCAATGCATGAATCGCAGCTTTTTGATCACTTACGATAAGTAAGCGCTGCTTATTGTTGATGCAGTGAATTAAGAGATTCAGTATGGTAAAGGTTTTTCCCGTACCAGGAGGTCCCTCTAATAAGACCAAATTATGCTCATTTAGATTGTTAATTAACTTTTTAGTAGCTCGGGGAATAGCGCCGGGAAAATAAGTGGTTTCGCAGAATTTGTTTAATTGACGATCTTCTTTGTGGCGTTCGGGATTAAAGAATTGACCTAATAGGCTTCGATAAAATCTTTCAGGGTTATCCTGAGATATTTCCTGAGTGCGAACAAGATCCTGTTCCAGGGATCGTACGAGAGGAGAAGGATTACGTGGTGTTTTATACAGGTAAACTGATTCTAAGTCACATTCTATACCTAATACATTTAAATTTTCTAATAATCCTCCATGACCATTTTCTCCTTGTTTTCCTATCAGAATTTCACGGGTTTGGGTGAACACTTCATCGCTGTACGGGAGTTGTCGATGGATACGTATGGTATGAAGTTCCTTATCAACTTCAATTTTTTGAGAGCTGAAATTATGGAAGAATTTATCCATAGCTTCATCTTTATTATCTTTGGCAAAACGCTCTACAAATGCCGCAAGTCCTAAGTGATTGAGGTAGATATCACCATCTTTGGGAGGGTGAATATGGAGATTTCTACCGGATTCATCAATTTTTACATTCATGAAGTAAAGAGGAAACCTAAAACTTTTGAGCTTTCCTCCGTGTTTGAATACAGCTGAAAAAATCTCAAAACCTAACATTATGACAGAATCCCGATCTCCAAGAAAACTATCACGAAAAGTAGAGGCCTCTTCTTGAGAAAGTTCACATTTAAAAATAGATGTATTACTTGCTTTAATATCACTTGCTAAAAGTGGTATCCCAAAACAGTTGCTTTCAGCGGTCAGCATGGTGCGCGGTAAAGTAGGGCTTACCTCTCTGGCTGTACCTTTTTGATTAGCATCAAACAAACTATCATAGTCTACGGTGTAATTATCTTGGCCACTTCGTTCTCCTAATTTGGAGCGGAAAGTAGAATTTTTTTTAGTTGTTTTTTTATTGCCGTTGGGAGCAATGCCTTTTAGCTCGACATTTTCGGGCTTTACTGTAGAAATGATATTGCTAAGAACATCGCGACGATTTTCCAACGGAATGTAATCTTCAATATGTGTGAGAATATTCTTTCTTAAGGTTAGTCCGCTAGAAATACTTTCACTACCTTCATTGAAAGTGAATTGAAATAATCCATGATAATTGATGATACGATCGAATGTGCCATTGGCATGCTTTAACTTTTGGTGATAAAGTAATTCAATGACGACATTAATAGCCTCCTTATCAATATGAAGGTGCTTGGGTTTTGATAGGTCGGAAATTACAATTTGATTTAAAGTATGGGTTGAGTACTTAAAACGGTAGTATTGCTGCTCCTTAAAAAACAATCTAGTGTCAATATCTTTATTGATAATCGATGCTTCTTCAAGAATATGCTTGATTTCCATAAGGTTGATGCGAAAGCGGTCAAATAAAAAATGAGGAATGATCAGTTCTTCATTTAGGGCTGTATTTGCAAAGAAGTATTGATACATACCAGTATTGCTTAGCGTTTTGCGAATGCTAAACCGGTTTTTACGGTCAAATTTAGCCGTTAACCCTTTTTTAGCCGATTCCTTTGACAATATCCGCACCAAAACCAATTCTCCCCAAGGGTTACTTTATCAACAATGAAACTCGTCGGTTTTCCGCACGGGCAGCTTGTAAAGCATCTCCCTCTTTCCCCTCCAATGAAGTCATGGGCCGGGTACTTGCATAGCCAACGAGTCGTATGCGAGATTTGCCAATGCCGAATTTCAACAAAAAATGGATAACAGCGCTCGCCCGACGACCACTGAGTGACCAATTAGTTTCTAAGTTTCTTTCCCCATCTAAGTCATAAAATCGATACAATGGGACATCATCGGTATGACCTTCCACGTCAATGGTGTATGCAGTGG
This sequence comes from Pseudobacteriovorax sp., assembly GCA_050293845.1. Taxonomy (GTDB): domain Bacteria; phylum Bdellovibrionota_B; class Oligoflexia; order Oligoflexales; family Oligoflexaceae; genus DT-89. The sequence continues at coordinate 9,856 of JBNKNM010000070.1, read as the reverse complement.
CTTCGATACTGGTAAGAAGGGGCTTAAGGGGGTCCAAACTATTGGGCTTTAGTTTGGCGCTCCCTGATTCGAAGAGGGTTCCTGTGTCTAAATTTAGCCGAACCCCATCTTCAGCCATGTGGACTGTAACACCAGGAACGCCTGGGACCCCTTCTACAATTTCTTTCAGTTCGGCAGCGAGTTCAATTAAGGTGCCTTCAGTATCTCCAGAAAAACTTGTTTTAATTTTTTCGAAGGAGCCAATGTCGATTTTGCTCATTGAAATGAGCATCACAAAAAAAACCCCTAGCAGTACCATTAAATCTGAAAAGCTGATATAAAATGAAGTTAGACTTTCTTCATCAGGTTGATTTGCCAAGTCAACTAATTTCATGAGGCCTCCTCGTCAGGGATAAGCTCGCGAGTGAGGTCTTGTTCTTCTCGTCTCAGTAATATTCCTAGTTTTGTCAGCAGTTGCTGATGGGCCTCTAAATAGATAGTGTTATGGTGCTCCAAACGGCCGGCGAGTGGGGTAAAAATTAACGAGCCGAGGGCTGCGCCGTAGGCTGTAGTCATTAGCGCAAGTGACATACTTGGGCCAATCATTGCCGGGTCGCTTAAGGATTTGAGCACACCAATTAAGCCGATTACAGTACCGAATAACCCTAGTGCTGGCGCTATAATCGCCGCCCGACGTAATAAATCAACAGCGACCTTGCGTCCGAGAAATTCGTCAGTAATGCGAGAGGTTACGAAATCATCGATTTCATCAAAAACAAGACCTTGTTTATGCATATAGATCATGTCGTTGAGTAGTTCACCAGTAACATCTGTACCTTCTCTTAGCTCGGTTACGCTCATATCACGGATGATGGCTTCGTCAAGAGAGGTGATGACCCGGACAACATTTTTGTCGGGAGTTTGTATAAAAGACTGGAGGATAAGCTTTAGAGAGTGGAAGCTTGACTTAAAATCGAACTGGAAAAGTATACTGGCAAAGGTTCCGCAGACAACAACCAGAATTGATCTCATGTCGATGAAAGTGCTGATATCTTCTTGATAGCCAATGGAGAGGACAACTCCTATGAGTCCCACCAGGCTGAGTATTAAAGCTGTGGGATCGAATCCTTTCTTAGTAGTACTCATGTATTTTTTTAATTTGAGACCATCCATTAGCAAAGATCCTTTATTTCTCAGCTGTATCTAGATCAGATGCATTTGCTGAAATATGTCTACGTGTCAGAGATTCTAGCACACCAGCACAGAAGTCGCGTTTTTGGCCTATCATCGATTCGAAACGTAATACTTGATTGTCAAATATAAAGAGCTGGAGAAAATCTCCTTTTTTTAATAATTTAAGAATCTTTGCTTCTTCTTCATTCTTGATAACGATACACCAGGTTCGCCTGTTAATATCCCGTACTTTACATACTTGACTGTCCATAACAATGATTTGACTAAGAACTGGTTTAAGGACAATACCGTTCGTTTCGTAAAAAAAACATCCTATAGCGATTCCCTTTTCATAGTGTACAAGACACTTGTCTTTAACATTTGGTAGAACCTGCGAAAGGGCCATAGGAACAATGATAGAAGTTCTCCCTGACTTTAGTAAGATTTGCCGATCTTCAATGATGAGTTCTCTTACGATTCCTAAGCGAATATTATTGGGCAATAGGTTTTGAGAAGCTAATGCTTTGTTAGCTGTAGCTTCAGACTTAACAGCACGGCTCAACATGAGCTTGAGATCATCAATTTCTTTTTTCAGAACTTTATTTTCTTCTTCCAGCTTCATAACCTGTTCTTTATGGCTATCTGGTCTACGGCTTTGTCGTAAAGGTGCTGTGTTCTGTTGCTGCAGTTCATTGATAGCGACTTCATAGTGCTGGATTTCATCGTAAAAGCGTCTTAAGGTTGGTCCTACCTGTGATTTGCTGGGTAGTTGGAATTTTATGCAGGGCAGATAGGACTTGGCAACAGGATGGGGTGAACGTTGGTTTACTTTCGCAAGAGGTACAAATTTAAACTGATCCAAGGAAGCGAGAATATTTTCCAGATTCAAGACATATCCATTAGCTTCTAGGACTGTAGAAATAATGGTAACCGGATCTTTGAAAAGAGCCCTATCTAAGGATACATGGAACTCTTGCCTTTCTTCATCAAAACCTGTGGAAGAAAGCTGAAGAGACAAAGAGGCTTTCCCTAGATCTGCCTGATCTTCTGTTTCTAGAATTTGTTCGGTTTGTGCTGCCATCTATCTCACTAAAAAATCTTTTACAGTTCACACCTATATTCGGGTTTATATAAGTAATCTTGACATATTTGAGTATGGCTTACTTGAAATATTCATAAAAAATCTTATTAGTTTCATTGAAATCAACGTGCTATTAAATTAATGCTTCTGAGAGTTGCTGTAGTATCTTAACTCTAGGGAGATATTACAAAACTTAATTTGGGCAAAAGGTGTTCAAGACCATCAAAGCTCGCTTGTAGGCCGAGCAAAACAATTTATAATTTCGTGCACTTACACTAAAAGGAGTAGTTTTGAGGACATTTAGAAATAGCTTTATCCTGGGAGCTGCGATGATTTCCAGCTCCATTATGGCTGTTGAGGGAATGTGGCAGCCTGAGCAATTACCACTGATCAGTAAAGATCTTAAAGCAAAAGGACTAAAAACTTCACCTCACGCTCTCGACGATCTAACGAATTATCCCATGAATGCCATAGTCAGCCTAGGGGGGTGTAGTGCATCATTTGTTTCACCTCAAGGACTCGTCGTTACGAATCATCACTGTGCTTATGGCTCTATTCAATATAACTCCACAGAAAAAAGAAACCTATTGAGCGATGGTTTTATTGCAAAAAATAGAACAGAAGAACTGCAAGCCGCTCCAGGATCTCGCATTCTAGTGACAGAGACCATAAGTGATATCACGTCCCAAATCTTGGAGGGTTTAGAAGGGATTGATGGCTTGGATCGCTACGAAAAAATTGAGGGCAGACGGAAGCAGATGATTCGCGCATGCGAACAGCAGAAAGGATACCGTTGTCGTATCGATTCATTTTTAGGTAGTTCGAGCTATCGACTCACCAAGCAGCTGGAAATCAAGGATGTGCGGTTGGTGCAAGCCCCCCCATCGTCAATAGGTAAATTTGGTGGCGATATTGATAATTGGATGTGGCCTCGGCATACCGGAGACTTTGCCTTCTATCGTGCCTATGTGGATAAGGATGGTAAACCCGCAGAATTCAATAAAGAAAATGTTCCCTACCAACCCGCTGGCTTTCTTAAAATCGAGCCCCATGGAACTCAGGAAGGGGACTTTGTGATGGTTGCAGGATATCCTGGTAGAACCAACCGGCATCGTTTAGCAAGGGAGGTTGAAGGTACTTTCAAAGATTATTATCCCAGAATGAAGTCATATCTAGATAGTCGTATCACTATTATCGAAGATCTAGCTAAAATGAAAAAAGAAGTAGGTATTGCATATGCCGGGAAATTAGCTGGTTTTAATAACTATAGTAAGAATATAGAAGGCAAGATGGAAGGGTTTGCTGCCCTAAACATTGTTGCTGATAAGAAAAAAATCGAAAAGGAGTTTCTCGGGTATCTGCAAGCCAAAAAAGATAAGGCCGGTATAGAGAATTATCGTGCCCTCAATCAACTTATTGAGGAGGAGATTCGCGCCGAAAAAATTGACATGAATTTAAGATTGCTAGGAGATTCGGCTTTACTGGGTCAAGCCAAGAAGCTTTATAAGTTGGCAGTGGAGAAGCAAAGTCCAGATAAAGAGCGGGAGGCGGGGTATCAAAATAGAGATTTACCATTGCTGAAGTCCAGATTACAAGCTCTTTCGAAACGCTTTGATGCTAAGGTAGATGAGGCCGTCTGGCTCAAGGGGCTCGCTGAAGTTGATACCAGTTTGGAAAAAATTCCTGAAGCATATAAAATTCTTTTAAGGGTAAGTAAAGCGAAGCGACAAAAAATAGTTAGTCGCTTCTATACTAAAACAAAGCTGCTTGATGAAAAGCATCGTATTGGCCTCATGGCCGCGAGCAGAAAGGAATTGGATAAATCAAAAGACCCTTTCATAGCACTTGCAGTCCAATTGTTTGCTGATGAAGAGAAGCTAGCCGATGAACGAAAAGCTATGCAGGGTCGATTTCAAAAGCTTAGGTCTACCTACATGGAAAACTTTGCAGCTTTTATGAAGTCAAAGGGGCAGGTATTATATTCTGATGCCAATTCTACCCTTCGTATCACTTATGGTACTATACAAGGCTATAAAAACCGTAAGGGGCAAAAATTTGAAGCTTATACTAAGCTAGAAGAAATTGCTGACAAGCACACTGGTAAAGACCCTTTCGATGTGCCTGAAAAGCAGCTGTCCCTCATTAGCAATAAAAATTATGGTATGCACAAAATGGACTCCATTGATACGGTACCAGTAAATTTTCTGGCTGATCTGGATATTACGGGTGGAAATTCTGGCTCTGCAACCTTGAATGGAAAGGGAGAATTGATTGGTCTGGTATTTGATGGAACCATTGATGGGGTGATTTCGGACTGGGCATTCGATCCTCTGTTCACCCGATCGATTCATGTTGATGTGAGATATATGCTTTGGGTTTTAGAGAAATTTGATCAGGACGAACGACTATTACAGGAAATGGGAATCAACCTTAAAAAAATTTCTCACTAGGGAAGTAACCTCTCATTAAACGGGAGGTTAATGGTTTCTAAGGGGACATTCGGATCGGGGTCTAAGGGGGAGTGCCTAAGGGCAGTCCATCCCGGACCCACTGTTCAAGAAGGGTTTGTTGTTCCGCTGTGACATTCTTCAAAGGTCCGAACATAGGAATCTGTGATCCCATAATCCTTACTATATCCGGGCTTTCAAAATTTGTATTGGGTAAATCCTTGCGTTTTGGGGCCTCAGCATCATGGCAAGTGACACAATTACTATCAATTATTTGCTTGGCATTGTCATTATAATCAACCTCTGTTAATCCTCCGTCGATCCAATCTTGAATTACCTGTTGGTCTTCGGTAGAAAGATTTTGAAAAAGCCTAAAGCCCGGCATCAGATATCCCCAAGCCCTAGCAGATGTGTAGTCAGCAAAGCTGCTGGGAGGTTTGCCTCGATTTTCAGAAGCTTCACTGTTGTGACAGCTAACACAGTATTCATCCAAAATGGGCTTAATATCTTTGTAATAAGTAACTTGATTTTTCGAGTCATTACAGACCTCTAACTCTGCTGTCCTAGCATTAGCTGAATTGCTCTCTACAGCTTGGGCCTTGTCCTTGCGACAGGAGCTTATACTGATAATTAATCCAAATAATAATAGCGATTTATACTTTTTTAGCTTCATGCAGAGGGTCCCTATTGAACATAAGCAAGCTTTACTTTATCGGCCAAGTATTGAGATAGATTTAGATGAAATCTGTTCAAGGGTTCGCTTAGCATGAAATAGTCCATCAGATCACCTTGAAGGTAAAAACCTCCTCCATAAGTGCTCACCCGTACAGGCAGATTTCTTGCGTACGACTGGCTATCCAGTGGCTGGATATGAGGGACAGTCGTTTTTAGAATGTTTTAAACGGCATGTGGCAAAGTTGCTGAATTTTTACAGTTATAGGGTTGAAGTTGGAACTTTGTAATCAGTATGAACAATCTTCAAGAAAAATATCAGGTATTTCTATCACTGTGAATAAAATATCCCTCTTAATCAAAAGTTAGAGTTGTACCATTTCTTAAATTTAATTAGAGTGGGCCACCAAGTCATATGTACTAGTTGAGCTTATTTATTCTAAGCCATATCGACTTTTATGTAGGGCTGAAGCCAAAACGAGTAGCTGTAAGTACAGTATCCCTTTGGCTACAACGGGAGAAAGTAAGTCTAGCAGGAGAAATCTATGAAATACGCCTTAGTAGGTCTTTTATTCACTAGTAGCACAGCTTTATTAGCGCAGCAAAATTCAGAAACTCCAGAGCCTGAAAAGATTACGGTAACAGGTAGCCGGATAAAACGTATCGATGTTGAGGGAGCTACTCCCCTAACGGTTATAGACAAAGAAGCCATTAGCAAATCGGGAACGACCTCTGTAGCCGATCTCCTCCGTGGCTTTTCTGGTTCCACAGCGAATTTCAATGGTGGAGGTAGTTCTGTTGCTGGTGGTGTTGCAACAGCAAACCTAAGAGGACTGGGGGAAAACAGAACCCTGATTCTTTTAGATGGTGTGCGCCTTCCCAAGCACCCAGAATTAGGAGCTGTAGACTTAAACTCTATCCCTCTGGCTGCAGTGGAAAGAGTTGAGGTATTACGACAGAGTGCCGCTGCGGTTTATGGTACCGACGCGATTGGTGGAGTTATAAACATTATTACTCGAAAAGACTACACCGGTCAGCAGATATCTGCTGAAGTAAGACGTACCAGGCACAGCGGTGGTTATAGCCACGCGATCAATGGCCTGACAGGATTTGCAACAGAAAATTCGAACTCAACTCTTGTACTTAGCTATGATGGGAGTGAGCGCATTGGTACTAACCAGAGAGACGCTTTTCGTGAACGTCTTTCAAGTTTTGGAGTGCCAGGATCCTATAGTGCTAATATTAATGGCGAAGCATTAGGCTTTCCAGCTGAAGGTTGTTCAAACTATGGAGAAAGTGGAGGAGCGATTACAGGCGGCAACGGTTGTACTTTTAATTATAATGCCTACAACTCACTCTCTCCAGAGATAAAGCGATTATCTGCTCTATATAACTTAACTTACAACATTGGTTCCGATATGACCCTAACAACAAAGGTCATTGGTACCCTCCAAAATTCAAAATCTCAATTACGACCAGATAATAGCGCTGGTTCTGATATTAATGCAACAGTTAGCCAAGAGGCAATTGATGCCATGAGCCAAGAACGCTTTGACCGCCTGTTCCCAGGATTTCAAGGCACCAAACCTAGCGAAGATGGTGTTGACTTAAAAATTCGCTTTGGCGATTTTGGAAACTCGATAACTGAAAAAGAGGCCTCTCTATTAGGTACTAATTTCAATCTCACTGGATACCTCGGTGCGAATTGGGAATGGCGTGTTGGGGTTAATGCTTCTGGCTCGAAAACTACCTCTAAGTCCGCGAATAAACTTTTGATCGCTCCGCTAAACGATCTGCTAACCAACGGCGAATATATACCTTGGGATGAGAGCAGGGATTTAGCTGCCATCAAATCAAAAGTCGTTTCTGAATCATATTATGTCGAAGAAACAAGTACGAGTGGTGGAGAAGCATTTTTCTCTGGTGAGCTTAACGATGTAATTAGCCTTGCTGTCGGGGCAGGAGCACAGACTGAAGACTATAAAGTACGGTTTAATAGCCAAGCTAGAAATGGAGAGCTGCTTAACGTTGCTGGTGCCGATGGAGGAGGAGATCGAGAGGTTCTATTTACCAGTATTGAAGCTAGCTTTAATTTTATCGAATCTCTAGAAGCAAATTTGGCCGTAAGATTTGATGACTATTCTGATTTCGGAAGCACTTTCAATCCCCAACTTGCCTTGGCATTTCAACCTACTAGCCTTTTGAAGCTTCGCGCTTCTGCAGGGACAGCATTCAAGGCACCAACTCTAGATGAGCTATTTTCTGCTCAAGGAGTGTCTTATAATAGTGCTGTTGATTATACCTATTGCGAGAATAATGGTATTAGCCGTGAAGATTGTAAAACCAACCCTATTGCAGCGGGACAATTTAAGAATATTCGTGGTGGAAACCCAGACCTCGATGCTGAAAAGTCGGTAGTTCTTAGTGCTGGCTTTGTCACACAGCCAACCTCTTCTCTAAGTCTTGCGTTGGATTACTGGAGGGTCAAATCTAAAGATTTGATTGAATTACGGCAATTACAAGACATTCTTGATGAGGACCCAGACCTAGTAACCAGAGATGCAGATGGTGCTGTTCTTGAAATTGACAACCGAATCCAAAACCTTTCGAAGAGCACACGTGCTGGTTTCGATGTTGTGGCTCGGTTTGATACGAGATTTGGAAATACTGGTCTTGGATTACAAAGTTCCGGAACATGGTATGTGCAAGACAGGTCGCAACGTAAAGGTAGAGACGAAGAAAACGACCTAGGAACCTACGGAAGCTTTAAATGGAAACTGCAAAACTCAATTGATTTGAGCATGGATAAAATAGGCTTTACTCTTTCTTCTTTGACCATTGGTACGCACGCGCAACTAGGTGATCCAGAAGAACGCCTTCCTCAATGGTCGCGTTACAATACGCAAGTTCGCTACAATTTTCCGACAAATGGCATTTTAGCAGTAGGTGTTAATAATATATTGGACAGTCAAGGTCCCGAGGATCCTTCCAATTTTGGCGATATTTCCCAGAGCTGGTACGATATTAAAGGGCTCGAGTATTACGTTCGCCTTACGCAAGATTTCTAGTTTAAGTTTTTCTGTCCTAAAACCTTTGAACCCAAGGCCGAGCCTGATAATACTCGGTACTGGTTTGCTTGCTTAAAAAAACGGCTTTAACGCCGTTTTTTTATAGCTCCATAGCAAAAATCAAAGATCATTATGAAACCTATGTTCAGCTCCCGTGTGAGCTGCTAGGCCCATCGGAGCATAACCTGTAGTAAAACCAAGGAAATAGCCGCCATAAAGTTCACCAAAGGTTAAGCCCATGGGTTGTCCCATAAAGGAGATCCACTTAGGATAAATATTTGCTATGATTTTGCGACTTTTCGAAATATCATCGTTTTCGTGTAGACTGCCAGCGCTGCTGGTGACTAGATTGGTATTATCCTGAAAAAAAGTAGTAAAAATCGGATTATCTTTCTCTGAGTATGCGAACATAATAGAAAAAGAAGTTGCTTTTGATGTGGCTTCCTTGTTTGCCCAGGTGATCGCTTCTGGTTTAAGACCCAAACCTAGGGTCCACTGCTCTTGCAAGTCATTATTAACAGTAAATGAAATAGAATTATGTATATTGCCGGTTAAAAAACTTAAACTAAAGTATTCGTTGAAAGGCACCCGCATCCAATACTGCTGACCATTATTGATAAGGCGTTTATTGCGAGGGTCATAAACCATCTGATAGGTCCACTCTCTGAGGTGTAAATGTTCTTGGAAAATTCTGGCAAATCCATCATAGCTAAATAGTACTTTTCCTACCCAGTCAAAGAACAGAAGGTCTGCAATAGGGTCGACACTGCCATCATCAGCTTTCTCGGCCTGGGCTGCCTCATTACCTAAGTGTCCTACATACAGGGTTAGCCACGACCAAAGTTTTGCCTGTTCAAAACCTTTGTGCTCATAGTATTCCTCTAAGAGACGCGCACGGAAGCCACCTCCTAGAAGGTGCCAACCCCAGTTTGGAGCATAAGCACCAGTTTTCTGAGGCAGAAATTGATCGTCAAAGAATTTTCTGTAACCACCGTACTCGCGGATCACTTTATCTGCATTGAAAATCGAGTATAAGGTGTTTTTTAGACCTCTAGCGTAAGGATATTGATCCAAACGACGATAGTACACCGCTTCCATCCCACTTTCCAAAACCATAATATGGGGCTGGTAGAAGGCATGAGCACCAATCTCATCACATCTGTAAAATAGATATTGTTGACAATCATCAGCTACATCAGCCTTTACCAGTCCCTGGTAGCAGCTCAAAATTAAAATAAATAGAAAGGTTTTAGCAATTAAATCATATTTGCATGACAAAGTTCTTATTAGTTTCATAATATAAAAAACCTCTAGGAAACCAGTAACCTGACAAAGTGTAAGATTACAGAATTTAGATATTAGGGTCTTTGCGAAACTCAAACCGACTGTGCTGCAAGCTTTCTAGAGATTTTCAGGTTCCATATACCGCAGATGAT